>CAZCGF010000193.1:2567-8627 GCA_964498115.1 uncultured Planctomycetaceae bacterium | reverse complement strand
GACGGATCGAACTTCGGCAGCGTGACGGACGTCATGAAATTCGTCGGTTGCAGCGCGACGTTGTCGCTGAACATGATCGTGTCGGCCTGGGCGGCGGACACGGTCGACATCGCGACCACGGCAACCACGGCAAGTGCTTTGATGATCCGCATTCTGATACCCCCCAAAGATTTCTGAGTTCCCCTGTATTGCCCTTCAAGAGCGAGCCCGAGCCCGCGTTGTGAGCTATTAGTTCTATTCGCAGTCGCCGGCATTAAGTCAACTTTCGGCGACTACTCGGACCCACGCCTCCGGTCAGCCCATACGGGGCGGACCGATTCGGCGGGGTGGCCACAAACAGGCACTTCGGGGGCCAATCGTCCCTCACGGCGGGACGCGATGCGCGTTTTCGAGTTATCAGTCCGCGAAGAGTCGAATCTCATTGAGGCGGGGCGGTGTTATGGAGCAGATGGGCGCGTAGGTTCTGGAGGGTCTGCGCGGGCAAAGGGCCCCTTCGCATCAAACGGCGATGAGGCGTGTCATTTTTTCGACGTGTGGGGCCTAGGGGAAGATGCCGCGCTCTTTGTAAACCGTTTCCAGATTCTGGATCGCGACGATGTATGCGGCCGTTCGCCAGTCGGTATGGTGCTTGGCGGCCATTTCCCGGACGGCCCGATAGGCGCCGAGAATCTTCTTTCGCAGCTTGGTGTCCACCTCATCGAGGTCCCAATACTCGCTGCGCTTGTTCTGGAGCCATTCGAAGTAGCTGACGATGACGCCGCCGGCGTTGCAGAGGAAGTCCGGCAGGACCTCAATGCCGCGCTGAGCGAGAATCGCCTCGCCTTCGAGATTCGTCGGGCCGTTGGCGCCCTCGGCGACCATCTTCACATTGAGCAGCGGGGCGGTTGACGCGGTGAGCTGGTTTTCCATGGCGGCCGGGATAAAGAAGTCGGCCTTGATCTTGAGCATCTCGACATGGTCGATCGTCGCGCACTTGGCAAATCCGCGAACGCCGCCGCGCGCTCGAACGTGCTCGAGCAGACGGTCGGGGTCGATACCGTCAGGATTGGAAATGGCCCCGGTGTGGTCTTCCACCGCCAGCAGTTTCGCGCCCAGCGGCTTCATCAGCCGAGCCGTCCACGAGCCGACGTTTCCGAAGCCCTGAAGGGTGTAGGTGGCGTTCTTTAAATCGAGGGAGTGATCCTTGGCCCATTCCTCGATCAGATAAACGATGCCCTGGCCCGTCGCCTTGTCGCGGCCCTGGCTTCCGCCGGAGACGATCGGCTTGCCGGTGACGACGTGGGTGCAGTTTTGCCGGGCATGCGGCGGAATCGTGCTCAAATAGGTGTCGAGGATCCACGCCATGATCTGCGGGTTGGTGTTCATGTCCGGCGCGGGAATGTCGTACTCCGGGCCGATGTTGTCGCCGAGGGCGTATGTGAAGCGGCGGGTGATTCGCTGAAGCTCGTCGGTGGAATACTTGGACGGGTCAATCTGTATGCCGCCCTTAGCGCCGCCGAATGGGATGTTTGTCAGAGCGGTCTTCCAGGTCATCCACGCCGCCAGTGCCCGGACTTCGTCGATATCGACCGACGGGTGATAGCGCAGGCCGCCTTTGAAGGGACCGCGGGCGCTGTTGTGCTGAACGCGGTAGCCGGTGAAGACCTCAACGCGGCCGTCGTCCATGCGCACAGGGAAGTTCACGGAGATCTCGTTTTGCGGCTTGGAGAGAATCTTGCCGATGTTGGCGTCGAGGCCCATGAGGCTCGCCGCTTTGTTGAACTGCTTGATGACGTTTTCGAAGAGGCTGGACTTCGCCTCGCCGGGAGCGTGCGTCGCGTGCGGCGGGGGTGCTGAGGGGGTCGCGGCGGTTGATGTGGGCTGCGTCGCTCGTTTCGTGCTCTCGGTGCTGCTCATGGTGGTGGTCATGGACTCCTGCTCCGGCGGGTTCGGCGCACCGGCATCGTGCCGGGAAATCGGCAGCGGGCTCGATGCGCTTATGCAACGGGGTAATGCGTCAGGCTTCGATCAGTTGACTCCGCTCCGGCGGCGGCGAGGCCGCTTCCCTTGGGCCCTATCATACCGCAGGCCCGCAGAAGGGTGGTAGGGGTGCCAGAGGGGCGGTCAGGGGGTGGTTTCTATGGGTGATTCAATCGCTTTACCGCACTCCGGGCAGACGCCGGAGACGTTGCCGGTGAGGTTGTAGCCGTCGCCCCTCAGCCCCGTCATTTCAACCAACCCCGAAGTCCGTGTTTTGCCACAGCACATTCAGGTTCGGGTCATCCTCAAGCCCGGCGAACTCTTCGCGGAACCAGGCCTTGATCTCCGAATCCATGAGCCCGGCGCTGAGGCGGTTTTCGGTGAAGAGATTGATGATCCCGTAGCGGAACTTTGAGCGGAGGATGTCAATGTCCCGGCGGATGATGTCCTTCGTCTGCCCGCGAATGCCGATCATGAGGCAGATCGAGTCGGTCGCCGCGGCCACGTCGTCGGGCGAGTCCCAGTGCATGGACTTGTTCAGCACGCCGTTTCGCAGATTGTCGTCAAACGTCTCCACGCCGAGGAACAGGTGCGTTTCCACGCCGAAGAATCGGCGCGTCGCCTCGTAGTCCTTGCGATAGGCCCAATACGACTCGGTCCAGAAATCAGCGATACCGCGCTCGGCCAGCAGTCGCTTGATCTGCTCGCGCACGGCGAGCGGTAATTCCTGGATCGACCCGCTGTTGATGACCTGCAAACGCCCGTACTGGCCGGTGACCTTAGCGAGTTCTTCATCCGCGACGCGCTGGATCTCGGCCTCGTCGTTCGTATTGTCGTCGATGTAGTCGCAAAAACTGCACCGGCTCCAGATGCACGGCAATCCCTTGAGCAAGACGACCTCGCGCGGATGGTGGCCCAGGTAGCGGCCGTAGCGCATCAGATTCGGTGCCGGGTAGCGGGGCAGTTCCATGACATCTATGATAGGTGGATCGGCCGCGTGCCCCAAGCCGCTGTCGGGCGTGATGGGCGCGGCGTCCCGGTTTGTGGGCAGTTCCCGGTCGGAATTCGCATCCGCCGTCACGTCATTTTTTTGAGGCATTCATCCATACATGAGTCAGGCCGCGACGCGAGAATCCAGACTTACGGATTTTGTCGACCTGGAGACCCTCCAGGCGCTGCAGGATGGGTTTGCGCGCGCCACAGGCATTGCCACCAGCATTCGCGATTCGGCCGGGCTGCCCATTACGCTCCCGGCGGAGGAGGCGGACTTCTGCTCGGTCATGCAGTCGTGCCCTTCCGGCAAGACGGCGTGTCAGATGAGTCACGCGGGCGCTTCACGGCTGGTGGCGGGGGAGGGCAGCCCCGAGGGACCGCTCCTTCATGAGTGTCACGCGGGCCTCTCGCAATATGTCGCGCCGATCATTGTCGGGGGCGAGCATCTCGGCGCGATCATTGTCGGCGATCGACCGCGGGGGCCATTGGGGGAGGATCGCCTTGCGGCGCTGGCGCAGGAGTTCGGGCTGGACCAGCACGTGCTGGGCGAGGCTGCCCGTCGCCTGCCGCTGTGGTCTGATGCTCGCATGTCGTCGGCGACGGCCTTCGTGCAACAGCTCGCCAATACCATCGCCCGGCTTTGCTATCAGTCTTATCAATTGCGCCGGCGCATCGATGAGCTGGCCGTTGTGCGCGATGTGGCCGCGGCATTGGCCGAACACACCGACCTTCAGGAGATTCTCGATACGGCGACGCAGCAGCTTGTCGCGCGGATGGGACTGCGCGCGGCGGCACTGCGCCTCCTCGATGAAGATACCGGCGTGCTCAAGATGGTCTCAGTTGCCAATCTTTCGAAGGAGTATCTGGACAAGGGCCAGATTTTGGCGATGGACAGCCCGATCGACCAGAACGCGCTGGCCGGTCAGACGGTCTATATCGAAGACTTGCGCACCGATCCACGCGTGTTCCATAAGCAGAAGGCCCGTGAGGAGGGGCTCTTCAGCGGGCTGGTGACGGGCGTCTCGAGCGGCGGAAAGCGACTCGGCGTCTTGCGAGCCTACACGGGGCGGCGTCATGTCTTTTCGGAGTACGAGGTGTCGCTGTTGGAGGCGATTGCCTCGCAGGTCGCGACGGCCATCGTCAATGCCCGGCTTCGCCGCGACATGGCCCAGGCCGAAAAGGTCGAGCGACAGATCAAACTTGCGGCGGACGTGCAGCGGCGGATGATCCCGGCGAGTCCGCCGTCAACACCGGCCTATGAATTCGGGTGCATCTACGAGCCGAGCAGCGAACTGGGCGGCGACTTCTACGACTTCATTCGATTCGACAACGGCGACGTCGGCCTGGTCATTTCCGACGTGGTGGGCAAGGGGTTTCCCGCCTCGCTGATGATGGCCAGCGTGCGCTCTGCGCTGCGGTCGCATGCCCGGCGAGTGACGGATATTACGGAGATCATCAGCTCGGTGAACAATCGGCTGGAGCACGACACGCTGCCGCACGAGTTCGCGACCGCGTTTTACGCCGAGCTGTCAGCGGACGGCACGCGGATGAAGTACTGCAACGCCGGTCACGAACCCATGCTTCTGCTCAGGGGCGGCGTCGTCAAGGAGCTGGATGTCGGCGGGCTGGCACTGGGCATCATGGAGCATGCGAAGTACGAAAGCGCCGAGGTACTGTTGGAGCCCGGCGACGTGCTGATGACCTGCACCGACGGCGTACTGGAGGCGCTGGACTATGACGGGCAGGCCTTCGGTCGGCCGCGGCTGCATCAGTCGCTGCGCCTGCACGGCGCAATGCCGTCGGATGTGCCGATCCAGATGGCCGCGAAGCAAATGCTCTGGGACGTGCGCCGATTCAGCGGACTCGTCGCGCCCGGCGACGATCTGACGCTGGTCATGGTGCGGGTGCGCGAAGGCGGGGCAGGGCCGTCACCAAAAGCGTGATTGCGGGCAGGCGATTGATTCGAGGGTGCCGGCCTTAACGCTGGAAGAGGTCGACCGTGATCACCACGGTCGCGGTGTCCGTCCCGCCGAGACCATCGGAAATCGTATAGGTAAAGGTGTCGTCGAAACTGTCCACCTTCCCGAAGATCAGGGGAACCGCGGTGTTGTAGGTGAACGACCCATCCGCCATGACCGTCAGGATCGCGCCGGAGGCCAGCATGTAGGCCGTGCCGACATTCGCGGCCGATCCATCGACCGCTGTCACAGTGATGGCATCGCCATCCGGATCGCTGTCGATCCCCATGCCGTTGTCGTCGAAGAGATTGCCGGTGAGCAGGCTTTCAATCAACGTCGAAAACGCGTCATCGCGCGCATCCGGCGGCAGGTTGGTAACCGTGATGGTCACCGTTGCGTTATCCGTTCCGCCCTGGCCGTCTTCGAGGCGATAGACGAATGTGTCCGCACCGACAAACCCGGTGTTGGGCGTATAGGTGAACAGGCCGTCCGGTTGGAGGCTGAGCGTTCCGTTTGCGACACTGGTGACAAGCAAGACCGAAAGAGGATCGCCGTCCGGATCGCTGTCGACGCCGGCCCCGTTGTCCGTCAGGACACTCGCGTTGATCGTGGTGTTGTGAGGCGTGGTGAATGCATCGTCGCGTGCATCGGGCGCCTGGTTCTGTGGGATCTGCTGTTCGCCTGCATTCGGCGGAGGCAGGCCACCGAGGATGGCGCCGATGACGAGGAAGATCGGCAGGAATCCCGGGCACAGCACGACGTGAACCGCGCAAAGCGACCAGATGAACATGACAAAGAAGAAGAACGGCGCGGCGAAGAGCAACGACGAATTGCCCTTCCCGGAGCCGTCTGTCTGCGGCATCAATTCTGTATTGCTCTGGACATAGCTCTCGATGCGGTCACCTGAGACCGCCCGCGAAGGTGCATCACTGATCTTGCTCGGCGTCCAGATGTCGCCCTGAGTCGTCTCGATCATCGTGACCTGGCGAGACACGGCGTCGAGAGACATCTTCGCGGCGCCCGCCGACGTGCCGAAGCTGAACTCAGTCATCTCCCACGAGTCACCGCTGCGTACGAATCGGCCGGTGATCGTTCGGGCGTCGTCGGGAAAGACAAGTCGAAAGGTGCCCGCGTCCATGTCGGCCTCGAG
>CAZCGF010000193.1:0-2467 GCA_964498115.1 uncultured Planctomycetaceae bacterium | reverse complement strand
TGTAGAACGCCTGGAGGTGAATGGGGGCGAAGTAGTTGCTGCAGCCGATGCCGCGTGCCCGCAGCTTCTCGATCATGGCGGCGCGGTCTTCCTCGCTGTAGCTGTCGGCCAGCTTCACGACGAATACAAACCAGCTCATGGAGCAGTCCGGCTGAATCTTCTGGAAGCTGAGCCGGTCCTCGGATGCCAGACGCGTTCGATACCATTCCGCCACGCGGCTGCGCTTGCCGAGTATCTCTCCGATCCGCTGCATCTGCACGGCGCCGATGGCGCTGTTCACATCGCTGAGGCGATAGTTGTAGCCAAGTCGTTCGTGCGAGAGCCAGCCCATGCCGGTGTCGCGGCCCTGATTGCGCATGGACTGGCAGAGTCGGGCGATCTCGTCGTCGTTGGTGACGATCATGCCGCCCTCGCCGGTGGTGATCTGCTTGTTGGGATAGAAGCCGAAGACACCCGCGTCGCCGAGGCTGCCGGACATGCGGCCCTTGTAATTTGCGCCGAGCGATTCGCAGGAGTCCTCGATCACACGCAGCTTGTGCTTTCGGGCGATTGCGCTGATGCGATCGAAGTCGGCGGGCTGTCCGAACACGTTGACAGGAATGAGTAGCTTCGTGCGCGGCGTAACCGCTGCCTCAATGGCCGCAGCGTCGATGTTCCATGTGTCCGGGTCCATGTCGACAAAGACCGGCTTCGCGCCTTCATAGAGAATGCAATTGGACGAGGCGACGAAAGAGAAGGGCGTCGTGATGGCCTCGTCACCGGGCTGAAGGCCGATCGCCCGAACGAGCAGATGCAGACCGCACGTCCCGCTGGAGACCGCGACGGCGTGCTTCGTGCCGACATAGCTTGCGACGGCCTCTTCAAATCGAGGAACGGCTGGTCCAAGCGAAAGCCTGCCGGAGCGCAGCACTTCGGAGACGGCGTCGATTTCGGCCTGTGAAATATCCGGTCCGGAGAGATCGATATTCATTTCGTGCCTTCTGTAGCGATGAGTTCCCCCGGGTAGGGCTGGCTCGTCCAGGTCATCTCCGGGAACAGGAACGCCAAGGGACGCGCCACGCCGGAAGGACTCGATGATAGCGGCTTCGAATCGCCAATTCACTTCCTACCGCGACCCCTTGATTTCGGTTCGCGGCGGGGGGGAATTTGCGCTTGACACGCGCGAAAACCCAACAATAATCTCCCTGTGAATCGGACCATGCTCTGAACTCCGGTTCGGAGCGGCAATGTAAAGAATTGGACTTGCCGGCGGGGCACTGTGACCGCCTTATTTTATTGAGACTATTTGTGAATTTATTCACGAAGTCTTGGTTGTGATTCCAGGGTGGCCCGGTAATATCAGTCGCCAGACGCAATGATCCAGGCGCGGTAGAGCAGCTTGACTGAATCGACGAACAACGCGAACGACAATCCGCTGCAACCCATGACACCGCGTCTGATGGGGCGATTGTTCATTGTCCCGGCGCTCATTGTCGTGCTGCTGCTTGCGGTCTCAGTGGTCGTCGTGCTTTTCGGCACGACGACGACCGACAAGCAGGAAACCCTCTCCGACCTTATTGCTCGATTGGAGGCCGATCCCGGCGAAAAGACACTCGGGACGATGCTTCTGCCTGCCGCCAAGGAGTCATGGCAGGCCGCGCAGGAACTGGCCCGCCGTCTCGAAAAGAGGGATGAGTTTCTTCGATCGGACGAGATCGATCCCACCGCTGATCGGCTGATCGCGATTCTCAATAAGTTCCCGGTCGGCCGCGATACGGATGAGCCCGCCTCGGCTCAGCAGTACTTCATCATGATGGCTCTTGCCCGACTCGAGTCGCAAAAGGCCGTCGAGCCGCTTTCAAAACTCCTGAAAGATCCGAACTGGGCGACGCGCCGCACAGCCGTTCAATCTCTGGCTATGATGCCTGAAGTCGTGAGCGCCGGTCCCGTAGTCACCGACATCGCAGCGCTCCTGAACGATCCGATTCCGGCTGTTCGCATTGTCGCCTGCGGGGCCCTTGCCGTGCTGGCCCGACCGGGCGATACCGCGACGATTCGATTGCTCGCCGATCGGCTGAGCGATGATCGGGAAGTGCAGTGGAATGCCGCGATGGCGCTGGCGCACCTCGAGAGCTCGTCCGGCAAGCTGGTGCTCTTGAACATGCTTGACCGGACCTATTGGGAAGGCATCGAACTTCAATACATGGAAAACGGGGTCCAGGTGACCCGCAAGTTTGCGCCCGCCGAGGTGGAGCGTAACCTGCAATCCGCCATCGCCGCGTCTGTCAGACTTTCGGATCCCGAGTTGGACAAGGCTGTCGCCGCGCTGGAGGCGGACCACTCGACTTTTGTGCGCGATGCCGCCCGATCGGCGAATCAATCCGGTCACCCCAAAGTCGCTCCGGCGGATTCGTCGATGCATGCTGTAGAGCCGCGGGTTGGCCCGTCCCCGTCCGGGGTAGGGGAGGACTGTTGAGATGCCGACGAT
>CAZCGF010000192.1:7387-8640 GCA_964498115.1 uncultured Planctomycetaceae bacterium | reverse complement strand
TACGACCATATCATGACTGACGCGGACATCGGGCCTTTCGTGTCCAAGCTTCTTGACGAGTGACATGCGGGTGGCGGATTCGGGATGAACTCCGGATCGGGGGTTTTGCGCGCGGGGTCGGCCGATGGTGGGATGGGGACCGCCCGGACTAAAAGTCCGGGGCTCGTCTGGGGCGCACCGGCGGCACATCGGGGGCTTTATGGCGGCACTTTCGGGGCACCAGACGCGGTTTCGACCTTTGGGTCTGGAGCTTATAGAATCCCATCCGGCCCCGATGGATGCGGGGCGACGCACTACACGAATTGCCTACAAGAGGTGTGAGCCATGGTCGTAGGGGAACTCAGTCAGGAAGTTGATCTACTCGTCATCGGCGGCGGGCCGGGTGGTTATGTGGCCGCGCTGGCGGCGGCGGACCACGGGATTGCGACGGCGCTGGTGGAAAAGGCCGAGGTGCCGGGCGGGGTTTGTCTCCGCGAGGGGTGCATCCCCAGCAAGGCCCTGTTGCACGTGGCGAAGATCATCGACGAGGCTTCGCACGCCGAGGCCTTCGGGATCAGCTTCAGCAAGCCGCAGACCGACGTGACGCGGCTGCGCGACTGGAAGAACGGCATCATCCGCAAGCTGTCGGGCGGGGTGAAGCAACTGCTCGCCGGGCGGAAGGTGGACTACATCACCGGCGAGGCCTACTTCGAAGACTCCAAGACGGTGCGCATCGAGGGCGGCGAGGTCTCGCGCATCAAGTTCAAGCATTGCATCATCGCCAGCGGCTCGCGGGCCAAGTTGCTGCCTGAGGCGCTGATGCCGCGCGAGCTCTGCTGGGACGCGGCCGACGCGCTGAAGGTGCAGGAGATTCCCCGAAGGCTGCTGGTCATCGGCGGCGGCTACATCGGGCTGGAACTGGGGCAGGTCTATGCGGCGCTGGGCAGCGAGGTGACGGTGCTGGAGGCGCTGCCGAACATTCTCGCGGGGGCGGACCCGGACCTGGCCAAGCCGCTGATCGCGAAGCTGAAGAAGCAGATGAAGGCGATCATCACCGGGGCGGCGCTCAAAGGGGCGAAGAAGAGCGGCTCGGGGGTGGCGATTACGTACGAACTCGACGGCTCGCAGAAGACGGAGGAGTTTGACCGGGTGCTCGTCTCCGTCGGACGCCGGCCGAACAGCGACAACCTCGGCCTGGAGAATACGCAGGTCAAGGTGAACGATCGCGGATTCATCGAGGTGGACCCCTCGCGACGATCGACCGACAAGCGCAT
>CAZCGF010000192.1:0-7287 GCA_964498115.1 uncultured Planctomycetaceae bacterium | reverse complement strand
TGACGAAGATGATCTTCGACGTCGATTCGCAGCGGCTCGTGGGCGTCGGCATCGTCGGGGCGCACGCGGGCGATCTGATCTCTGAAGGTGTGCTGGCGATGGAGATGGCGGCGGTGGCGGAGGACATCGGCGTGGCGATTCACCCGCACCCTGCGACGAGCGAGACGCTGGGCGAGGCGGCGGAGGCGATGTTCGGCCACGCGATCCACGGGGCGCATTAGCACCGGGGCGATGGTCGCTACGGCGTCAGGCGCTGGAGGATGAGGAACTGATCCAGGGTGATGCCGTCGCGGTCGAGGGGGGCGACGATGTCGAGGAGGCCGTCGGCATTGATGTCGGCGAAGGCACATCGACCGATGTTGGCGACGGGATTGGTCCCGGTGATGGTGAAGGGCTGCCAGTAATCCTGCACATCGGTGCGCGGCTGAAAGCCGACCATGTTGCCGTTGGCGGTGACGAAGCAATCGAGCCGGCCATCGAGATTCAAGTCGACGACCTGCACCTGATTCATCGAAGCGCCCTGATTCAACTCGCCGAGGTTGTAGACGCGCCAGGGGAAGCCCTGAAGGCGGACGAGGCCCGGTCCGGGATTCTCGAACCACTGAATCACGCGAAGCTGCTGGAAACCGCTGACGACATCGATATCGCCGTCACCGTCGATGTCACCGACGGAGACGAAGTCGGCGCCGGGGGTCTGGGCGTCATCGGGCGGCGAAAGCTGGCGCTGTTCGCCGATGATGTTGCCTGTCCAGTTGCCGGCGGCGACGGCGGCGGCGCCGGACTCGGCGAGCGGATTGATGAGCCAGCGGATGTTGCTGGAGAGCGCGGTCGGGAATGTGGCGACGACGTCGAGATCGCCGTCCTGATCGATGTCGGCGAGCTCCAACTGCTTGAAGGGCGGGGCCTCGGTGATGATCGGGAAGGTGGTCGTGTTGTCGGGGCCGAGCCATGCGGCGGAATTGCGGGCGGTGCCGGGGCCGGGATTTCGGAAGAGGTAAATGCGCTTGGCGGCGTTGTTGCCGCTGGCGACTTCGTTGGAGCCGAGGACGACGTCGGGGCCGTTCTGGCCGTCCATGTCGCCGACGGCGAAGTCGGTCATGCCGGTGGCGTCGTTGGGGAGGGTGAAGGTGGCGTTGATGAGGACCTGCTGCCAGGCGATGGCATCGGCGGGATCGGGCGGTGCGAAGAGCAGGACGACGGCGCCTCGCTTGACGGCGCCGGCGACGGGAATGATGCCTGTGTTGTTGACGAGGACAGCGATATCGAGGCGGCCGTCCTGATCGAAGTCGGCGACCTGTACGTCGTACATGATGGAGATGGGAACTTCGCCGGCGATGGAGAGGGTGTTGAAATTATCCGTGCCGGGGGTGCGCAGGTGAATCTGCACGGGCTGGCTCTCGGCGGAACCGGAGACGAAGTCGATGAGGCCGTCGTTGTTGAGATCGGCGGGGACGATGACGCGGGCGCCGGCGGTGGACTCGAGGACGGGATCAAGCTGGCGCGCGAAGAACAGCGGACCGGGGACGGCGGCGGGCTGGGTGGTTGAGACGCCGCCGGTTCCAGTGGTGCCTGAGCCGGCCGATGAGCCGCCGGGACCGAACAAGCCACCGGGGCCGAAGATGAGTTGGAGCTCGACGCAGCCGGTGGACAGCGACGCGGAAACTGAAAGCGCGAACAACAGGGCGAACTTCGCGGGCGGGCGCATGTCTTCCTCCCTCTCAGAAGGTCCCCCATTTTCAACTTCGCGGTTCGCTGACCGCGAGAAAGCAAGGCCGCTGATCATCGCCGCCGCGCCCCGCGCGGCGATGAATCGTCAGGAACCGACGACGGGCAGCGAGACGCCGCCGGAACCCTTGGGCTTGTCGCCCGATTCGGCAGGTGCGGCGATCGACGCGGCGGCCGCGGCGTCGTCGTCGAGATAAACATCCTCGACGTCGGTCATGTCCACCTCTCGACGAAGCAGGAGGTAGATATTTGTATTGGCACAGAAGAAGTAGCTCATGGCGTATGCGCCGACGATTCCCCAAACGCCGTAGATCCAGCACTTGAAGAAGAACTGGGCGAAGGCGCTCATGCCGGCGAGCTCGACTTCGCCAAAGGAGCCGTAAAACGTCGTTTCGCCGGTGAGGGCGGGCGTCTGCCAGATGGCGTTGAGCTTTGAGACGCCCTCAGAGGATTCGGAAGCGACGGAGGGGCTGCCCCAATTCATGGAGAAGCCGAGGAAAAGATGCGCCGCCCACAAAGCGAGGCGGGCGACGAGCTTAATGAATGCAAGGCAGACGGCGCCGTGGGCCATGACGCAGAGGTAGTAAACGGCTGTGCGCCACGGGCGATAGAAGACATAAGAGTGCAGCCGGCCGAGCGGGTCGAAGCAGTCGGAACCCTCCACGGCGATGTTCGGATAGATCAGGCCGAAGGCGCCGACGAGGCCGATGGCGAAGAGGGCAACGGCGATGCCGAAGAGGATCGCAATCGGAAGCAGGAAAATGCCGACGATGACCTCGCCGATGTAGGGGATCCAGCCGATCAGGCCCATCAGGAAGATGGAAACGCCGGCGACGACGGCGATGCTGATGGGGAGCAAGGGGGCCATGACAAAGCTGAACCACTTACTCCTGGCGAAGGAAATCGCCTCGGCGAGGGTGATTCGCTCCTGTCGCGCGGCGTCGAGGGCCGCGGCGCGGGAGATGGCGCCGCCGAAGAGGGCCCAAATCTTGAGCGAGCCGACCACGAAGAACAGGGCGTAGACCGGATGGAGAGAAACCAGCCAGATCAGGGTGAGGACGAAATTGCGCAGCCCGGCGAGGAATGCGTCGGGGCTGACGGATAGGACGGCGGAGATCAGTTGATTGACGGAGGTGAGGAGGTGACTGAGGAGAACGGCGAAGACGCCGGATCGCTCCGCGTCGCTTCCGAGAGACTTGATCCACTCGAGGGTTTCGGGGCGATTGCCGCCGCTGGCGACGAAGATGGCGGCCTCGGTCATGCCGACCCCGGCAGCGACCTTGTGAGAAGTGACCCAGACGACGTCCAGCAGGCGGCCCCAACTGTAGGTCAGGACGACGCCGCAGAACGAGAGGATGAGCTTGTTGATGTTGTTGGCGTGACGAAAACTCGAAAAGAGTCGCTTGAACCCGAACTGCTCGGCCCAAGTCGGCTGCCTGTCAACCGGGCTTGCCTCGGACATGGAGAAATCCTTTCTCTTCGGTGTCTCGTCAGGGCGAACGGATTGCCTCGGCTCGCAAGCAATGACCGCGGCGACACGAGCCGTCAGATCGCACCCAATCGTCGGCGGGCATTATAGATGGCAACGCCGACTCATCAAGCATCCAGCGAGGCGCATGCGGGCGCTTGGGGGGTTGCGGCTGAAACGGCGACCACGGGACTGGGTGGGTGCAACGGCGGCACCTGGGATGTGAATTGTCAGTCGTGACGATCGCGGAAGACTCAGCGGACGGGCGTGGGTCAGTCGACGGGGGTGACGGGCGTGCTGACTTCCGCCACTTCGGGGACCGACTTCTTACCGAGACTGCCGCCTGATTGGATGGTGAGGCTGTCTCCTTCGCCTCCGCCGTCGTCGCATTCGTCGGGGAGGCCGTCGGTGTTGTAGTCCTCACTGAAGTTGGTCTGAATGTCGCACTCGTCGAGGATGTTGTTCTCGTTGCAATCGCCGCAGCCGGGGTTGCCCTCGCAATGGGCCATTTCGCAATCGTCGGGTATTCCGTTGGCGTTGCAGTCCGGCTCGCACTCGTCGGGGATGCCGTTGTCGTTGCAGTCGTAGCTCGTGCAGGCCACCTCAATCCAGAAGTGCGACACAGAAGTCGCGGGCGGAGTGAAGTCGTCGATGGCGGAGAAGCTGAGCCCGTAGAGACCCGCGTCGTCGCAGTCCGGCGACCAGATCAGATGGACGGTGGCGACACTTCCCGGCGTGGAGGCGGTCTGTAGACCCCGCAGGCCGGCGCCGGCGAGATCGGTGACGATGACGGCGGTGGTTTGATCGTCTTCGGGGCTGGCGAATTCGAGATTCAGATCGAGTGCCTGGCCGATGGACGGGTTGATGCGCACGAAGCAATTGGGAGGGAGGTTGAGGGGAATCGGTGCCTGATTCACCTCGGGCTCGTCGGCGCCGAAGGCGAAGCACTTCCAATCGAGGAAATCGACTCCGTCGGTCGCGCCGTCGGGGCCGTCATAGACGTCGCCGGCCTTGTTGAACAAGCCGATCAGGAAGGAGTTCTCGCCGTCGCCGGCGTTGGCGCCGACCGAGGCGGGGATTCCGCCGAAACCGGTGTTGCTGCCGGAGGCGAAACCTGTGGTCCACTGCATGTCGCCATAGCAAAAGACGATGTTTGCGCCGATTCCCATGGCCTCATTGGTGCCGTCGGAGATAGCGACCTGGAAGGTGTTTCGCTTGTCGCCGCGCTGGTCGAAGTAACCGACCTCTTCCCAGGTGACGATGAGCGTGTTTTCCTCGATCTTGTACCAGACGTTTCCGTGGCCCATGCGCGTGTCAACGTCGGCCCAGAAAGGGGCGATGATTTTCCGGCCGGCGTAGGGAAACGGGCTCGGCACAAATCCGCCGAAAGGCTCAGCGAATGTCAGGTTGCCGTTGTTATTGATAAAGATCGAATCATAGACGACGCCGAAGTACTCGAAGTCGAAACCGAGCTCGATCTCCGCAGAGGAGCTGTCGTCGTTGGGAGCCATGGCCAACTGATAGGTCCCATCCCGCGGGAAGAGCAGGCCGGACATCGAACGAATCATCATGGGGAAGCCGTCGTCAGTGATGACGTCGCACGAGTCGGGCACCATGTTGTGATTGCAGTCTTCCTCGTCCTCGGCGGCGATGTCGCATTCGTCGGGGACGCCGTTGGAATTACAGTCGCCGCTCGCTGCACCGGCGATGTCGCATTCATCGGGGATGCCGTTGGAATTGCAGTCGGTACTTCGGTCTTCGGCGATATCGCACTCATCGGGAAGGCCGTTTGAGTTGCAGTCCTGGCTGGTCCCTGCGCCCAGATCGAGAATGTCTGAGATGCCGTTTGAGTTGCAGTCGATGATGTCACCGGGCGGCGGGCCCTGCGGAGGCGGGATGATGAAGTTGATGGTGTCTCCGTTCTGGAAGTCGATCTGCCAGAGGAAAGTCCGTTCGATCAGCAGGTCGCCGGGCTTGGCCATGGCCGCTTGCTGGGTGGTCATCTCGGGGGCCACGTAGGCGGCGACTCGAAGGACGGAGGTCTGCGTCGGGAGGATTGTTACCTCGGAATTGGGCCCGCTCTGCTCAAGGAAACGAAGGGTCTTGCGGACCTCTTTTTCGGAGAGGATGTACTCGGCGTTGACGGTGGCGGGCAGGCCTGAATGATTTTGAATTCTGAGCGTGACGAGACCGTCGGTGTCGGTTTGCAATGGCATGGTGTCCATGGGACAGACCATTCCAGCGGACGCGACGAAGGTCACGGCGAGAAGGATGAACAAGACCTTGAGCTTTGGCGCTCTTGGCATGCGAGAGTTCCCTGATCAGGCGGCGGGTGAATAGTCGCAGGCAATCCAAACGATCGACGACGGAATCCGTGCCGCTTTCCGCCCCCCTATCTTATCCCCAATGATGCCCGAGAATAAAGGGCCGAGTTTTGAGGAATCATTGATTTCGTCGGGTCTGGGAATCGTCGTGGTGGCGGCGAATGGACGAGTGACGTCCAGAAAAAAGCGGGGTGCCGCATAGTACGATCAGGTGAGATGAGCGGACGTGCCGTGTGGATCGCGGGGAGCCGGCGCGGATTGTTTTGGGAATATATGAAGAATTGGCGAGCGCCCTTGCCGACTGGCGCTGAATTAGGACGCCATGGGCCAGGCGACTACTTCTTCGATTGGGCCGATGGATTCGAGCTGCCGGAGGTATTCGGCGAGTTCGTTTTCGGTGAAGGTCTGAAGGAATTCCCTTCGGGCGGATCGGTTGATCAGCATGATGCGCTCGATGAGTTCTCGTTTGGACATAATCGCGGGCTCCCGGTCGGCGTCTGGCGCGGTGGACGGAGACGCTTCGCAGCGACGCCCGTCGGATGGATGCGGCCGGTGGATTTGGCTCGCCGTATCATCTTCCGCGCAAGTGGCTATCGGCGCGCATCTCGGCGCGACTTAAGGCGGAGAAAACATGAAAGACATGATGGAAGGCGCCGGGACGACGGACGCGGTGAAGCAAGGTCGGCAGAATCCGCCACGTCGAATGAAGACTTCTGCGCCCCCCGCGATAGAACGCCGAGCGGCAACGGGAAACGGAGTCCCTGCGATCGGCAACAACTGACGCCTAGTTCGCGGGGACGGCGGAATTCCTAGCGTACAGGACCGACGTGGCGTCGCTGTGGAGGAGATGCCAATCGGCATGATCGGCAAGGTGGGCGGCAAGTTTGGAGCGGGCGGAAACGAGGACGTGCGGGAAGGGCCAGGTCGCCGCGACGGCATCGAACTCTTCGGGGGCGTTCATCAGCGACTCGTACTGCATGAGGAATTTGTCGCCGTAGAGTTCGCAGCGGTCGTCAATGAAGACCCGAGCCTCCGGGACGGCGTAAATCAGGTACCCGCCGAAGGTCATCTGGTTGAAGACGCGCGGATCGCCGGACTTCGCGATAACCTCGCGGAGCGCGGGCGCCGCATCGACGGGCCAATAGCGGGGGTTTAACCGCGCCCAGCCTGTGCCGAGCAGCGGGATGCGCAGTCCGGCGGCCTGAACCGCCAATGCGAGACCGAAGGCGGCGATGGCGACCGGGGCGACGCGCGATCGGGCGTGGCGATTTGATTGCTCGGGCGAAGGCGCACAGAGGGAAGTCGCGAGTGACGAATGAGGCAGCATCTCAGCGATGGCGAGGCCGGCGAGTACGGCGAAGAGCGGGCCGTGTCTGACGCGAGAGACGGTGAGCGCGAACCAGAGGAGCGGGAGCAGCCAGGTGACGCGGAGCATTCGGCGCCATGAAGTAGCCAGCACGACGAGGTAACAGGCCGCGAGCGAGCCGATCATCAGGGCTTCGACGCTGGTCCATTCCAGCGGGGCATGTTCGCTCATGATTTTTGCGACGACGCCGGACTTCATCAGGTCGAGCCAGACGCGCGGCAGTTCCGCACCGCGGGGATTCACGAAGACGCTGCCGGCGCAGGCGATGAGGAGTACGACGAGGCCCAGCGCGCGGCTGCGCAGGCGCGAGGCGGTGAGGTCGCCGTGGGCAGCGACGAGCATCATGCCGATCCAGCAGAGGATGACGATCGCCACGGTGACAATCCCGCCGAGGGCTCCTCCGT
>CAZCGF010000191.1:0-8678 GCA_964498115.1 uncultured Planctomycetaceae bacterium | reverse complement strand
CGCCCCTCGCCATATCGCCCCACCCTGTCCAGAAGCGCAGGCGAGCCGAACATGTGCGTCACCATGTGATCGTGAATCGCCCGGGCGATCTTTTCCGGATCGACCCACGCCGGCCGCGTCGGGTCCATATCCGGGATGACCGCGGTCATACCCAGCGCCGGATCGAACAATGCAAAAAGTGGAAACGTCGGCAGATCGACCTCGCCCGGCAGAATCTTGAAATAATCGCGCAGGATTCGAACCTGGGCGTCGAACACCCGGTGCTGGAAGAGAACGCCCTTGGGCGGCCCCGTGGAGCCGGTCGTGAAAATGATCGCCGCGGGATCGTCCGGCTGCGTCGTCGCGATCGGGAACGGCTGCCACGGATCGGCGCGAAGCTCCTCAAGCGTCAAGCCGCCCCAGCCCCACTTCCGCCCAACAGTGACACGAATATGGCACGTCTTAAACGCCTCGCGGTGCGACAGCCGCAGCAAATGGGCGAGCGGAATGCCGATAAACGCCTGGGCGTCCACGGCTCGCAGGCACTCGACCATGCGCCGCTTACCCATGCCCGGATCAATCAGGACCGGCACGGCGCCGATTTTGTACAGCGCGAACGTCAGTGTGAAAAACTCAACGCCCGGCCGCACCATGACAATGACGCGCATGCCCCGCGTCACGCCCGCGCGGCACAGGCCGTGGGCATAGCGATCCGACTCCTCGTCCAGTTCGCGAAACGTGACGTGCGCGTACTCGGCCAGGCCGTCGGCGTGCTCTTTGCGCATCCAGACGATTGCCCGCTGATCCGGATGGGCCTTGGCCGCCTCGTGCAGATGCGCCGCGACATTGAGAATGTCGCCAGAGGTAGGCGTCGCGTTGTCGGCACCGTGCGATGCGTCTCGCTCGGCGCGATCGGAGTGGCGGCGCACAAAATCCTGAACCAGCGGAATAACCCGATCGGCCGCATCCTCAAGGACGTAGTGCCCGGCGTCGGCGAAGGCGTGCACCTCGGCATTGGGAAACCGCCGCTTCCACTCCGCGAGAAAATGCCGGTCGAAAACAAAATCGTGCTCGCCCCAGCAGATCAGCGTCGGCAGGCCCGCCAGCTTGCAGAGATTATCATCGGTCGCCTTGGCCGTCCCATAGGCGGCATCGCGCGGCCGCAGCGGAATGTCCTGCACAAAGCGCAGCGTGGCAATGCGATGCTCGGACGTGTCATAGGGTGCGACAAGCCCGGCACTCACCTGCGGCGAAAGCCCCTTCCGTGTTGCCATCCATGTCGCACTGCCGGCGAACGCGTTGAACTTAAGGACCGCGAGTTCGGCGAGCCGGCTTTTCTTCCGCAGCAGCTTCAGTCGCCGGGGAAGCCGCTTCCCACCGGGAAGCAGAAACGCGCCAGTATTCAGGATGACCAGCCGCGCGATGCGCTCCGGCCGCAGCAGGGCCCATGACAGGCCTATCATGCCGCCCCAGTCGTGGACGATCAGCGTGACGTCGCGCTCGATCCCCAGATGTGCGAGCAACGCCTCAAGATCGGCGACTCGCGAATCCAGCGTGTATCGATAACGAGAATCGTCCGGCTTATCAGAAAGACCGCAGCCAATGTGATCGGGCGCGATACAGCGATGGGTCGCCCGCAGCGACTTGATCAGCTCTCGATAATAAAACGACCACGTCGGGTTTCCGTGGACCATCACAACCGGCGGGCCGGCACCCTCATCCACGTAGTGATAGCGAAGGCCGCCGCGATCGAAGGATCGGCTCTCGAAGGGATACAGCGGCTTCCAGTCTGTCTGGTTGTCCATCGGGGGGTTGACGCGGATCAGTAAGATGACAACGGCATTGCCGGGTTGATCAAGCCCCCAAGGCTAATCTCGATCCGTCGCCCAGTCGAGTTCGCAGCGCCCCCCGTGTTACTTGTGCAGCAGGCTCATGATCTCGGCGCGTGTCGATGCATTGTGACAGCATTCGCCGCGCACGGCCGACGTCACCATCACGCTGCCCGCCTTCTTCACGCCGCGGCAGGTCATGCAACTGTGCACCGCCTCCATCACCACCGCGACCCCCTTGGCGTCGAGCTCGTTGAGCAGGATGTCCGCGATCTGTGTGGTCAGGCGTTCCTGTACCTGCGGTCGATGGGCGAAGGCGTCCACGATCCGCGCCAGCTTGGACAGGCCGATCACCTTGCCGTCCGGCAGATAGGCGATGTGACACTTTCCCTCGAACGGCAGGAGGTGGTGCTCGCACATCGAATAGAACGTGACATCGCGGAGAACCACCATCTCGTCATAGCGCTCGTGGAAGAACGTCTTCAGATGATCGCGCGGGTCCTGCCGCAGGCCGACGAACATCTCGGCATACATGCGCGCCACGCGATTGGGCGTCTCTTTCAATCCCTCGCGATCCGGATTCTCGCCGATCGCCAGCAGTATCTCGCGGACCGCCGCGGCGATGCGCTTGAGGTCCACGTCCTTGCCATGTGGAACGGTCTCGCCCATGGTCGACTCCCATCTATCGCATAAACTCAAACAGACCAGCGCCCCAAGAGGACGTGACGCCGAATCATGGATGCGAATATTTTTCCGACGTCGCCAGATCAAACGCCCGGTGATCGGCATTATAGCCCACGCCGCGGTATTCGGCCCGGCACTTGTAGCAGACGGTCACCGGCCCCACGAACAAGAAGATGACCGCGTCAACCACCACGAGCGAGCCCAATGTGGCAAACGTCGCGATGACATTCTCGTAATAGTAAAACACCGAAGCGATCAGCCCGAAGACGACCACCATCGCCATCCCGAGCTTCTGTGGAAAATCCTTCCTGACGAAGAACTCGCGACCGCCGCACCAGACGCAGGCGCTCACCCGCCCATCCGCGCAGCGGGCAGCCGCATCGGAAATTGCGTGTTCGTGACCGCACGCGCAGCAGTCAGCCTTCGGCTGCCCCTGCGCATACAGTCTCACCTTGATTGCTTGCCGACAGCCGCCGTGCCCGCATCTCTTTTGTGTTTCCAGTTCGTCGGCCATATCGGGCACCTCTGCTGCTCCCGTCGACAATTCTAGATCATTCTTCTCCCTGATAAAGCTCGCCGCTTTTCTCGCTATTGGTGGTACGGGGGCCGGCTGCGGCATCCATGCCCGCCACGCCAAGCGTGGCCGAGCCGCCATATAACACCGCCGGCCCGCCGGTGGTAGACTTTCCCTTTGTGACCGCCGCTCGAGGGACACTCAGATCCTACGGCCCGTGGTGCGCAATCGCCATTGCCTCCACCTTCCTGATCGTGCACGCGTGGCGCTATCTTCCCATCTTCGATGATGACGCATTCATCTCCCTGCGCTATGCCGATCGGCTGGCCAACGGTCACGGACTGACCTGGACCGACGGGCCGCGCGTCGAAGGCTACTCCAATCTTCTGTGGATTCTTCTCATCGCCGCGATCGGGAGTTTCGGCGTGGACTTCGTCATCGCCGCCAGAGTCCTCGGCACCGCCCTGACCATCGGCGCGATCGCCGCCGTCGCGTATTCCGGTCCGCGCAGTTTCAGGAACGCGGCCCTCCCGCTGAGCCTCGGCGCGCTCGTGCTTCCGCTCTCCATTCCAATTGCCGTCTGGTCGATCGCGGGCCTCGAACAGCCGCTTGTGGCGTGCCTGCTCGCCTGGACACTGACGCTCGTTCGGGGCGCGTCCGATGAGGCGTCACCTCGCCGAAGCTGGACGCTCGCATCAATCCTCCTCGGGCTCCTCTGTCTGACCCGGCCCGATTCGCCGGTGCTGGTGGTCGCCATCCTGCTCGGCGTCGAGATCGCCTCTCGCCCCAGGAAGCGATCCATGATCCGGGTGATGACGCTCGCGGCAGGTCCGATCATGGCAATCGTCGGCCAGCAAGTTTTCCGCGTCGCATACTACGGCCGGTGGATCTCCAATCCCGCGCTGGTCAAGGTTGCGTTCTCCGCGCGCCGGCTTGAGATGGGTACGGACTACATCGTGGGCGGCTATGCGTCGATGTGGCCCGTCGTCGCGCTGGCACTGTTCGCACTGGTCTATACCCTGTCCACGCCGCAGCTTCGCCAAAGGCAATACCCGATCATCTTTATCGCAGGTCTTTGGTCCCTTTATTTGATGCTGGTGGGCGGCGACATCTTCGCGGCATGGCGACAGCTCGTGCCCTTGATCATCGCCATGACTTTCGTCATCACGGACGCCGCGTGTCGATTCCAGTCGAGCGACATTGCAGTCGGCACGCGCACGGCTTTGTCCCTGCTGTTTCTGGCGCTGCCCGGCGCAGGGCTATGGACCCAGTCGCGCGACTATACCAATCAAAGGGCCCTGTCGCAGCACTCCGAATGGCAGGGCCGCACGGTTGGGCTCATGCTCAAACGCGCTTTCGGCGCCGCGGCGCCGCTTCTCGCCGTGGATGCCGCCGGCTCGACGCCATTCTGGTCGCAGCTTCCCGCGCTCGACATGCTCGGACTCAACGATCCCTACCTGCCTCGACATCGGCCACCGGGCTTCGGCAAGGGCCTCATCGGCCACGAACTCGGCGATGGCGCCTATGTGCTGCAAAGAAAGCCTGATCTCATTCTCTTCCGAAGTCCTGCCGGACAAAAAGACGCCGTGTACCTCAGCGGGCGACAGATGCAGGCATCAAATGAATTCGCTCGGGATTATTCGCTCGTCACGTTTGAATCGATGCCGCCCGATCGGCTTCGCTCCCATATTTGGGTGCGACGAACGAGCCCCAAGATCGGCATCAGGCCGGACCGTGGCAATATCCTCTTTCCCGCGTTCCTGCTTCTCGGTCAGTCGCCCATCGTCGCGCGCGAAACAGAGAGCGGAAGTTTCGCCGTTTCCCTAGACGCCTCCACCCAGATTCGAGCAGAGCGAATCGCTGCCTCACGAGGAACTTGGCGCCTCACGACCGAGCCGGAGATTTCGATCAACGCCGCAATCGCTATCGGCAATCAACAAATCGCCGAGGGCGTCACTCCTTTTGAATTCACGATTCCCGCCGACGCCGAGCCGGAAATCAGCATCACCCTCCAACCCGCTGCGCCCGCCGAACTGGTGATGCTCAAACTGGTCAAGCTTCAACCCTGATTTGCAAACAAAATCCGGTCGCCGCAACAGAAGCCGCCAAGGTATTCAGCCGCCCATCAGCTCAACGACAAACGCCTGCACGTCGCGCCCATCAAGCAGCCCGTCATCGTTGACATCCAGCGGACAGGGGTCAGTGGGAACGACGATTCCCAACAGTACATTGACCATGGGCGAAATGTCCGCGGTGTTGACGACGCCGTTTGCGTCAACGTCGCCCTTAATGCACGGGACCGTCGTCGATCGCCAGACGAGCCCGCGAATGTCGGTGAGACTGGAGGCGACCATCAAGACCTCGCCAAAGTCGAGTGCGTCCCCGTCGCCATTCGAATCTCGAACGCGCCAGACTCCTCCTGCCTCGCCCGTTCGGGCAACGAAAGCCCCGTCAGGCGTCACCGCCAACGCGCTCGCCGACGACAGCCCTTGCGCGTAAAGCCTGACCTCCGCGAAATCCAATGCGTCGTTGTCGCCGGTCAGGTCGTCCAGAAGTTGCAGCGTTCCGTCGCCGGGCCGCAGCAGAAAGGACAATTCCGTGGACATCGCCTGAATAACGGTGCCCGCGGCGAAGTTCTCCGCGTAGCTGATGTTCTCGGCAAAGTCGAAAAAATCGCCGTCGGCGTCTCGATCCTCAAGAATCCTCACCGGAACCTGCAAAGACTGCTGAGCGACGAGCATCGCGCCGTCCGGCCGCATCGTGATCGACTGCGGCGAGGTCAACCCGTTGGCGACGATCATCACCTCAAGCGCGTCCAGCGCGTCACCGTCATGATTCAGGTCGCGCACGGCATACACGCACCCGCAGCCCGAGTCCGCGACGAACAGTTCGTCATCGCCCGCCGAAACGATGGCGGTCGGCCCCACGGGACCGGCGGGCAGCTCGGCGAAGGCAAGGATTTCCCCAAAATCGAGGGCGTCAGAATCCCCGTTCTCGTCGCGCAGACGAATGATCGTGCGTGACGCCGGTTCCAGCACGAAGACCGAGTCCGCCGTTGACGAGATCGCCGCGACCGTCACAGGTAAACCATCCGCGAACAACCGCGACTCGTTGAAATCGAAAAAGTCCCCGTCGCCGTTGACGTCGACCAGATAGTGCACCTGTCCCGGGCGCAGGGCAAAGAGCTCCCCCGCCATAGCGGAACTCGCCGCCGCGCCGGACATCATCGCGATCAGAAGAACCGGATACATGCCGCCTCCTCTCGGCGACGCAGTTTACTTACAGCGGCATTCCAGGGCGAGACGATCAGCCCTGCCCGCTCGAGAGCAGCTTGCTGAGCGGCTTCGTCAGCTCGATGCGCTCGAGGATGATCTTCACCAGCGCCACAATCGGCGTCGCCAGGAACATGCCGATGATCCCCCAGATCATGCCGAAGAAGATCAGGCCCAGCAGCACCACCACCGGGTGCAGGTTGAGCGACTTGCCCATCATCCGCGGCTCGACCACGTTGCCGATGACAATCTGAATGCCGCCGGGAATCATGATCGCGAATATCTTCGCGAACGTTCCCAGCTCCGGATTCAACACGACGACCGGCAGCGGCAGGAGCGTCGCGATGACCGAGCCGATGTTGGGAATGAAGTTCAACAGAAACGTCAGCACGCCGAACGCCAGGGCGAACCGCACACCGATCACCTTCAGGACGAGGCCGACCAGGATGCCCGTCGCGCCGGAGACCAGCACCTTGGTGACGAGATAGCTTTTGATCTGCGTTTCGAGCTGTTCGAGGATGCTCCCGCTTTTGGGGGGCGTGCGTTTGCCGGCCATCATGAAGAGCATGAAGATGAGCACCAGCATGCCGTTGGAGAAGACGGTCATGATCGAGCCGATCAGCGATCCGGCCAGCTTCTGCACCGACTCGCGCGAGACCGTGACGATCGACTTGAGCTTCTCCGGCTCGATGCCCATTTGCTCCACCGGCAGCCGGGCTGCGATATCGTCGAGCAGATGGGCGAGCTCTCCTTCGTACTCGCCGGCGTGCTGAGACATCTCGCTGACACTGGCCCACACCACGCCCCAGAGCAGAATGACCACCGCCGACCCCAGGAGGACCGTGGTGATCAGCGCCGCCGTGCGGCCGATGCGAAAGTACTTCATCTGAAGATCGATGATCGGCGTCAGGCAATAGACCAGGAAGACCGCCAGCACAAACGGGATCAGCACCGGGCTCAGAAAATAGAGCGCTGCCCCCACGGCGAACGCCGTGAGCAGGAGCAGGCAGATGGTTTGTATTCGTCGTTCGGTGTCCATGGAGGAAACCAGCGGGCAGGCTTACATGCGCCGGCCCATTGTGATTGGTCAGACATTCTCGACGAACAGCGAGCCCTTGCCGCGGGCGCCGCGGACGTTTCGGCGGACGTGTTCGGCGACCTGCGCCGGTTCCGCGATGGACTCGAGCGTCAGGTCCTGATCGGTCTGGTCGCTGCTGATGATCTCCACGCGGCCCGTGTTGACCAGCCGGTCGATGACGCCCTGCCGCAGCCGAACGTCTTCCACGCGCACGAGTTCCAATTGGTCGGTGACGCGCGAAAGGATTCCCCGATTCATAAACAGCCGCTGCGAGGTCAGCCGATAGTGCTGGCCGTAGATGACGAGAAACTGTCGCACGAAGAGGGCCACGCCTGACGCGAAGGCGACGAGCCACATGATTGTTCGCCACGTCTCGCCCGATCCCGTCGCTTCGGTGGAACGATAGACGAGAATCAATCCCGTGATGGCCGCCACGAACCAGAGAAGCCAGGTGCCGTAGTATGCCCGCCACGAGGGCCGGCCCTGCCACACGTCTTTTTCCATCGCCGGGTCGCGGTGCAGATCGCCGGACTTGGCATCCTTCGCGGCGGCGGTGAGGGGATCTGGCCCGGTCGCCGGCGCTGCGGAGGGGCCTGCCGGTCCTCTGTTTGAGGGCGTCATCGGGGCGGCCGGCGCGGCGACGGCCCCGGCGGCGAGAGACGCGCCACAATATTTGCAGAACCGGCTGTCGGCCTCGATGGTGAAATGGCACTTGGGACAGTTCATGGCGCGGGATTGTAACCCTTGCGAGGGCGCGGGGCCAAACACGCCGAGGGGGCCCTGGCGAGCGGATTACGAAGGTGACATAAGGTGACACAAGGCCTTTGGGAATTGTGCCAACACTTGTGGCGGGCGTGTGTTGGGGCGGGTGGTGGAAACGTCGAAAAATCGAAACGTCGAAACGTCGAAATTGCGAGCCGCGACTGAGTTGCGCAGTTGCATTCGAGAGGTGACCCCTCCCTGACGGTTGAGCTCTGAATGGGGCTCGGTGACTTGATGATTCGCGAGGTGACAATAGGCGAAAAAAGTTTTGGCGGACGCTGGCAAGTGTTGTGGCGGGCGTGTGTTGGGGCGGTTCGGGTTTTTGGCGGTTTTTCGTGAAAATGACCTGAGACCTGCGGCCTGGGCCTGAGGCGCGGCGGGACAGGGGGCCGAGGGGAATGCAAAGGCGATGACACGGGGCGATTGGGCGGCGGGCCAGCATCGGAACCCACTGCGCAAGCGGTGGCCGGGAAAATCTTCGTATGGAGATCGCGCTGCGATTCCTGGAGGTTGTTTCGATTCGAGCGTCGCTCTGGCCACGCCTTGCGGCGTGGGTTCTG
>CAZCGF010000190.1:0-8695 GCA_964498115.1 uncultured Planctomycetaceae bacterium | reverse complement strand
CGCCGAGCAGTTACTCCGGCCGGGGATTCGCGTCTATGCCTGGGGAGGGTCGTCTGCCGTCGCCGCCGGGAGTCGTACCGCTGAGCCGACGGATTCGTTATCGCCCGGCGCAGGTGAAACCATTAACCCGCATTGGTCGGCCGCAGACTGCAAAACGTGTCACAGTCCGTCCGGCGGCGGCGCGCCTCGCGCCATACTTGCAGCCGAAGTCGACACGCTCTGTCTTTCCTGTCACGACGGAAGGAAGGCACGCGCCGAAGCGCACCCGGTGGGCCGGCTGGCCGTCACGCGCGATATTCAGCCGCCCGGCGACTGGCCGCTCAATGACGGACGCCTGGGCTGCCTGACCTGCCACGACATTCGTCGGCATTGCAGCAAGGACGCGGCTCGCCCCATACAGAACTCAGCGATGCTGCGCGTCTTCGATGAGAATCAGCCGCTGGCCCTTTGCACACAGTGCCACAAGCCCGCCGAGTCCTGGCGGATCAGCCCTCATAAGAATCTGGCCGCCGATGGAAGTGTGATCGAGCAGTCCTGCCTGTTCTGTCATTCGCAGACGCCGGCGATTCCCGGTGACGGCAAGCGGCAGGGCGATCCGATGCTCCACTCCGCGTCGTCAAAGCTGTGCCTGACCTGCCACACCCGGCATTGGGACGTTTCGCCGATCGGCCACGTCGATCGTCCGGCGTCGCAGGAGATTCAGGAGATCATCGCCGCAGGCTCGGGGCGATTGCCGTTGGCGGGTGGCGTTGTCACGTGCTACTCGTGCCACAATCCTCACGAGGCCGGACTCTTTCCAAGCGACTCGCCGCTGGGGGCCGTCTCGCAATTGCCGACAGATGTTCACGCGGCGCTTCGCGTCACCAGCGTGGAACTGTGTCTGGAATGTCACGCCAAATAGCCGCAGGGCGACTGATGCATCGCGCGCACGATGTCATTCGTAAATGTGCGTGCTCTCGGTTTCTTCCACCGGCGACTGGAGCTGGTCACTGATCATGGAGACTCGGAATCGCACGTCGGCCATCGCGGTTCCGCGGACAGTGATGCGGAAGGTGGCCTTGGCCTTGGGGTCGAGCCGGGGCAGCGGTGCAAAGGTCACGATCTTGCCCTGAGCAGTCGCGCCGGTCGGACCATCCGCTGAGACGTACTCCTGCTGCGGCGGGATCGTGCAGGTGATGGCGATGTTGGTCCCCTCGGCCGAGCCCTGATTGATGACAATGATGTCGTAGGTCTCGTTGGCCCCGACCTCGATCGGGTCGTCGTTGTCCACCACTTCGAGGAGTATGGCCGGGATGCCGACGACTTCGGTCGTCGTTTCAGCATCGGCCTCGGCGCAGTACGCCTTCGCCGAGACCTTGTTCGTGATGGTCCCGATCTGATTCGGTATCACCGAGATCGAGAGTGACTGCGAAGCGCCCGGCTCAATCGTGCCGACGCGCCAGGTGACTTGTCCGCCGGAAACTTGGCCGTTGCCCGCATCCGTCACGCGCGCGCCGCTGGAAACGTCGTCAACAATGACGGTGTCCTTCGCCGGGGCGTCACCGTTGTTCGCAATGGTTATGTCGTACTTGGCCGGTCGGCCCAGATAGCGCTTTTCCGGGCCGGACTTGGTAAGGACGAGCTTGGGAACCGTAACGCCGGTGTCGGCGGATGCATCGGCGGTCAGACCACCATCCTCAATGGCGTTGGCGATGTTGCTGAAGCTTCCCGTGGTGGATGCCTTGGTGGTGACGCTGAACTCGCGCGATTGGCCCGCCGCCAGGTCGCCCGCGGAAAACGACACAGTTGCCCGGCCGTCCTGCGCGGTCCAGCCGGATGGGAGTGCGCCGGTTACTTTCACATTCCGTGCAACGCCGGAGCCGCGATTTGAGACGACATAATTGAGCGTGATGGGGTCGCAGAGGATGACTTCAGCCGGTGCGGTCAGCGTGAGGCCCAGCTCAGGTTGAACGGCGCGGTTGGCTCCGCAGATTTCAGTCTTGAAGGTCACGGTCGCGCAGTAGTTCAGGTCGCCGACGGAACCGGCCGAACCGGTGACCTTAATCGTCGTGGACTGCCGAGCGGCAAGCGTGCCGAGCGACCAACTCAACGAGCGATCTCCGGCAGACGCGCCCGAAGGCGTTGAGTTCGACAATTCAAACGCCGACGGCAGCTTCTCGGCGAGCGAAAGTTCGCTGACGTCATGGCCGGTCAGATTGGTAAGCGTGATGTCGTAAGAGAAGGACTCTCCGACGCGGACCTCAGCGGGAACGCTTCGCTCCAGGAGAATCGCACTGGTGGCGCGATCGCCCGAGGGGTAGTAACTCTGTGTGCGGCTGACCTGGTTTGGACGCGGTTGGCTGTTAACGGGCGACGCCGACGAAGCCTGCGATGGCGGCGTGGAGCGGATCATCTTCGCCGACTCGGCTGGAGGCGTGCTGAATGAACGGGCAGGGGGCGTTGAATCCGCTGACGTTTCGCGCATTTGCTCAGCCGGGGCGGACCGCGAAACAGGGGCCTCGACCTTTGCGGGCATCGGTGGGGCGACCTTGGGTGCGGGATGAGAGGCTTGGCCTGCGGGCTTCTCGGCGGCGCTGCCCATTCGCGGGCGACGATCGCCGCCCTGCTGGCCGAACGACATGGATGCAAACAAGGCTGTAGAGATGACAGCCACGAACCACTTCGTCTGTCCCTGACGCAACATCGCCGTCTCCTTACGTCTGCCGGCTGGGGCCTGCTGGACCCAACCTGATTCGAACAACAGTCAAAGGAGTTGGACGCGACCGGCATCTTTCAACCGGTTGCGCCGTCCCCCGATTCTTCAATTGCGGCACATCAATAAATGTGCGTGCTTTCAGTTTCCTCAACCGGCTCCTGCGCCTGATCGCTGGTCATCATCACCCTGAATCGAACGTCGTTTGCCGCCGTACCCTTGACGGTCAGTCGATAGACCGCTGACGCCTTGGGATTCAGGCGGGGCAGCGGTGCAAACGTGATGGTCTGACCCTCCACCGACGCATTCGTCGGGCCGTCGGCGGAGACATACTCCTGTTCCGTCGGAAGGGTGGCGACGATCTTGATGTTCGTTCCCTCTGACGAGCCCTGATTGACGACCGTGATCTCGTAGGTCTCGTTGGCGCCGACCTCAATCGGGTCATGGACGTCCACGACTTCCAGAAGGATGGCCGGAACGCCCTCGACGTTCATCGTGTACGAGGCGGAGGCCTCGGTGCAGAATGCGCGGGCCGTCGCGGTATTGCTGATCGTTCCGATGCGCCCAGCCTTCATATCCACCGACACCGACTTGGATGCGCCCGGTGAAAGCGTGCCGAGGTTCCACATGATGCCGCTCTGGCCGGGGTGTCCGCCGTCGCTGGCGCTGACGTACTCCATCCCCGCAGGCATGGTGTCGACAAGCACGGTGTCCTTGGCCGGTGCATCACCCTCATTGGACACAGTGATCTGGTAGCTCGCCGGGCGACCGAGATATCGCATCTGCGGGCCGGTCTTGGTGACGGCCAGCTTGGGCATCACGATGCGCGTGTCGCAGCCCGCGTCGGCGGAAAGGCCGCCGTCGGCGCTGGCCATGGCTCGAAGTGCATAACCACCCTGGCGCGAGGCTTTCAAATTGAAGTTGGCTTCCTTGCTCTGACCGGGGCTGAGATTGCCCGCCGAGAAGGAGAGCGACCCTCGGCCGTCGCCGGTAGCCAGGCCGTCCGGGAGATCGACTTTGACCATGACGTTTCTGGCCGTGCCGTCGCCGGTATTGGTGACCACGACGCGGTAGGGGAGCGGATCGCAGAGCATCATCTCCACCTGGCAGTTCATCGAGAGGGCCAGCTTGGGCTCGACAATGACCGTGTCGGCACAGTCGTTGTCAGACAGACCGTTCGACGCCGTGACGTCGGCGCAGTTGTGATAGGTGCCGGAGCGCTGGCCCGTGACTTTGACGGCGATCGGAACACTGCCGCCGCCCGCCAGGTCGCCGATCGACCAGGAAAGGGCCTGACCTGCGACGGTCGCCGCGGGCCGACTGGCAACGTAGGAAATCCCATTCGGCAAAGTGTCACGTACCGTGACATCCGAGGCGGCCATCTGCGCGGGGTTGGTCACGACGATGCTGTAGTCGAATTCCTCGCCGACCTCCGCGCGCGGTGGGGCGTTCTTGGTAATGTCGATCTGCGGCGCGAGCCAGGTCTTCGTCGTGTGGCCCGTCGCGATATGTCCGCCGGGCTTGCAGCACTGCACGTCGTCCGGGCGGATGATGTCGATCTGAATATCGTTCACGCCTTCGACCGGCGCGTCCTGATTGAGCGTGACCGTGGCGAGTCCGGCCGAATCAGTTTGTGCGGAGACGCTCGTCGATCCGCCCGGTGCAAAAGTACCGCCGGGCCCCGATGCGAGTTTGTAGATGACCTTGTAACCCACCAGCGGCGAGCCGTCGGAATGCTTGAAGACGCGCGTCACCAGTTCGTGCGGCGTGCCGACCATGTTGGTCGCGGCAGGCGGCCACTCCCAGCCGACGTCGTACCAATGCTTGACGGCGAAGACCTTGTGCTTGGTCCAGTCATAAATGGCCGGGCAATATGCGATGATGTGCGTATCGCCCTCCACCGGCGAGCTGATAACGCACCAGGTCTGCCCCTCGTCGAGAACGAGGTCATCATCAGGGTCTTCGGTGCCGCGCGTGATGACGTGCTTGAAGTTGTTCGTGTGCGATACCGCAAACGTGTTGGTCAGCTTGTAACCGCGGCTGGCGCGGAATCCGCTCTCATCGATCTCAATGATGCTGCCGACGCTGCCTTCGGCGATGATCCATTCAACGCGGCGATTCGGGAGCGGCTTGCCGTCCTTGTCGCGCACGGTCGCGATGAGCACATGCTGCGTCTTGACGGGATTGACCGCCTCGACCGGGTCGATCTCAATCGTGCCGGCGAAGGGGTCCCAATCGGTGTAATACCCGCCCTCGGGAGGCTTGGGATGCGTCGGAATCGTGTCGCCTGTTGCAGGCCATGTAGCCGAATGGGGCATGCTGTTCCGGCATCCTGCCGATCCCATACCCAATAGGGCGATGAGGGTGATCAATGCTCTCGTTGACAGTTGCCGACTCATATCCGCCTCCAACTTATTACCTGCAATCATCTGCCGCTTCCCTCCCGGAAGGCGCCAAAACTCGACTTCGTGTCGTCAAACTCCGTGCCTGGGCCGCAGGACGCACGCCGACTCCCCCAAGGCAAGTCATGGGGCAACGCAGAGCCACAGTGCAAGAAACTCGTCACGATAGGGGTACGACTTCACGTCGAAGGCCGCTGGAAACCAGAAACCATCGACGAAAGCGATGTTAGCGGTCTTGGTTCGACGCTTGATCCATCGAGCCTGACCTTCCCCCGTCCCCGCGCGCCTCGTGACTTTAATATGGGGCGAAAGCCAGGCCCCCTCCGGAAAAACAACTGGAGAAGTGAGCATACCAAACCGCGGCGATTCGATTCAAACCAGCGTGCCCGCGACTTTCATGATCTCAATCCGAAAATGGAGTCATCGGTGGGGTGCGAATCATAAAGAACTGTGCCGTAATCGTTTATGACGCAGCCGCGATCGATGCGTGGACGTCTTGACATTGAGACTGAGTCTCAATATCGTGATGCCCGTGACATCCGGGGCCACGCCCCGTGAGCCGCGCGAATCGACGCCGGCAAACTGTTTCCCTTCGCCGTCAATCGCGGCCACCAAACATGGACCGCCGCGGTCGCGGCCGGATCAACTGCGAAAGGTCGAGTGATGTTTCCAGTATCGCACCCGTCGCCATCACCTCGATTGTTGCGAGTGACAATGTCTCGCCCTCAACGGTCGCCTGAAATGAAACGCAGGAGGTCAGACGCTCCCCTTGGCTCGGACGTCCGGCGCGAGGCGTTCACGCTCATCGAGCTGCTCGTGGTCATTTCGGTCATCGCCGTGCTCGTCGGGATCATGCTCCCTGCCCTGAGTGCGGCCCGAAAGACGGCACACAGCACGGCCTGTTTATCAAACTTGCGGCGGATGGGCGTCACGACCGTCATGTACCTGGAGAAATCGGGCGGCTGGTACCCGCCCATGCGGCTCTCGAAGGTGAACGGCGTCACATATGTAAACGAGTACGGCGCTGCTGAGCCGAGATGGCACTGGTTTCTGGCCTTTGAGCTCGGCCCCGTGATCACGCCGCCGGCCGATGGTGCCTCGCCCTGGAGCGACTCTTTCTCGCGCACCATGAACAACGGCTATTTCAATTGTCCCAGTCTCATCGGTGCGGATGCCGGTGATATTCGCAATGGCGCATACGGCTACAACTATCAATACCTGGGAAATGCCCGCACAGACTCAAGTCCGCCGGCGTTCGACAATTTCGCCGTATCCGAAAACAGCATCAAGGCGACTGCTCAGACCGTCGTCTTCGCCGACAGTCGCGGAGCCCATCCCGAACATGGAAAGCACTCTTACACCCTGGACCCGCCGCGCCTGGCCCGCGAGAAGAACGCGCTCAAGTTCGGCCCCGGTTCTTCGGATGGCCCGATTCAGCATTCACCGGCCGAGGCGCGTCATCGCGGTCGCGCGGTCGTGAGTTTTGCCGACGGCCATGCCGCGTTATCGTCGCTCGCGGAGTTGGGATATCGACAGGATGACGGTGGCGTCGTCGTTCCCGACGCGGACGGAACCGATCCCATCGCGTCGAATCACTTGTGGAATGGTTTGGGATCTGACACGCGCCCGGTGGCGGACGCCTCAGCTGCCAGGTCCCGTTGATTCTGGTGACCTGCCCGATGGACCGATGCGAAAGGCATCGGGTGCGGTGGCACGGTTTGCTACGTCAGTCTGACGGCGGCTGGTGATCAATGGGGGACGCCGCGCGATCCACCTCCTCATGGTCGGACGGGTGCGGCGAAGTGCGCTGCACTCCCATTTCATCCCAGTAGGTCCATTCTCCCGTCTTCGCTCCCATGTCGTACGATCCCTCGCCCGACTTGGCGCCATTCTCAAAGTAAGTGGTCCAGTGGCCGTGGCGGACGTACTCGCCAAGACTCTCGCGCTTCAAGTACCCCTCGGCCTTGATCGCACCACTGGCGTACTTCTCCTTGCCCGGGATCACGCCGCTGACGAACCACATGTATGCGAACCAGATGGCGAGAACAGTGAGCGGGAGCAGGCTGAGGAGGAGCTTCGTCCTCGGCGAACCACTGCCGAGCCTGGCGGATTTCGACAGGTGTGAATCGGGATAAGCTGACTCGCCGGTCTCCGGCCCGCGATGCGCATGATCACCGGACGCGGTCATCGGCACGAATTCCTGCGGGAGCGATAACGGCGCTTGACGAGCATTGGGCTACTTACTCAACCAGCGTTTGATGGCGTGAATGCTTGTGTCGCGACCTGCCCGGGCGATGGATCGAGTCAGCGGGATTTCCTTCGGGCAGACCTTGACGCAGTTCTGTGCGTTGCCGCAGTCAGTGATGCCGCCGGGGCTCATCAAGGCCTCCAGACGCGATGAGGCGCTCATCTTTCCAGTGGGATGGGAATTGAACAGCACCGTCTGCGAAATCACGGCGGGGCCGATGAAGCTCTGATCGTAGGCCGCGTTTTCCCGTTTGGCGAAGTCCGCGTCCGACTCTCCCGGATATCGAACGATCTCCTGCTTGGTGTACTGTGGACACGCCTCCATGCAGCAGCCGCAGGTCATGCACTCGGTGAGCGGATAAGCCTCTTCCTGATCCTCGGGGCTCTGGACCGGACCGGGGCCTGCGTCGTAATAACCGTCGACGGGAATCCACGCTTTGACGCGCTCAAGCCCGCGGAACATGCGCCGGCGATTGACCATCAAGTCGCGCACCACCGGGAACTTGGTCATCGGCTCCAGCTCAATCTCGCCGGCATCGGTGCGACCGATGTTGTCGACGAGGGCCGTACACGCCTGCCGGACGCGGCCGTTGATCACCATGGTGCAGGCGCCGCAGACCTCTTCCAGGCAGTTGCAATCCCACACCACTGGTGTCGTCGCACTGCCGGCGCCGATCGGCTTCGGATTGGCGGCGATCGTCTGAAGGGCCGAGATCACGTTCATGCCGGGAACGCGAGGCACCGAAAAACTCTGCCAATATCGAGCCGATCCCGGTCGATCTTGTCGGGCAATGCGAAAGACGATCGGTTGGTGGTCTTCATGGCCGTGATGAGCCTCAGGGCCGTGATGATCGTCGTGATGAGACGCGCTGTGTGTTGCCATATTCAGAAAGCTCCGGGTCGAGTCCGTTCATGACACGGGTTTCGTGGATTATATGGAAGTGCCGCCGCCATCGACAGCCGCAAATTTCCCGAAGTCGGATCGCCCATTTGTCGCCGGGACGGGTCGGGACTGCCGAGTCCGTCTCCCGACTCACCGCGTCGGCCGCTTATTCGGCGGATCGCGAAGCCGAAGCGCCACGCTCTTTGTATCGGATCAATCCGGCCCACGCGAGCAGCGGTGAGCGGTCTTATGACGATTGTTTTAGGACGAAACCGGAGGACGGCGGCGACTTGCAATCACGCCGTGGCCTAGTACGATGAGGGGCTTACGCTACGGGGCGTAGCTCAGCCTGGTTAGAGCGCTGCGTTCGGGACGCAGAGGTCGGAAGTTCGAATCTTCTCGCCCCGATTGCCGCAAAGCGGCAATAGAGCAGGAGAATGGAGAAAGTAGAGCAAGCCGGCAGCGGTCGCG
>CAZCGF010000189.1:0-8714 GCA_964498115.1 uncultured Planctomycetaceae bacterium | reverse complement strand
CTCCTGGCTCATTATGAGCCTTAACTAGGTGTCCGTAAAAGCGGGGCTGAACCCGTGCTGCGCGAGCGATGTATCGATACGCTGTAACTGGTCTTCCAGTTCTTCGGGATTATTTGTCAGCTCTTTCAGGCGCTCATGGTATTCGCCTAACAACTGATCAAGAAGTTCCAGTTGGGCATTGCGTGACTGATCTTCGACCGTTTTGGCGTTGTTTGCGACCAGCGCTGAGTCATCGACGCCTGTAAGCAGGAGCTTGAATGTCGCAAAATTCGGGGTATCTGTCACAATACCGCCATCGGACAAGGGCGACCGTTTTTGCGTGATCTCTGTCTCCGTAACCATAAGCAATCTAGCGATATGCCTGAAACTTAGACTGTTAGTGGCGCCTTGCTTGTTTTTCCGCACACGCTTTCCGTCCAGCTCGCACCGTTTGAGCAGAAACATAGACAGATTTTCGGGACTTTTCTCATTGTGCTGATCAGCCAGTTCACGGCTTTCAACGTCTTCTCCAGGCGGATCAATGTGCAGACCTTCATATAGACGGAAACCGCCGCCATCGACGCTCCGCCAGAGAGTAGACTGCTCTCCTTCAGTAGTCTCCAACCCAAGCAGCACACGGTCATAGCCCACCCTCTCAGGCAGGTCGGGCAAGGGCGGTTTACCCCCGAGCATGAAATCGATAGCCTCCACGATGAAAGATTTTCCTGCTTCAGATGCTCCATAGACAACGTTCAAGCCGGGTCCAAATTCTACGGAGGCCCGTTCACGATCCGGACCATGAAATGCTAGATGGCGGAGCCGAAGGCCTGGCTTGGACATTTATTCCGCTCCCAAACTGCGTTCAGCGGTCTGGAATTCTTCAACCCAGTGATCGAAGAATTGCCGCATGGTATTCCGGAACTCCTGATCAGGACGATCCGCGAAAGTTTCAACCAGCCACCTGGCGCGTTGCTTAAGCGCCTTCAGATATACCGATTCCAATGCGTTCAGAAACGGGACGGCATTTTCACCCGCGCGGTATCGTATCCCATCAGAGTTGACCTCCCTTTGCACCAGCTCTCGCGTCATCATCAGCAAAAGCCCCTGCTCCACCAGTTTGCGGCGAATCAGCAATTCCGCCGACTGCAGGGGCGCAGGCGGATGCAAGCTAGCCGGACCGCCGATGTCGCCGGTATGCACGAGCAAATAATCGAATGCGACAAGCCGCTGAAGGTCGAAACTCTGGGGATACGCCTCACCTAACACTGCCACGGCGCGAATTCCGGCCTCCAGTGGCCCGTTAAAAGTCACGGGGTTCTTTTCGCGCTCTACTTTTTGGTCCATCGCAAGCGGTCCTCATTGGCCAGTTGATGGCAAATGCCATCTCTATCCTTCGGTTTCGCGCAGGTAATTAAGGGGTTCGAAGTGAGCTGAACCTCACGCGCGGCCTGTGTCACCATGCGAACGCGCGCATATCCATCCGGATGTTCGGCATCGTGCACGTCAATTACGTGTGAATGAATGTCATCCTGAAGTGATTCAAAGGTTCCCTCCGGAACGCTGTCCCGTGCGAAAACCCGCAACGATTCCGCATGATAAAAGGCTTCTCGCTGCCGCATGAAATGATCGTTCAAGGGCGGCCAGGTCTTTAGCGCGTTTATATCGGGAACGTCTTGCTTCTTGTGGTCGGCATAGGCATCAAGCAACTGTCCCACATATCGGCTTTCTGCCGGCGCTATCTCGGATGGAGGTTTTTTAGCCTCCGGGCGCCCCGGAAGCCCCCCGCCGAAGCGGGCAGCATGATACGGACACTGCTGATGATCCTCTACGATCTCTAGAGCCGTTTTGGCCTCAAATATCGAGAAATCGAACGCCTCCACATAGGCCAGGAATGCTCCTTCCAGCAATATCTCGCCTTTTTCCATGAACTTCTTCTGGAAACTGTTCCATTTCTCGATGACCGCTTTTTTCAACTTACCGCTATCCGCCAGATAAGCAGCCAAGCCGGTTCCTACGCCGAGTGGAGACACAAAGTAGTACCGACGCGGCGGTTTATATTCCTTGTTGAAGCTGTACCAGAGAATTTTCCCAATCTCCGGCCATGCTTCACCAGGGCGGAGGGCATGGCCATAATGTTTGCATTGAAAGTTATCCCACACGCCTTGAAGCTTCTCACCATCAGTGAAGCCGGCAATATCGATACCGCGGTCCCCCGCTCCGGTGAACCGCTGAACTTTTATGTAATTCCTTTTCAGGCAATAATGCACCCATTCATTAATGAACCCTTCCCATTGGTCCCAGGAATAAAGCATGATTTGCTGCTGTGGCGGAATTCGCAGTCCATGGATCACCTGATCGGCAGTGACGGAAGGTGCCACAGGGGCCGGGATGTCTTTGAAGTCATTGCTCATGCTGAGATTGCCATCTATAAGCTGTATTCCTGCTTCAACTGCAATAGGTCAGCCTCGAACTGGGGGGCCAGAGCGTATGTATAGATGCGGGTAATGCCTCCGGCGTTCTGATATTCGACGATCTTGCGGAGATCGCTTTTCCTCTGCTTCCAGGTCAGGCCGTCCGTGAAGAACAGGAAGGCCGTATCGGGGTGCCTCGAAGACCGGATCGAGAAACCCCCGGCGCAGTTGGGTCTCGTTGTAGCCCGGTCCTTTATACGAATCGCGGTTGTGCTCGAATCGCTCGACGAGGGTGGCGACAATGGCGGGGGGCTGCCCCATCAGAAGGCTCCAACGGCTGTGCAGATACTTGGCGGGCGAGTCTAAGAGGTAAGCCTCGGGCTTGTCAATTTGTCCGGGCGGAAATCGGCGCGAGGGCCTTTGAGGGAGTTATGATGACCTCGGTAGGCAGTCCTGCTTCGTATGTCTCGTCGGTGGGCGGCCTCGACAACCTCAATCACTATCCTCGGACCTTGCTCCACCCCTTGTCGGCGTGGATCGTCTTCTCGGGATTGATCCGTGCGGCCTTTTCCAGCAGCCCCTCCTTGGACTCCGGATAGGCCGGGTCGGGGATACAACAGTTGTCCACGGGGCAGACCGAGGCGCACTGTGGCTCGTCGAAGTGGCCCACGCATTCGGTGCATCGGTCGTGGGTGATGACGTAGACGCTGTCGCCGACTCCCTGTCCCTTGCCCACGTGATTCCCTTTGGCTTCCGCGTCGCTGCGGGTTTCAAAGATCGCTTCATTTGGACATTCGGGCAGACACGCGCCGCAGGAAATACAGTCCTCGGTAATCAGCAGGGCCATGGCTGGCTATCTCCTCCTCGCGCGAACGGGGCTTGTCTCTTCCTCGGCCCCGTCCGCGCAGAATATCCCGCTCATCGTGTGGACTGCGGTCCGCTTACTGGGGCGCTGCCTGGACTTTCGTCGCTTCCTTCACCGGCGGCTCGATGGTGATATTCGGACCTTGTACCTTTGGCAAGAGCCCTGCGCCGGGCTTCTCCAGCAACCGCCGGTCGTTCTCGTTGATTGAGAGCTTCTGTTGCGCATGTGCGTCGTCGAAGGCTGCCGCGCCGCTCAATGCCCTGTCGCCGGTTGCATTGGACTGCCCGGGATCGTTGGCGAGCGGTTGGCCGTTAACCGGATCCACGGATTTGCCCATCGGGTAACCGGGGTGTTTCGGCAACATCCCTGGATTGGCGAATGCCAGCGAGAAACACAACCCAAGCACCAGTATCGCAATGAAAAACAGTAGAGAGGTCTTCATGGTGTAACCTCCTGGTGAGATGGAGTGAAATAGCACGCCCCAGCCGCTACAGAGAACCGGCTAGGGCACAGGGGCATTGTGTCGTGGTACGCGGAGACGTACGGGACGGTGAGGCGAGGGACAGCTACCCCGGTATCATGTTGCCCTCCGGGATATATTCAGATTGCGCTCCTTCGAATCTCGGAGTCAAGCCGTGTCGGATCGGCTGTCAGTCAGGTCCGCAGGGTACTCAGCGGAGGCAAAGACCGATGGACGCACGAATCATCGCCGGCTCCCCGGCACGGCGGAGGTCGTTCGACTTGATATTATCGAGGCCAGATGCCACGGAGTCGGAAAACGGGGTCGGGAGTCGTTTTCTCGGTGGCTGTGGCTGGCGCGGCGGAGGTTCTCGCTCTACGCGTGGAGTCGGGACGCGGAATGAGGAGTCAGAACGGGCTGGCTTTGTCTTTGGCGGTGATGAGATCGTGCAAGTGCGACAGAGCCTTGGCGGCGCGTTCGGCGCTGCTGGCGCCGCGAAAGTAGAGCGCGTCGGTTCTGACCTGTGCCCGACGTTCGCGAATCTCCCCATCGCAATAGGTGAGCTTGTCGATGCAGGCGGTTCCGCCTTTACACCGGAGTCGCACGGTTTGATAGGTGCGTGTCTGATCGATGCGTTCTTCTCCGCCGGCGTCGATCTGTTGCACATCCCGGAGATCGAAGAGGGTGCGTCCGATGCGCGCGCTGGGCGTGCCGTGGTTGAGTTCGATCAACCCGAGATTCGTTCCCGTCGGAATCGTCGCATAGGCCTCCGTGACGAGTGTCAAGCGTTCGCCATCCTCCGGCCGGCAGCTGGGAGCACGGACCACCGCCTGTTTGCCGATGAATTCGGAGAGAAAATTGGCGGTTTCCTCGAGCGTCTGGCCGAATCCGGCCGACGGCCAGAGGCAGGCAAGCCCGAACATGATCCAGCAGGCCGTCGTCCGGTCAGTGCTGATCGAGGTCTTTGACAGTTGGCCCCGCATTCTTCTCTTACCGTACTGAATGTCGGGAGAGGAGATCAACGTTTAGTTTCTCGCCACGCGGTGTCACGCGCGCGGTTCGTGTCGACGTCGCGAATTCCACGCTCCGCTGTAGACTGATCGAGCATCGCCAGATCCTTGACCGTGAGGGTGACGACGCCGAATTGTTCTTCGACGAGGCCATAGAGGAGATACGGCCGGCCGGTCACGAGCAGCTGGCAGGAGCGTCGATAGACGTCGGGGAAGATCGTTGCGTCGTAGAGGGCCGTCAGGTCTTCGAACGTGGCGAACTCCATCGGGAGCCCGTCTTTCGTTTCGGCTAATTTTTCGGTGATGAGGATGCCAACCATCGTGATGACCTGCCCAACATGCTGCACGATCGCCGCGCCCGTCACGTACTCGAGCCGCCGCAATTGTGCGCGATACAGGTCCAGAGGATGGCAACTGAAGAGCAAGCCGAGAGTTTCCAGTTCGTGCGCCAGCTTGCGGGCCGGCCGGTAGTCGTCCGGAATGGGCAGGTTGACGGAGCCGGCGCGTGAGCCGGCATACAGGCGCCAGAGCAGCGCCGGCCTCGTGAGTTCGCCGGCGATGGCGTCGCAGGAGCCGGACCGGATCAACGCCCGCGCTTGCCGTTGGTCGAGTGTCACCCGCGTCAACAAATCCTGAAACGACCGATACGGACCGCGCTGTGTCCGCTCCTCGACGATCTGCTTGCCGACCTTTCCCGCTAACTTCTTGATCTGCATCAGGCCGATGCGAAGCTCCCGTCCATTGCCCGTGTAGGCCCAGTCGCTCTGGTTCACGTCCGGCGGCAGGATCGTCAGGCCTATGCGTCGCGCTTCCGAGAGATAGGCATAGGCGGAATAGAAGCCACCCTGGTTGCTGATGACCGCGGCCATGAATTCAGCCGGATAGTGGGCGCGCAAGTAGGCCGACTTGAACGACACTTGCGCGTAACTCGCGGAGTGCGGCTTGCAGAAGCTGTAGCCGGCGAAGCTCAAGATCATCTGCCAGATCTGCACGATGACGTCCGGCGACGCGCCGTTCTTGGCGGCGCCGCGGCAAAATTGATCGCGGTAATCCTGCAGCTGCTTCTCCTTGTGTTTCTTGCTGAGAATCTTCCGGAGCTGGTCGGCGTCTTCGACCGAAAAATCGGCGAGTGCCATTGCGACCTTCGTCACGTCCTCCTGATAGACCATGATGCCGTAGGTCTCCTCGAGCATGGCGTCGAGCCGCGGATGCCAGGAGTGATAGGGCGCCCCCTGCGCGCGGCGGACGAACTCGTCGACAAACCGGTTGGCCGCGGGCCTGATGAGTGAAGACACGATCACCAGCGCCTCGAAGACGTCCAAACGCGCGGCGCGATCGGCTGGCATCCTGCCCCAGAGCTTCTTGAGCAAAAGTCGCGTGGCCGGCGACTCCACGTAAAAACATCCCATCGTCTCGCCGCGGCGGATCAAGCCCTGCGTGGCCGGGTCGGCCAGCGGATCCCAGGCCGCATAGTCGATCTCGCGTCCGGTGTGGCGGGCGATGGCGCGCAGCGCGTCACGGATGACGGCCAGCGACCGGTTGCCCAGCAGGTCGATTTTCACCAACCCCGCCTCTTCCGTTTGCTCCTTTTCCCACTGGATGACGGGAATCCCTTTGGCCGCCATCTCCACCGGGACGTACCGGCGCAGCTCATCCGGGACGATAACGACCCCGCCGCAATGGAGTGAGAGGTGCCGGAAATGACCCTCGACCTGAACGGCCGAGCGGAGAATCAGCGGCCACGGCCCTTTCAACTGCAACGCCAAGCTCAGCCGCTGGGCCCACACGGCGGCCGTGGGTGGGGCATCGAATGAGATGAAGTCTTTGCGCCGCAGAATCAACGCCGAGACCCGACCGATCTCCGTGGCGGGGATGCCGTGGACCTTGGCGATCTCTCGGATCGCCGCGCGGATGCCGAGGGTGTTCTGGTTGGCCACCATGGCGGCTTGGGTGGCGCCGTAGCGCTCGAACACCCAGTCGAGAATGTCGTCGCGCTCGTCCCAGGGAAAGTCGATGTCGATGTCCGGCGGATCCTTCCGGCCCGGATTGAGGAACCGCTCGAAAAACAGATTGTGCCGCAGGGGATCGACGTGTGTGATGGCGAGGCAGTACGACACGATCGAGGCGGCCACGGAGCCTCGACCGCAGGTCCGCGGCGCCTGCCGGACGATTTCTTCGACCACGAGAAAGTAATCGGCGAACCGTTTGTGGCGAATGATCGCGAGTTCATGTTCGATACGGGCGCGAATGGCCGGCGAAAGGGTGCCGTAACGTGTCACGGCCCCGGCATAGGTGCGGTCGCGCAGGAGTGCGAACGCCGCGTCGCTGGAAAGGCGGCGAAACGCCGGGAAAATGGTCTCGCCGAAGCGCCAGTCGGTATGACAGGCCTCGGCGATGCGCGCCGTGTTCTCCAGCGCTTCCGGGACATGCGGAAACTGCCAGGCCATCCGGTCGGGCGGCATCAACCACTGGTGCGGTGTGCAACAGGTCGACGCGGGTAGGCGGGAGAGCGTGGTGTTCAGCGCAGTGGCGCGCAACAGCCGATGCACCGCAAAGTCGTCCGGCCGTGCAAAGTGCACGCGGTTGGTGGCGACGGGCGGGAGCTGCCTGCGCCGGCTGAAAAGCAGCGTCTGGTGCATCGCCGGTCCCGGGGTCAATTCGACGTAGAGGTCTTCCGTGGAGTCCTGCGCCCAGGCAGTGAGCGCCGGTTCATCGTCGCTCAGGATGATTATGCCGGTGCGGTATCGCGCGACCGCGGCGATGACGTCGAACGCCGGATCGGTATGGCGGGCCGAGATCAGGCGACAGAGGTTGGCATAACCCTCCGGCGTTTTCGCCAACAACAGAGCCCGATGCGTGTCCGTCGTGAGTTCGACGCCGAGGATCGGTGTGAGCTGCTCCTCCCGCGCCACGCCCAGAAAGCGGATGGCGTTGTAGAGACCGTTGGTGTCGGTCAAGGCGAGGGTGGAGGCCCCTTGCGCGCGCGCAGCGCGGCAGAGCGTCTCGATCGAGGAGACGCCTTGCATCGGCGAATAGTCAGAGTGGACGTGCAGGTGGACGAAGGGCGGCATACCCCCACCTCACGGCCTGATCGCCGAATCGCGCACGCACGCGATCCAAGGCGACCGAAAGTTGTTGGCGGCGCAGGTGTGCCGTGTGATCGTGAGACGGCTCCGGCGCAAAGAGCGGCAACTGTTCGAGCGGTGGGCCGAGATCTTCCATCCGCAACGTCATGGTGTGCAGACGGACGCGGCGCTGAAAACCGGTCACCACGAGCGTTTTGAGAATCGGCATCCAGTCGTGTTCCCAATAGCTGCCGGTGGTTTGGCGGTGCTGCAAGGTCTGCTCGGTGTGATCGCTGTGGCGCAGAATCAAGATCAGCCGGCGGCACACGCGCTGCTGCTGCCGAAGCTGCCGGCAGAGTTGATCGAGGAGTTCATAAGCATGACCCAGTACGATCTCATCGTCGATGACATCGGGATTGAGCGATCGCGTCGTTTCCAACGACGGCTGTGCCACGACCGGCTGTACGGGCGTCGGGTCGATACCGAGCGACCATTCGTGGAGTACGCGCGCGGCTTGCCCGACCGCCAGTTCGAGATGGGTCAACGGGGTGCCGGCAATCGCCCCAAGTGTGCCGAGGTTGAGATCGTCCAGCATCGTGCGCAGTTTGGAGAGATGCAGCGGCGTCAATCCGGGCAACAGACTGATCGGCAGCGGCTCGAGAAACGCCTGCTCGGCGCCGGGGAAAATATTGACGAGTTCGGACGGCTGGCCCCACGCGGTGGCCGCGAGGCGGGAGACGAGTTTATTGCCGGCAATACCGATGACGCCGGCGAATCCATGCCGCTGCTGAATCTCACGCTCCAGTCGCGCGGCGGCGTCCACCGTGCGCCCATAGAGCCGCGTTGTGCCGGTCAGGTCGAGATAAAAGTAGCCGGGGAGCACCGGTTCCCACAGCGGCGCAAAGCCGGCGATCAGCCGTTCCA
>CAZCGF010000188.1:0-8720 GCA_964498115.1 uncultured Planctomycetaceae bacterium | reverse complement strand
GCATGCCCATGTTGCGGCAGTGCTGGTAGGCGTCGGCCATGCACATGTCGTTGAACACTACGACCGTGGGCTTCAACTTGAGGAAGACCGCCAGCTCGGCGTCGGACATCTTGGCGATGGTCTCCTTCGAGAAGCCCAGCGCCTCAGCCGCCTTCCGGTTGCCGCTCGTCTTGTCGGCGTCCGAGAAGCACATGAGCATGCCGTCGTGCTCCTCCCAGTCCGAGAAGCGCATCGGCGTGGCCCAGGCCACATCGGCGAAATCCATCGCGGCCGTTTGGAGCGGTTTCAGGCTGCTGACGCCGGGCAGGTCGGCGCCCAGGAGGACGAAGCGGCGGATGGCGATGCCCTTGGTCGGGACGTTGGCGATCGAGGGATGTTTCTCGGGATAGAACTCGATCGAGCCGCGGGTGTAGGACTTCTGGTCGATCCAGCCGCCGACTTCGCTCGGCACGTCGGCGAAGTCCGCCTTCATCACCGTCCGCACGCCGGCCGGCTGGCCGTCGAGGTTGTCGCAGAAGCCGCAGGGATCACCCTGGTAGACTCGCGCACCACCGCAGTGGTCGCAAGTGAACTTCTCCTTCCACACGCGCTCGAAGCTGCCATAGCGAGGCAGGCCGTCGTTCTTCTTGACTTGCTCTTCGCTGTGCCCGAGCGCGAGGGACGGGTCGATGAGTTTGTTTTCGCCAGTACTGGCGGAAAATTTCTCGAAGTTCGCGACGGCATTGTCGAGATCGGACTCAGTGAAGCGCTTGCCCTTCCTGAGTCCAACCTGGAAGACTTCGACGTTCCTGACCCGGCCGAGCTTGGCTACACTGCTCATGGGAGAGATTCTAAATCATTCGCGGAGACGCCGTTGCGAAACTGTCCCAAGTGCGGCACCGTCCCGTGGCAGTACGTCTGCCTGACGTGCTACGCGGCGATGCGCGACGCCTACGAAGACATGCTCGCGGCCAAGAACGCGGTGGTCAAGGAGTTACACGACATGAAGGCGCTCAACGAGTCGCTCGCGGAGCGCGTCGCGGCTCAGAGCGAGTTATTGTCGAGGAGGTCCGAGAGATGACACCGAAGTGGCAGTACATGTCCGTTCGTGTCGATGCGACGGAATGGGACGATGACAACCGTCTGACGGAGTGTGGGCAGCAAGGATGGGAATTGGTCTCTACCGCCGTCGTTGGCGGCGACCTGATTCACACGTTCAAGCGCCCGCTTCCCGACCACGCCTCTACGGAATAGGGCACGGCCATTCTTCGGCATAGAACGCTTCATCGCCCATGATGGCGCGGAGGATATCCAGATACTCCCAGCGCCTTTCGCGCGACACATCGCTGGACGCGACGAAGAGATGGTCCCAGATGACTCTCCGGGCGACGGCGTCTTCACGTAACCGGAGCAAGTAAATGGCCCGCATGCCTCCGCCGATGACGGAAGCGCGGTCGTCTTGAATTGTCATGCCGTAGAGAGATAGTTCGCAGTCGAGTTCTTGAATGAACTTCCTGGCGAGTTCGCGATTGATGGCGCATTCCGGAAGCGGAGGAACACGAACCGGGGGAGACAGGAACGCCAGCATCAGGACTATTTCTTCCAGCGCGACAGCAGGAGAAAAAGCGCCGCCGCAAGCACGCACCACGCCACCGAGAGCCCCAGGCAGCACATTCATAGTCATCCGTTTTCATTGTCCCTGGAGCGCCTCTGCCTGGGCCTCTGGAAGACGTGAAAGCCGGTCTTGCCGTAATCCTTGAGTTTCCTGGAGCATGCCTCGCAGAAGCGGTGGCCGGGATTGTCCGACAGTAGCATCTTGCCGCATCCGTGACCCAGGCATGGCCGCTTCTTCCGCATTGAGCCACCAGCACCATGCGGCCTCTTCCCAGGTCGCCACGTCCATCACGCCGCCTCTGCGCCAGCGTCCCCCTCGTCACCCTGCTTCTTCGGCCGATCGAGCGGCTTGCCGCCGGGCATCGCCTTCTGCAGCTCGATGATGGTCATGAGCGTGTTGTCCTTGTCGCGGCAGTACGGCACGCCGAAGGTCTCTTCGAGATGCCGGATGTCGTGCTGCCAGCCCTGGTCCCAGAGCTTCTCGTAAATCAGCATCAACTTGGCGAGCGAGTCCACATCCACGTGCGTCAGCGTGACGTAGGGATACTCCGACACGCCGCGGTAGTTGCGGTCGACGAACTCCTTGATGAGTCCGTTCTGCTCGCTGTTCAGGATCTTCAAAAGCGCCTGTGACAGCCACCAGACCGTCAGCTTCGAGACGTCCTTGGCCGCTTCCGAGCTGCCGCGTACCTGGCCCTTGCCACCGGTGATGGATTGCAGGAAGGCGAACTGGAGCGCCAGGAAGATGTCCTCCAGCTTGTCGCGGCGGAAGTCGGCGAAGTAATCCGAAGATTCCCCGGCGATGTTCAGGACCGAGAGCTTCGTGTCGCGCGGCACCGCCAGCCAGTTCGAGTAGCGCAATTTTGTCAGCGCCGCCTGCAAGCGGCTCTGGTCGCCGGTGGTCGGGTACTCGCCGGCCACGACCGGAAAGGCGCGCTTCTCCGCGCCCATGGCGCGCAGCTTCTCTACGGTATCCAGCTGCCAGAACGGTACGTATGCGGCCCTGAAGTCGCTCATGCCGCCGGGGTTCCCGAAGAGCGGCAGGTGCTGGAAGATGATGAAGTCCCTGGGGTCGAAGTGCTGGCCGGTGTTGTAGCGCAGCCCCTGAATCGACGTGATGTTCCGGAAGGCGTCCACCCAGAGGTAGAGGTCCTGGTCGACGTCCTTGGGCTTCAGGCAGCGGATGTATTCCTTGCCGCGCCAGCGGCCTTCTTGCTTGATGTCCCAGACTTTCTCGGAGACGCCCACGCCGTCCATGCAGCCGTGGGCGATGACGTTCCAGCACAGGTCGGTGATGCCGCCGTCCAGGCCGCGCGTGATCTGCCACTTGAACGATTCCGCCATCTCGCCGTCGCGCTGGTTCGTCTTCGACGCCGGATGGCACTCCAGTTTCAGGGTCGCGATGGCGAAGATTTTCTGTAGGAACGCGGCCTTCACGACCGGGCTCCGCAGCATCTGCCGGTAGGCGATGCGCATGGCCGGCGTCTCGTCGGCCGATTGCAACGGGTCGAACCACGGCAGGATGGCCGGCATCGGCACGAGCGACTTGAGCTTCTCGCCGTCCGAGTTCCGGCCGAAGCCGTCGTCAGTCTCTTTCTGGGAGCCGAACCAAGCCAGGGGATTGATGCGCGTCCAGTCCATGACGCGCTATGGTAAACGAGATTGGTTTTTGGGGGCGGGTAACTGGCGTAAGAGTGGGTCCGTCCGGACTAGTCCGCGCGCCACGGCAGGCCGAGTTCTCGTGGCAGCGGATACTTGCGGCGCAGGACTTCGAGGCCGAGCCGGTAGGTGCTCGCGGCATTGCCCGACGCGAACAGGCGCAGGCAGGCGCACGCCAGGCGCATCAGGAGCCTCTCGCGCTTAAAGATGTTGTCCTGGAAGTCGGGCATGGTGAATTTTGTCATCGTCTACTTCCATCGTATTGGCGATGCGGATGCGCTCCAGGGCATCGGCGAGCCGGTCGCGCTCGGCCAGGACCAACCGCGCCGCGGTGCGCAGGGCCTCGAAGTCGGCGCTGTTGGATTCGATGATGCTCTTGGCGGTGAAGAAGTCCATGTCAGAACGGCACCAGCACCTCTTCAACATCCACGTGGCGGTTGCCCTCCCACTTCTGGATGTTACCAAGGACGCGCTCACGGACGACCTGCGCCCCGAACGTCCGCAGGCAGTGCTCCGCAGTCGCGCGCTCGCGGAGGAGCAGGTCAACGTTCGCTATCGTCACGCGCCAGAAGCCGCTCGGAGTCAGTACAGCCGAGCCGCAGTGCACGCCGCGGCCGTCGAAGGCCTCCAGGGAAGTCGCCAGTGGTTCGCAGATGCTGCTCATCGTTCATCCTTCCCGGCCTCGATGACGACCTGTTCCGGCAACTCGTCCTTCCTGACGCCCAGCGCCAGGAGACTATCTCTGAGCGCCCGCCACTCGCGCGTGCGCGTCTGGGCCATGTGCGCCGTCCAGGCCCCGACGATGCGATTCACGGCCTCTTCCCTAATCATGACGCACCGTATTACGTTGTCTAATTTTGCCAAAAATGCCACTTTTCCCAATGTTTCAGCTATGGTGTGGAATTAATTCCACACCCCCCACCAGACCCAGCAAATTTCGCGGTTTTCTAATTAACACGCGATAAGTCGCTGTAATTGTCAGGAAAATGCGTTAGTTTTCGCCTCGCCGGATAAACCTTGCCGTCGGCGCCGAGATAGACGAACTGACCGGCAGCGCACGGCGCCCCGGCCGCGACCGTAACCGCACTTCCGTGGCAGCCAACCGTTACCCAGCCTCCTGACCTCGAATTATCCAGAGCAACGCCAATCAGGTTACGATACTTCGTTGGCTTGAATGGTTTCGCCGCCACTTTCCTGACGAAAGCGCCGCCGGCAAGGAGAGTTCCGATGGCCTTGAGGAAGAATCTTCGTGTCATCAGTCACCCCAGTTCGGCACGAACTCGCCGAAGGCGTCATTTCCGATCACGTCCCGGTCCATTTTATAAAAGGCGCTCTCAGCCTCACCGGTCAGGTACTCGCCCTCGACCCAGACGCCGGCCCGCCGCGCCGCCAGGATGGCCAGTGACAACGCCACGGCAGTATCGCAGTGACCTTGGGCCGTCCGGGGGGCGTCCAGGCGCCAGCCCGCCGGAGACTCCTTGATGCGGAGCTTGCGGAGGTCGCTGAGCAGGACCGGTTCATTGTACAACTCGATGACCCGCGAAGAGAACGCCTCGACCATTGCCGAGGCCATCTCGACCAGGTTCTGGCCGGAGAAATACACCGTGTCGGTGGACAGGCCCGCCCGCTGGAGCTGCTGGTTCAGGAGCTCGGCCTGATAGGGGTCGATGAGCCAGTGGGGTCTGTAAACCCGGTCCAGGGCCAGAATCACGTCCTTGACGTGCTCCAGGTCGATTTTTTCTCCCGCGCGCGGCTGCCAGCGCTGGACGACCGCCAGGCGCAGGCGCCCCGAGTTGTTCTTGCCGATGATCACCAGGGACGAGGGATCCCGGGAGACCGACAGGTCGACGCCGCCGAAGTACTGCCAGCCCGACTCGTGCCCCTGTGGTTTCTCCAAAACCACCGCCGCGGCGATGTCGGACTCGTGGATGGCGTCGCCGGCGCCGACGCTCCAAATATTCCCCCACAGGCGCTCATAGACCAGGTTCGGCAGCATCCGCCGCTGCTCCTCCAGCTGCCGGGACGTGAGCCAGGACGCCTTCGGCCCGTCCAGCCGGGAGAACCGCCAGTCGGGGTCCCTTCGAATCGACTCCCGGACCTTCCACGCCCAGCTCTCAGTGAAGCCAGCGTTGGTGATGACCACAATCAGGCAGCGCTCGCGCTTGGCCGCCGTCGAGAACAGGGACTGCCACAACTGCTCCCCACGGCCATCGGGCCAGTGACTAACCTCATCGCAGACCACGAAGTCCACCAGCTCGCCCCAGGAGCTCGAGACCTCGCTGGAGATGATTTCCAGGCTGCTCTTCGTCTTCCGGTTCGTGACCCGGAAGTTATTTATCTCCAGCGCCTCGTCGAGATCGGGGTTGAGCCGGCAGAGAGTCGCGATGAAATCCCGGAGAATCGATGCCTGCTCCCGAGAACTCGCCGCGGCGAGGCCGCGGATGGGCCGGATTGCGTAGGCCAACGCCCAGGCGATGGAAATGGCGATGTCCGAAGTCTTGGAGTGCCCGCGGGGCCGCTCGTGCCAGGCGCGCCGGACCGAGGCCCGCACCTCGTAGCCGCCGATCTCCAGCCACGCCGCGTCCATCGCGGCGAAGTCCTCTTCCTGCCAGGGGTCAGGGTTCAGCGGCACCTTCCTCCCGTTCGCGTCGATCTGCACCTTCCGCCGGAACGTCCAGGGGGTCGTCGACTCCTGGCTGCTCACCTGGCTCAAGTCGAACGCGATCTGCCTCATTCGGTCCCGCAGTGATTCGTAGCTTGGCATTCATCTGCTCCTGCAACTGCACCATGTGCTGCGCCTTGATGGCCTTCACGATCCCATCAACCCGCTCAATCTCTTTCCGAATCTCCATCGCCGTGTCATCTTTCGGCTCCAACCCAGCAATCCGCGCCTCGTACTGACACCAGCGGTACAGCATCTTCTCATTCCCGCTCCTCTTGGCCTCCGACTGCATCGCAATGCAGTAATTCAAGTGCCGCTGGATCCGCTCCGCCCGCGTCTCCCGCATGTGCTCCTCGACCGCCTTCAACGCCCCGGCCCAGTAAAATCTAAGCGTGCTCTCCGCCACCCCCCACTTCCGCGCCGCCGCAATCTCGCAGAAATCATCGAACGTGTCCCCCGTCACAGCCATCTGAAACGCCACATCCCGCCGATGCATGGCCGTCGCCTTACTCGCTTTCGCCATAACAAACCTCCTGTACTAATGTTACAGCAAACCAACCCGCACCGCCGCGAAACCGTCCCTCGCAATAGCCGTTTAGCGGATAGAGTCCAAAAATCCGACCCCCTCCGGACGGCCAAAAACCCCACTCGTTCCCTAAGAATTACAGCGACTTTTTCTATGCCAATTAGCAAACCCTGCAAATTCCGCGGCCGAAGGGACCCTGTGGAAATATTTCCACACCCCCCCTGAAACATTGGGAAAAGTGGTGTTTTTGCCATTTTTCCGGTTTTGGACATTTCTGGCATGGCCCAAAACAGGTCCGATTTTTGGGGGCCTAGTCAAAACGAGCGGTTCCGGAATAGGGGACGATTTTTGGTCCCCTACTGAAAACGAGCCTCCCCCCACCGTCTCGGGGCCCATAAACCCATGCCACCCCCCCCAGGGGGGCTCGGCATACACAACCCGACCCTTGTGTACGCTTCGCCAGGCCGTTTCAACGGCCATCTGGCCAGCTCGGACGCCAATCGGCCGGCCTGCGCCATCCTGGAAGCATTACGGGCCATGCCAGCGTCCGTTCACTACTGGACGGATTGATACTGCAATTCCCGAGCGCGTCCGTACATCTTGAACGACTGTACACTACATAAGTCCAATGCTACAAACGGGTTAAAACGAGCAACATTTTGCTCAAAGTTTTTGGCCGCGTAAAAAGCTGATGTTTTTGAACGTTCAGTAGTGTACGTCTCTCCGTTTTCCACATAGGTTAGAAGGCAAAAAACCAGGACACTTATCAACGGAAAGGAGGTTCACTATGCGGTTCATTCAGGGATGCCTGTGGTTCGTGGTCTGTTCCTTCCTGGCGGCCGTCGCCGTGAATGCGGGGCTGAATGAGGGGATAGCGTGCGGCGTGGGGCTGGTGACGTGGTACGTGCTTTCGGGGGACTAGCGTCATGGATGGATTCATCGTGCTGGCTGGGTTGTCTGCTGGATACTTGCTTGGCGTGCTTTGTGGGTATGTGGAGCTGTTGATTACTCGGAAGAAGGGGGAATGCCGTGGTCAGGATTCATGAGGAACAGTTCCGCGGGCTGACGTTTACGCCGCTGGGGCAGCGGGTTAGTACCTGGCTGCCGGCGGGAGAGTACGGCATCGTCGCGGACTGTGTAGTGGCGGACCGGGATGGGCAGCATGAGGCGACGAAATTAGAGCGGTTCCCGGACGGGGCGGAGTGGTACGTGGGGCGGTTCATCCACGATTACGACTGTTGAATGGGGGGGTCAGGTCATGGCGAGTCTATTCGAGCAGTATCGGCCGGCGGCGCTCTCTGGCATCATCGGGCAGGCCGCGGCCGTCCGGCAGGTAGAGCGCGTCCTGGCGCGCGGCTGGGGCGGGCGCGCGTGGTGGATCACCGGGCCATCGGGCGCCGGCAAGACTACCTTGGCCCGCATCATCGCTCGGCACGGGGCGGATGAGCTGGGCATCGAGGAGATCGACGCGCAGGACCTGTCCCTGGACCACCTGCGGTCGATGGAAGAGGCTTTCCGGTTCAGGATGCTCGGCGAGAAGCATGGCAAGTGCTGGGTCATCAATGAGGCGCACGGCATGCGCGGGCCCGTGTTGTCCCGCATGCTGACGCTACTGGAGCGCTTGCCGGCGCACGTCGTGGTCATCTTCACGACCACGAAGGCCGGCCAGGACAAGCTATTTGAAGACTTCGATACTCCGCCCCTGCTCTCCCGATGCACGGAGATTGCCCTGACCAATGACGTATCGTCCGTCACTGCCTTTGCCAGGCGAGCGCACGATATCGCCGAGAAAGAAGGCATCAACGGCTTGCCGATGGAAGCGTATGAGGATTGCGTTGTGGCGTGCGCGGGCAACTTCCGGCGCGTGCTGCAGCGTATTGAATCGGGCCAGCTCGAACGGGATTACCTTGGCCAATGAAAGGCGGAGCCATGCGCTACAGCGACTGCCTTGACAATCTCCGCCGCGAGCGCCTCTCGCCCGGCGAGCTGGCGCTCATCGATGCCTGGCGCCACAACGGCTTCCGGGATCCTTCCGGCGACTGGCTCGACTGGCCCGGCTCCGTGCGCTGGCGCCACGCCAAGCGACTGATCCGCAATCGCCGCGCCGCCAGGCGGGAAGCGGAACTTGAAGCCAGGAAGCCGGCGACGCGCGATGATTCGCCCAGTGTTGACCGTTTCTTTGCGTCGAAGTGCGAGCAAATGAGGCTCTTCTGAGGGAGGACAGGGCAAATGGAAAAGGTCTGGTTTGACTGGGGCAGCGGGCGCCGCGACGGCACAGGC
>CAZCGF010000187.1:0-8766 GCA_964498115.1 uncultured Planctomycetaceae bacterium | reverse complement strand
AGGAGATCCTTGCGGAATGACTGCGCGAAGATCCCGTGCAGTCGGGCGAGGACGTAGTTGCCGTAGAAGTAGAACGCCATCACGACGCCCCATGCCACGAGGGCAAGTGCGACCTGGACGATGTTGCCCTGGCCTGCGCCTTTCATCATGTCGCCGATTTGCGGGATGAACCAGTCGAAGACGATCGCCAGAAAAGCCGAGGCGAACAAGATGCCGTACACTGACAGGAGTAAGACAAGAAAGATGTAGTGAACGTGGGTACGGCCGATTGACTTGAACACCCTCATCGGATTGATCGCCTGGCCCACCGACCCGAGCCCGAAGCCCAGGAGGTTCATCGGCACGCCGAAGGAAATGACCAGCATGCCGATGAAGAAGGGAGTGCCGGCGGCGGTGAATAACTCCAGGATCTCGCCTTTTTGAATCTCGGCGACGAGATCGCCGGGGTAGGTGACGAATAGAACGCCCGTTGTCGTCACGGCATAGTATGAGAGGAGCACGAAATAGCCGACGAAGCTCTTGCCCCAAGCGGCGGGCGTCCAGCCAAGATTCGGCGGGGCCTGAGTACCAATGACGGTCGCGCGAATAGTGTCCAGAAAGGCGTGCAGGGCCACGGCGGTGTAGAAAAGCACCTCCAGGCCGAAGATGCCCGCGAGGATCCACTGAACCCCGGAAAGGTCCTGCTCCTTCATGTCAGCGCCCGACAAGCCGACATTTCCCTGTGCCATCACATAGGTCAGCGCGGTCATGATCGCCACCGGAGCAAGTGCCGCGGCGATGGCGATGCCCGCGGCGGAGCCGAGCCCGGCCAAAGCGGGAATTGGATAAGTGATGGCAGTGGCAAGGTCGCCATAGAAGGCCGTCGCGCCACCGCGCGATGCCTTGACCTTTACGAGCGTCTCTCCTTTGACCAGAGCAGGTATGGATTGCCAGCAATGGGAGCAGAGGATGTCGGCGTAGGGGTCCTTCACCTCGGTGGGCTTATTGCAATTGGGGCAGACGCGCACCTTGGCATTCGACTTTTTCTTGGCCTCTTTCTGGGCGGCGACGATCCTGCTCGCTTCAGCCAACTCCCGCTCGTCCATTTCTGTCGACGCGCGCTCGAGACCGGCCAGACCTTCGAGGTCCAACTTTGATGCTTCCATCGCGGCGCCGGTGCCGGCCGTGAGCTTGGGAACCGAAAAGGCCCGGCTGCACGCGGGGCAGCGAATCGCCTTGCCCGCGTACTTGTCGGGGATCGCCAGCTTTTTTTGACATCGCGGACAGCGTAACTTCATGCGAGGTTAGACCCTGGAAACGACCAATGAACGGGCATGATCAGCTTTCATCCTAAGGGAAAGCACGCGGCGCAGCAAAAGCTCAGGCTGACAATAATGCCCGGTCGGTAACCACAGATTGGTCAATCGAGGTCAGAGTTTTCTCGGTCGTTCGTGTCGGAGTAATACCGTCCGACGACTTCGCCCTTGTGAACAACAAGTGTTACGGGACTATTCAGGTAACGAGTCGTGGGCCAACAGGTGACGTGCAACTCGCCATCTTCAACGGGTGTTGCGCACATCCGCCACTGCGGGGGGAGCATCGAGCGTGACTGCAGATATTCTCGTGACTTCTCAATCGCTGACATTGCTTGCTTCGGAAGTTCGTGCGGCGATGGTTCAACTTCGGACGTGCGACACCAGCAGGGCTCAGACTCCGTCTTGACGGTCACGATGGCGGTGCGGCCCGAGCACTCGATAATTCCCGCTCGCTCGGGAACTGTTTGCGCCACGGCAACTCTGTGTCTTTCGACAGGCCGATACGCGGCATCAGGTGGGATTCGCACCCGATCATCCGCACGGCAGCCAAGACCGACGATCCCGCAGGCACCGACCAGGCACAGGATCACAAAACGAAAATGGTGATTGCTATCCATGTTCGGCCCATCGATTTGCCGGGATGAACGCCCAGTTGCCCAAGAAACGATCTTTCTATCCTACCGCCTCGCGACCGGGTTCGTACACATGATTCTGAAGCCATCCTCAGGGCTTATACGTCACCATTGCCACCTTGGTGCTCGCATCCGATCATCATCGCATATCATTGGGTTGCGTTACCGCCATTACGGAGCCTAAATCGTGACTCAGCTTGACCAGACCGTTAAAGGATTCCTTCAATCCCTCAGTTCCAAAGCCGCCACGCCCGGTGGAGGGAGTGCCAGCGCCTTCGTCGGGGCGGTCGGTGCGGCGCTCTGTGGGATGGTGGGGCGCCTCAACGACAAGAAGGACGGCGCGCCGGGTCCTCTTCATGATACGCTCGGCGAGGCGGATCGGTTGCTCGCGCGCCTGGCTGAATTGATCGACGAAGACGTTGCCGCGTTTGACGCCCTGGCCGCCTCGTGGAAACTGCCGGACGACGGCCCTGAGAACGCCGCCGCCAAGGAGTCGGCGGCGATCGCAGCAACGCAATCTCCGTTGGAGATTATGGAGCAGGCAGTGGCCGTCATGCGCCTGGCCGCCGGCGGACTGGAAAAGTCCAAGAAGAATTGCCTGTCGGACGCCGGTGTCGCGGGGTTGATGGCGCATGCGGCACTGGAGGGCGCGCGGCTCAATGTGGCAATCAACCTGCCGGGGATCAAGGATGCGGTGGCGAGATACTCACTGCGAACTCGATCGGGCGCGCTTCGAGATGAGGCGACTGCGCTGAGAAAGCGAATCGACGCATTGATTGACGCCAGTTATGGATAAGTCGGTGGGGTGACGGAGCGGCGCACATGACGATGAGTTCTCGTCAGACATCATCTTCAGTCGGCCTGTACGGCGGCAGCTTTGATCCCATTCACTTCGGCCACCTCATCGCCGCGCGAAGCATTGCCGAGCAGCTCGGGCTGGACAGGATCGTGCTGATTCCGTCAGCCCGACCGCCGCACAAGTTGGGCGGGGTCAAGACGGCGCCGGAGCACCGACTGGCAATGGCAAAACTGGCCGTCGAGGGCGATTCGCTTTTTGACGTATCCGACATCGAGCTTCACCGCGAGGGGCCAAGCTATACATTCGACACGGTCGGGCAGTTTCGACAATTACTTGGCTGTCATGTGGATCTCTGCTGGCTGATCGGGGGGGACACGCTTCCGGAACTGCCGACGTGGTATCGGGTGCGTGAACTGGTCCAGGCCGTTCGGATCGTGACCGCAACGCGGCCGTCGTGGAGCCCGCCGGCGGCCTCGGTCTTAGAGCCGGCAGTTGGTCCAGAAGCTGCCGAGGCGCTTTTGAGGGACTGCATTCAGACACCTGGGATCGATATCAGTGCCACGGACATCCGCGCTAGAGTCCGAGATGGGCGCAGCACCCGATACCTGCTCCCTGAGCCTGTGAGGTCCTATATCGAGCGCAACAAGCTGTACCGGTCCTAGCGCCAACTGGCGAGTCGAATCTCCTCGTAACCTTCTTTCTGGCAGTTTATTAGAGATTGGCGGATATGCATCCCAAATCACTGTGGCGGCGTATAAACAATTTGACCGGTCGGTGGTCTTAAGCTAGGCTATTTATTGGAGAGGTCTGTATTCGCCGTCCGGACCCGAAGGGGTCGCAAGGTCGGCTGGCCATGGCGTGGAGCCGTACAACCCTCTTCGCCGGGAGCAAGGGAAAGCCCCCCGGCAGCACTGGGAGTTCCGTTTGCGCCGTCGGTATGCGGTGAACTTGGTTAACGCCCGGAAGACACGGGACCGATGATGAAGAAAGAGGCGTCGTCCGCAGATTCGGACGACCGGGCCTGTGGGCCCTGTGCGAGGCGGCCACCCGCATCCGCTTCGAGCCAATGAAAGGTATCTGGTAAGCGCTTCATGCCCAGAGATCCCAAGCAGTTTACACAGCGTCGAATTCAGTTGGTCGTCGGTGCTGCGTTGGCAGGCATCCTGTACCTGCAATTCTCACTGACCGAAGAGAATGAGGTCGTGGTCGGTCCGCGTTCTCCGATTGTTATGGCGGCCACCATTGCTCAGGATCCTTTCGAGACGCTGATTCGCACGCGGCCTCTGGAAGCTCTGATTCGTTCCCGGCAGGAGCACGCGAAACAGGTTCCCGACTACAAGTGCACGATGGTTAAGCAGGAACTGCTCCCATCCGGCATGAGTGAAGAGCAGGAGATTGACGTCCTTTTCCGTCAGGAGCCGTACAGCGTCGTCCTCACATGGCGCCGCAATCCCGGCCTAGCCGAGCGGGTTGTTTATGTGAAGGACCGGTGGATCGACGAGGACGCCGACAGTCCCGAGGAACGCGACCTGGCTGTGTGCCAGCCCGGCCCCATTGCCCGATTGCTGGTCAAGAGCCTCAAGCAACCGATTCACGGCAAGCTGGCGAAGAAGTCATCCCGGCGCTTCGTGGACGAATTTGGCTTTACTCGAGCACTGGACCTGCTCATCAAGTATTGCGAAATCGCCCATGAGAGCGGCGATTTGAAGCTCGTCTATTGCGGCGAGACGCGGTTTGACGGACGGCCCGTCTGGGTTGTTCGTCGCACGCTTCCGTACACGGGTCCCGATGGCCTTTATCCCGACCGAACGGCGGAAGTTTTTATCGATAAGGAATACCGCGTTCCGGTCGCCGTTTACTGCTATTCGGATGACGCCAAGGAAACGCACAACTTGCTTGGCAAGTACGAGTATCGAAACATTCGAATGCGTGCCGGGCTCTCCGAATCCGATTTCGATCCAAAGACCTACGGTATGTAGGCCCTCCACCACACACTGATTTCATTTTGAAAACTGATTTGAAGCGTAATGATGCTTGCGCTTTCGTTGCGCGCTCGTGGCTACCCGCGCCTGAGAGTTGGGTGTTTCATTAGTTTGCGTAGGGGCCGACATGCTCGAACGGGTTCGATTGCAGGAGCTTTGGAAGGAAGATCGCCGCGACACCCATGATGAGAGAGATGAGGCCGATCAGGCCGAGAGCGAGCTTGGTCGTGGCGCTTAATCCGGCGAATGGCTTGTCGATAAGTACGACCACCGCAATTGTCGCCTTCACCGGAGCGAGGGCGATTGCCTTTGTCATGTCGAAGATGAGCTTGGGAAATCTGCGCCAACCGACGGATCGGACCACGATTGGCGCGGGCTGGTCCACGGCTGTACCGATGGCCTGCTCCGGAGTCTTGGATTGATCGGCGACTTTCGCGGCAGGGGAATCCGGCGGTTCGAGAACGATGGTAGCTCTTGCCTTCTGCTTCGCAGGGGCAACGGACTTTTTCTCCGCGGTCGCCGCGAGCTCGATTGAAGGTCGGTCTGCCGGAAGTCGCTCTTTCGACACTTCCTTAATGAGCGTCGGCTTTTCGGTTGTCGGTGAATCGTCGCCCGCCAACGCACCGGCATCCTTGATTTCCAGCTCATTGTCCTTCACGGGGGCCGAGGGCTCTTCTTCGACGACGGTCGCCTCCGGGACTTCCACTGGCTCTGAGAGTTCCCCCGTCTGTCGCTTCAGCTTGTCGACGTGGGCTGCGGTTTCTTCCAAAGCGGCAAGGGCGTCCGGTTTGTCGGGAAACGGAGTGGCATGAAGCTCTTTTGGCTCGCGCTGTCCGTCGGCAACGCCGACTCCGGACGAGATGTCGGCGACCAGGGACTCGGCCTGATTCAGTAGGCGCTCCAACTCCTCGGCGCCGACCGAGATGGGTGAATCGTCAGGAGATGGTGATTGCTCTTTGGGGTCCATATCTCTCTGCGCAGACTTGGATCGCTCGACACGGCCGGCAGTTTCTTATCGGCCCCATGATTGAGAACGCTCAAGGCGTTTGGGATTGCGCATCTTGTGCCGGACGAGGGCTAAGTGGAATATGGCTGTATGGCCACACGCAGATTCCATGTGACAGACGTGACGCCGGGGCGGATCAGGATACAAGGCGACCAGGCTGCGCACGGGCTGAAAGCGTTGCGGTTGGGAATCGGCGATGAGGTCGTCGTATTCGACGGAAGCGGGGCTGAGGCGATGGGGAGGATCGCCGAAATCGACCGGGAGGCTTTTGAAATCGAGGTGACATGCCGTACTGACCCCTCCAAGCAGCAACGGCCCTGCCTGACCATCGCGACCGCGATCCCCAAGGGCGAACGGGCCGATTGGATGATCGAAAAGTGCGCGGAACTCGGCGTCAGGCGGCTCATTCCCCTCGCATGCGAGCGAAGCCAGGTGCACCCGGGGGCCGCTAAGCTGGAGCGCTGGCGGCGCAAGGCGGTGGAGGCGGCAAAGCAATCGCGACAATCCACGGTGATGGAGATCGGACAGGAATGCCCGATAGAGGAGTTCGCGGCCCAAATGTCGAGTTCGTCGCTCTTGCTTTTCGGAGATGGCGGCGCGGTACAATCCATGAATGAAGTGCTGTTGAACCGTGCTGCGGAGGATGACTGTATCACCTGCATCGGGCCAGAGGGCGGGTTTGACGACGATGAACGGGAGTTGCTACGGTCGCAGGGAAGCATTCCGGTCCGCCTCGGCGGGACAGTCCTGCGAGTAGAGACGGCGGCGGTGGCGGCGGCGGCGCTTTGGGCGAGTTGGGCGCGTTGACAACAACATGGCACAGAGCCTGAAAACCCGGACGATCTTTCAGAGCGCGACAGCCTTCGTCGGTGACGTGCAATGCCGTCCGACCGACGGCGGATGCAGCTGCGAGGAAGTGTCGCGTGTAGACGACTTCGCCTTCGTGCGGCGCGGTATGTTCATCAAACATGTAGGTAAGCGGGAATGCACCGCGAATCCCAACCACGTCGTATTCTTCAACCGTGATGAGCCGTATCGCGTGAGCCATCCGATCAGAGGCGGTGATGATTGCAGTGTCTTCTCGATTCGGCGGGACGTCCTGGCCTCGATCGTCGCCGAATTCGATCCGTCGGCCCCGGATCGTCGGTCATCGCTGTTTACGTCGGCAGATGCCGGCTGCGATGCCGCGCTGCATATGCGCCACATGAGACTGCTGAGCGAAATCGAGCGCGAGGAACTGACGGACGTCGCTGTCGAGGAGCAGGTACTCCTATTGGCGCGCGAGGTGATGCGACAGGCAACGAGCAGTCTATCGAGACGATGTCGAGCCATGCGTCCTGAAACGCGCCGATCGCGCGCCGATTGCGTTGAGGAGGCTAAGCGCGTCATTTCCGCCGATTTCCGAACGCCGCTGTCTCTGGACGATCTATCACGCCGGGTTCACGCGTCGCCCTATCACCTGTGTCGAATCTTCCGCGACGTCACTGGGCGGTCGATCCACGCCTACCGAACCGAACTTCGCCTGCGATTCGCCCTGGTCCGTCTGGCAGACGGCGAGCGGGACCTGACAAGGCTGGCGATGGAACTGGGCTTCGCCGACCACGGACATTTTTCGAATGCATTTCGCAGGACGTTTGCTATTGCGCCCTCTCAATTCCGGCTGATCGCCTCGCGGAAAGCGGTGCGCGAAATGAGCAGGAATCTACAAGTCTCCTGATCCGCCTTCTTCTATCATTGGGTCATACCGGTGCGGGACCTGCGTTCATGTGGACCAGGAGATTTCGCACGCCGCGAAACACTTTTTGAGGTGCCGCGATGAGCAAGGCAGCGTCGAAAGAGAAGTGCCCGGTCTGCGACTATGACCTCGATGAGTCGGCGATCAAAGCCAAGGTGCGAGGCCGCGAGATTCGTGTGTGCTGCGAGGATTGCCGCAAGGCGCTCCAGGCGTCGCCGGAGAAATATGCTCGTGGCAAGTGACCAATGTCGACAGGCGGAGGGTTTTGCACGGGCACTCACGATTCCTATCACAGCAGTATTCGCTGTTGCATGCGCTATATCCGGCTGCGCAACGAATGGACAATGTGGCGTTGACGAAGGCGGAAAACCCATGACAAAGCAGTGCGCTGCCACGGACGAGAAAGAGATAGTTGCCCACATTCACGGGCTTTTTCAGGCATACATCAAGAAGGATCGCGAGACCATTCGACACGGGCACACCGCCGACTGGCGCGGATTTCAGACTCGCAGCACGAAGATCGTTCGTGGAATTGACGAGTACATGCAGGCCGCCGACCGAATACTCGAAACGATGGAGGGCATTCGCTACGAATTGCACGACGTGGAAATACAGCTCTACAGCAACGTCGCGGTGGTCTATTATGTGGCAAGTTACTGGGTCCGCGGTAAGGACGGCAACGAACAACTCGTCCCGCTGCGCTCGGTGGATATCTATCGCCGCGAATCCGGGGGCTGGAATCAATGCGGCTCGAACATCAGCTTTGTTCCGCCTCCGGTCGAATCCTGAGCCAAATCTGTGTGCTCACGTTTTAACGGAATAGAGCAGCTAGTCGCCGGACTCTTCGAGCAACGGGATGCAGATCGGGCGGCAGGCGACGGCTTCGAGGTTGGCCATGGCATCGAGCGCTTGCGACATGGCGGCCTGGCGGGCCGGGCGCGTCGTAATGATGACGGGAACTGAGCCGTTACCCAAAGCCGTGTCCGACTCGTGCTGAATGAGCGATGCGATGCTGATGCCCTCCGCGCCAAGAACGGTGGCGACTTTGCCGACGCTGCCGGGGCGATCGCGAAGGCTGATGCGCAGGTAATAGGCCGAGATGTTCTCTCCGGGAGAGCTATAGACGGCGGCAGGCGCCTGGTCAGGCAGAACAGCCAGTTGATCAAACGTCTGCCTGGCGTTGCCCAATGCGACGTCGACAATGTCGGAGACGACCGCGCTGGCCGTCGGTGCGCCGCCGGCGCCACGGCCGAAGAGCATGACGTGCCCGACGGCGTCGCCATAAAGACTGATCGCATTAAAGGGGCCGGACACGCT
>CAZCGF010000186.1:0-8783 GCA_964498115.1 uncultured Planctomycetaceae bacterium | reverse complement strand
TTCGCCAACTTCAATTCAGCGTCAGTGAATCCGTGCTCGATCGCTCGATTCGTCTCCGTCACAACCTGCGCCAGCATCTTCTGCCAGTCTTCCGGCTGTCCGAATGCAATCGCCGTCGGAAGGATCGCCTCGTGGAACATATCTCTCACAAAGAGCCCGGCCCCCCGGAACGATGCCTCGCCGCGATCCACCATCTCCCGCAGCCGCCGACCGACGATCCACGTGCCGATGTTCTCAACCTCATTGAATCGATAGTCCTTGACAGTCTTAATCGGCGCCCGCGCCGGCTGGATGGCCGCCATCATCACCTGACACATCACCTGCTCGGGGTCCGTCAGCACGAAGGCCCGCGCCTCCTTGGCCGGCCTGATCCCCGCGCCAGGCGGATCGCGCCGCGCTGCCCGGGCCTTGAACGAACCAAAGTACTTCTTCGCGGTCTTTGCCATCTCCTCGGCCTTGATATCTCCGATCACGATCAGTGTCATGTTTTCCGGCCGGTACCAGGTGTTCCAGTAGTCGACAAACTCCTCGCGAGGAAACTCGGCGATCTGCTCTTCGTCGCCGATCACGTCGTGCACCGCGACGCGCGACCCCGCAAACACGCTCTTCATCCACTCCTTCTGAATGCGCTCCATCGCGCTCTTCGACGCCCTCGACTCCTCGAGAATGACCTTTCGCTCGTTGTTGATCTCCTCGTCAAGGAGGAGAATCCCCTCGGCGAAATCGCTGAAAATCGTCATCGCCTTCTCGACCGTCTCAGGCTTCGCATCCGGCATGAACAGCTTATAGACCGTTTCCTCGTGATTGGTATGCGCGTTCGAGTCTGCCCCGAAACGCATTCCCAGCTTGTTCATGTATGGAATCAGCTCACCCGGCTTGAAATGCTTCGACCCGTTAAACGCCATGTGCTCCAGGAAGTGCGCAAGGCCGTTCTGCGACTCTGTTTCATTGAGAGCACCCGTGTCGACATGCAGGAAGAACGCCGCGCGATCCGGCGGGTTCTTATGCTCCCGGATGATGTACGAAAACCCGTTGTCGAACTTCCCATAGACATTGTTCGGGTCGCGCGGCAGATCGTCGCCCGCCTCCAACATCCCCGCGCCCGAAAGCAGGAAAAGCGAAGCAATGACGACACCTAATCTCAGTAATGAACGCATCGGATGCCCTTTCCAAGGAAGGAAAATACGCTGTCGCCCGCCCGAGCAATCAAACGCCCGGCAGGTTGCACCTTATTAGTTTAAGCGTAATTCACCCCATCGCATAATCCACACTTACCGATAGTTCTTCGCCACGGCGACCACTCATGACGTAACCGCGTCCATAGACACCGACCGACAAAGCCGGTCTGCAACAGCAGCGCCAAAGGAGTCTGACCGGATTCCGGCAATCTGGACCTGTTCAGGATCGCAGCCCCATCGGGCGAAACGCTCCTCTCAAGTCAGTAATCGAGGCTCGGTTTCAAGAGCCCCTCCAAAACGCGCCAGCGGTTTGCAAATCGATCTCTGCGGCCTGAGAATAGTATGCATGAGCGATGCCCCCACCCCTGACGCGGCGGTCGGCCGCGGACCTGACAAGCTGCTTGCGATCGGCGCATACGGCGAAATGGTGGCTGCCTACCGCTATCTCGTACTTTCCGAAAAAGCACCCACCGAGAAGCTCCGCGTCGAATTCGCCGCCATGGCTGACGAGGAGCAGGAACATAAACAGCGATTACAGAAGCTCCTCGCCGACATGTACCCCACCGCCGATTTCGTACTGACCGCCGAGGACAAGGAGTCCGTCGTAACCGGCCCACGCCTTCTGGAGATTCGCACTGAAAACGATCTGGTCGAAGCAATGCAGATGATTCTTGAGACGGAGCGAAAAACGGCAAGCTTCTACGGGCATCACAGCAGACTGATTTCAATTCCCCATCTCAAGTCACTCTTTCACGAATTGGCAGAAGAGGGGGCGGAACATTTTCAGCGGCTAAGGGCCCTGGCCCGCGAGGCCGGTCTGCTTCCGCCATCGAGCGACGCGAACTGATCCTTCCCCCGAACAACACAGCATTTTTGTCGTGGCGATTTTTTCACCCTATACTTCGCTAATTCCTTCTGAGAACTCTACGAACGAGAGCGAGCATCCATGAGTCTGACTCAAGAAACCATCACGACCGCCCTTCGACAAGTCCAGGATCCCGAACTGCACAAAGACCTTGTGTCGTTGAATATGGTCAAGGGTATCACCGTCGACGGGTCCGCCGTGCGCCTGGGTATCGAGTTGACAACCCCGGCGTGCCCAATGAAGGACCACATCCAAAAAGACATCGAAGCGGCCCTCAAACAAATCGGCGCGACCAAGGTTCACATTGAGTGGAGTGCCCAGGTCCGCTCCACTCCCAAACTCGCCGCCCACCTGCCGGGCGTGAAAAACGTCATCGCCGTCGGTGCCGGCAAAGGCGGCGTCGGCAAATCGACCGTTGCCGTGCTCGCCGCCGTCGGCCTCGCCCGCGAAGGCGCCAAGGTCGGGCTCATGGACGCCGATGTCTACGGCCCATCCATTCCCAAGATGCTGGGGATCGAATTCGAAAAGCCACGCGTGCGCGATGAGAAAATCCTTCCGCTCGACGCCTGCGGCATCAAAGTCATGTCAATGGGCTTTATGGTCGAGCCCGAGCGAGCGGTAATCTGGCGCGGCCCCATGGTCCACGGCGTCATCAAGCAATTCCTGGAGCAGGTCGATTGGGGCGAATTAGACTATCTGATCATCGACTTGCCGCCCGGGACCGGCGACGTACCCCTCACACTCTCACAGTCGATTCCGATGACCGGCGCGGTCGTCGTCTGCACGCCGCAGGAAGTGGCCCTGCTCGACGCGATCAAAGCCCTGAGGATGTACCAGCAACTCAACGTCGACATCCTCGGCATCGTCGAAAACATGAGCTACTTCCGCGCTCCCGACACAGGCACGGAATACGACATCTTCGGCCGAGGCGGCGCCAGAAAAGCCGCCGAGCGAGTCGGCGTTCCTTTTCTCGGCGAGATACCGATCAACATCAACGTCCGGATCAGCGGGGACTCAGGCAATCCCGCGGACGCTTTCGAGAAAGCGGATCAGGCCACGCGCGATGCGATCGTATCATTCGTTCGCAATATGGCGGGACAAGTGAGCATCAAGTCTGCAAGCGGCGCCGCCCCGCTTGAGCTCAAGATCACATGATCGAATCAGTCGCGCAAGATTGATCGCCCGCAGTATCGCGCCTCGATTCCAGGCGCGGCACTATTCCCGAGTTTCCAACCGCTCGATCGCCCGCTCGATTTCCCGGCGGATATTCTGACTGAGCTCATGCTTCAGCGCCTTCTTCAGGGCGGCCACATCCGCCGGAGCTCCAATGACTCCGAGCGCTCGCACGGCCTCCGTCCGGACACCCTCTGACTCATCGAAAACCATGAGATGTGAAACCTTCTCGACCGCCGACACGATTGAGTAATGCTCCGGCGCCACACACGCGGCCACAGCCTGACAAGCGCGGCGTCGCACCGAAGCCTCCGGATCGTCGAGCGCCTTGAGCAGGGCTTCCGTACTGATGCCGGCGGGACCGGCCGCCGCAAGACCCGCAAGCGCCATCGCCCGAACGCGCTTGGACTTGTCCTTAAGCGAGCCTTGAACGCGACCAAGATCGTCGGGGCGGTCGCTGAGTGCCAGCGCAAAGACGGCATGGGCCCGAACGACGTCACTCTTGTCTCGGGCAAGCTGATCGAGCTTCTTGGGATACTCAGCGGCTAGTTTTTTGAGAATGCCCAGAGTCTTGTCGACTAGATCGTGCTCCCGGCTGTTGCGAGCGGACTCCCAGGCCAGAAAAGTTTCCACGAGCGCCTTCTTGAGTCTCTTGGTCGAAAGGCGCTCGCCGGCCCGACCAGGTGACGCCTGTCGCCGAAGCTCGATCACAGCAGGCTGCCATAGTGAATCAGGCCATTGCCCCAGGTATTCAGCGCAAATGCGCTCCGCCGTGATCGCGTCCTTCTTACGAAGCGCATCAAGCGCCCCTGCAAACGCCGTGAGCTGAACCTTGATCACCTCCTGCGCGTCTTCGTTCAGGAGCCTCAAATCAGTAAGGCGACTGGTAAGTCTGACATCATACTCCTCGGCCCCGGAGCCACGCGCTCGCGCAAACGAAACTTTCGCATCAAGCTTCTGAAGCACGCGGTCGGGACGGGACCAGTGCAGAATGATCTGCGCCTTCCCGAATTGATACTCGCGCTCCAATGACCCCGTAAAACGGCCTTCGACAAAAACCGTCAACCGCGCATGAACATCATCCTTGATCTTCGCCAGATCGACGAATTCAAAAGTCTGCGTCCCCTCAAAGTTGTCGAGCTTCAGATCGCGCTCCCATCGATGCCCGGCATCCAGCTTCTCGACCGGCCAATGAGCGAAGTCAAGGACCATCTGCAAGATCGCGCGATTAACCGGATCGGACAGCGGTGCCTGAATCGGAGCGTCACGCGCCGTGAGTGTGGCGCTCTGAAGCCGCGTACTGGGAGGCGGCAGGTTAAACAGCGCCGCGCTCGGGGTCGGCTTGATCTCCTTCTTGTCGCGATAGAGCTTGCGGACCTTCGCGGGAAGGTCGTCGGTCATTTGATAAACCATCACGCTGCCGGGCGTCGACTCGTCGATGTTGCATTGAGTAAGCCATGCCTGCTGAGAATAAACCAGCGTCTCAACGTACTCGGGCTTCCTGATCGTGCGGCGCGTCGTGCGTTTGATCGAGTGCCGCGTGAGATGGCCGGGCAGCAGATTGTTGCGAAAGCTCATTCGCTGCGCGGACTGACCCGAGACCGGCGCCGCCTGTCCGCCGAATAGGACGGCCGCAAGAGCGAGCATTCTGGCATTTCGCATGTTGAGGCTCCGCAAATCCCCCGATTGCAGGCTCGCCGGTGAGTCGTGTGCAAGATCCGCGGTGTGGCGCCCCGCTTGTCGGCGCTACTTGCTGTTCGGGGCGGCTTCCTCGTCGGGCCATACGAACGGGGCAACGCGCGGGCTCACCATCGGCATCCTCTTATAGATTAGCACAAGCATGAGCAGCCCCGCCAGAAAAGTTCCCGCACTGATGGCCTGAGAGATGGTGACACCCCCCACATCAAGCGGATTATCCTGCCGGATCGACTCGTGGAGCACGCGAGAGACCGAATAAAGCATGAGAAACCAGGGCAGAACGATGCCATGCCGCCTGCGGTAATAGAAGAGCACCGAGAGAATCCAGCATATAAAAACGGCCGACACCGTCTCGTAAAGCTGCGTGGGGTGAACGGGTTTCGAACGAAAACTCTTGGTCAACTCGTTCAATTCCGCCAGCGAAAGCCCGTACTTTTGACATTGACCTTCAACCACCCCGATCTTGGTATTGGCGTGGGCCAGCACCGCCTTGTGGGCTGCGTCCTCGCGCGCCCGGGCAGCGGCGTACTCAGGTGTGTTTACGCCCGCGTCGTGAGCTGCCTTCAGTGCTTTCAAAGCTTCGGCATGGGCCTCTTGCAGGCTCTTTCGCGTTCTCGAATCGTCTGCCACGGCCTCGGCGATGAATTCCTGGGGCAATGGAGAAACTTCGCCCGATCGCTCGATCGACCAGATCAGCTCCTTAGGGAGCGTTAGCTGCCCGAATTGAAACTGCTGTGCCATGGCCGGGCTGCCATAAGGAAACTGCACGGCCCAGGGAAATTCCGCGCGCTCGACGGCAGGATCGGAATGATCCACGCACACTGATCCCCAGCAGCAACCATTCAGAAAACACCCGATCCGCGTCACGGCGAGCCCCCACGCGAGCGACGGCGCAGCCATGTCCAGATACCACCGGGTAGATGCCTTGGCGATGAAGTGGACATAAATCACGATCGCCGGAATGGTCAGCAGCGGACCGCCCCAGAACTCCAGGCCGCCGGCGCGAATGTCAAAGATCGCGCCGAATGGATTGGCCTGATTGGCAAATCGCGTGTCCCAATAGTGCAGCACAAACATCAACCGGGCGCCCGCAACACCAAAAATCAGTGAGATGAATCCGATGTTCAAAACGATGTCGGGGTTGGCCTTGGATCGGTCGGCACGGCGGCAGGCCATCCAGATCGCCGACAAAAAGGCGATCGTCATCATGACGCCGTAGCTCTTGACGTCGGCAAGCCAGTCGGGAAGGTACGGGATCCTGAACATCGTCGGGTGCATGGGGCGTCCTATGGCAAGTTTACGAGAATATTATCAATCAACCTGACGCCCGCCAGCCGAATGGCCCCGGCGATCATCATGCGCGGCTGCGGTCCGCTCAATTCCGTCAGCGTATCCGGGTCCACGACGCTTAGATAGTCCGTCGAAATATCCGCCGCGCCGGACACGACCGACTTCATCGCGGCGATCACACGGCCCATGGACGTCTCCCCGGCCTCGATTCGATCCTTCCCGGCACATAGCGCCTTATAGAGGAGTAAAGCGCCTTCACGGTCTTCCGGTCGCAGTCGGGCATTTCTGCTGGAGAGTGCCAAACCGTCGGCATCCCGCACCAGCGGACAAACGTGGATCTCGACCGGCATCCGCAGGTCTTCAACCATCCGCCGGATGATAACCGCCTGCTGTGCGTCTTTCTGACCGAAGTAAGCGATGTCGGGCGTCACAATGTTAAACAGCCGAGCAACGACCGTGCAGACCCCTTCAAAGTGCCCCGGCCGATAGGGGCCGCAAAGTGCATCAGCCAGCGGGCCGGGCACAACGCGCGTCTGATCTCCGGGCGGATAAATCTCCGTCGTGTCCGGCACAAACAGGAGGCAAACGCCCGCTTCGGCGCAAGTCTTCGCGTCGGCATCAAGAGCCCGCGGATAAGCAGTGAAGTCCTCGTTCGGCCCAAACTGCTTTGGATTGACGTAAATACTGACGACGATGAAGGGATCAACGGCTTTGGCGGCCGCATGAATCAAACTGACGTGCCCGGCATGCAGCGCCCCCATGGTCGGGACAAAACAGATCGTCCGGCCGGCACGACGCGCATCAGCGACCGCACCTCTTACTTCGGCGACGGTTCGTGCGATGGGGGGAGTGCTGGAGGTTCCGGTTGCCACGCCGCATGTTTTACTGCCGCTCGCCGACACGTTCCAGCGTGAGCAGCAAAACCGCCTATTCCTTGAGCAATTCCTGAATCAGCTTCTCGATGTCCTTCATGCCGGACTCCGAGAAACCAACCTCGTCAAAGGCGATGCGGCCCTCTTTGTCGATCAGGAAATTATGCGGAATCGACTTGCCCGAATAGCCCTCGCGAAGGACGCTTCGGCCGTTTAGGAGCACGGTATACCCCAGCTTTTCCTTGCTGACGTACTCTTTGACCTTCGCCTCAGGCTCATCCCAGGCATTGACCGCGAGAAGGCGGAATCCGTCCTTTTCATACTTCTCAGCGAGTGCCTTGAGGTGCGGAGACTCCGCACGACAGGGCGGTCACCCGACGGCCCAGAAGCAGACCATCACAACGTGGCCCTTGTGCTGGGCCAGAGACACCTTCTTTCCGGCGAGATCGGTCAGCTCAAAATTGGGAGCAACCTTGCCGGGCGTTCTATGCGTTTGGGCACATCCTCCGGCCATCATGAACCCGAGGCCCGCCAAAAGAAACTTCTGAGCAAATGAGTTCTTGTTCATGATTGAGAGTATAATAATAAGCGGTGCTGAGTCGCAAGCTCACGCCAAAATTCCCCTCGCATATCTGGGTTCGCTCCCGTAGAACCTCCGATTCCAAACAATAACGGCCGCCGCAACCGAGGACCCTCAAGAATGGAGATTCCTTCTTCCGTAACTCTCACCGGCGTTTGCAGCCACCGGCGAATCACCGGTCCGCGCTGGACGAGGCGAAGACTCCTGATCACGTTTACGCTCATCCCTCTTGTTACCGGTTGCACCCTGTTGGAGGCAATCCTCGGACTTCTGGGTGGAGGGGGCCCGCCCCCGACCATACAAGTCGGGCTTGAACTCGTTGCCGATGGCCTCGTCGCGCCGGTGGGCCTGGTGGCTCCGCCTGATGGCTCAAACAGGTTGTTCGTGATCGACCAGATCGGCAAGATTCGAGTCATCGACGCGTCGGGCAATCTCCTCGAAAAGCCCTTTCTCGACTTGGCGGACCGAATGGTCGCCATCAACACGAGCTTCGACGAGCGCGGCCTCCTGGGCCTCGCATTCCATCCTGACTATGCCAATAACGGTCGACTCTTCGTCTTCTATACCGCGCCGAAACAAGGCGACATTCCCGCCGAGTTCGATTCCGAAACCCACATCTCCGAATTCGCGGTCCTGCCCGGTGACGCCAATTGCGCCGACTCAACCAGCGAACGCATCGTGCTGCGATTCGGCAAACCGCAGGCCAACCACAACGGCGGACAACTCGCCTTCGGCCCCGACGGCTTCCTCTACATCGGTGTCGGCGATGGAGGCGCCGCAAACGATGAAGGCACAGGGCACAATCTGACCATCGGAAACGGCCAGGACAAGAACTCCCTGCTCGGAAAGATCCTCCGCATCGACGTCAACGGCGCATTGCCGTATCAGTCGCCACCCTCGAACCCATTCGTCGCAGACCCCGCCGCCCGCGACGAAATATTCGCCTGGGGCCTGCGAAACCCTTATCGATTCTCATTTGAATCAACCGGGCAGAATCGACTATTCGTCGCCGACGTCGGGCAAGCGCTCTTCGAAGAGGTCAACATTGTGACACTCGGCGGAAACTACGGCTGGCGCATTCGAGAAGGCTTCTCTTGCTTCGACGATGACAACCCCGTCGTCTCCCC
>CAZCGF010000185.1:0-8785 GCA_964498115.1 uncultured Planctomycetaceae bacterium | reverse complement strand
TCCTATCCGCTCGAATCCGATCGCGCCGTCCGCACCCGACTGATCCACGGTATCGGCCGCTCGCGAAAGTGGGACTACGACCACCACGTCGTCCCCCCCATGACCTCCAGCGCCACTTTTCGGCTCGACTCGGTAAGCCGTGGCGCCCAAGGCTTCGTCGAGTTCGGCCACCTCTCGCCCGACAGCAAGGAGCGCGGCCCCATTTACATTTACGACCGCCTCGACGAGCCCACGCGCGGCATGCTGGAGGAAAACCTCGCTGTCGCCGAGCGAGCCGAATGTGCCGTCTGCTTCGCATCGGGAATGGCCGCCATCAGCGCAGCCCTCGGCATCCTCGCGCCATCAGGTACTCACATTCTCAGCCATCGAACCATCTACGGATGCACCTACTCACTGATGACCAATTGGCTCCCGCGGATCAACGTCGAGACGACCTTCGCGGATCTCGTCGATCCTCACGCCATCGCGAGTAACGTTCGCGAAAATACCCGCATCCTCTATTTCGAAACACCGGTCAATCCCGATATGCAGATCATCGACATCGCCGCGGCCCGCCGATCGCTCGATGAGATCAACCGCCGTCGCCCCGCCGAACATCGCGTGTGGATGGTGGTCGACAACACCTTCGCCAGCCCCTTTTGCCAGAGGCCGGTGACCCTCGGCGCCGACGTCGTTGTCGAGTCGCTCACTAAGGCCATTGGTGGATTCGGTACCGACTTGGGTGGCGTCGTCGCCGGGCCGAAATCCCTCCACGATTCCCTCGTCATGTACCGCAAGGATTTCGGCGGCTCGTTGTCGCCCAAGAGCGCCTGGCCTCCCCTCGTCTACGGCCTGCCCTCTTTGGGCGCACGCATGGCGAATTATCAGAAGACGGCCCATCACATCGCCCGCTTCCTGGAAAACCATCCCAAAGTCGAATACGTCAGATACCCCGGATTGGCCAACTTCCCGCAGTTCGAGCTCGCCAAGAAGCAGATGGTCGACGAGGGAGGCCACTTCGCCCCCGGCTCGATGATTTATTTCGTCCTGCGCCAGAGGTCTGCCAATGACAATCCCGGCGAGCGACTCATCGATTGGATCGCCGCCAATTCCTACTGCATCACCCTGGCTGTTTCACTGGGTCAGATCAAGACGCTTATCGAGTGTCCGTACAGTATGACCCACGCCGCCCTGCCACCCGAGCGCAAAGCGGACGACGGCCTCGTGCCCGGCGGAGTGCGCCTGAGTGTCGGCCTGGAAGACTGGCACGATCTGATGTCGGAGCTTTCCGAAGCGCTCGACCACATCTAAGTCCGCCGCGGCCTCGGCAGATGAGAGGTCTACTTCCCGAGGATCTCGCTCACCAGCGAATCCGCCTCGTACACCTTCTGAAGCGCCTCAATAATCGCCCGGCTGTGAACGCCGACCGCCCGGGCGCGCTTCTGATCGAACTGGAAATCCCACACCAGTCCGTAGATGTTCCCGTCAAACACGATGCCGACGATCTCCGCGTTCTTGTTGAAGATCGGACTGCCGCTGTTGCCTCCGATGATGTCGTTCGTGCAGACGAAGTTAAACGGCACCGACAGGTCGAGCGCGTCCTTCTTTTCCACCCATCGGGGCGGAAGATCGTACGGCGGCTGGTTCTCCTTTTGCCCCGCCAGTTTGAAAAGCCCGCGCAGGGTCGTCATCGCCGGTACCTTTCGGCCCGGCTCCTCATAACCCATCACCGTGCCCAGCGCCAGACGAAGCGTGAACGTGGCGTCCGGATACACCTTGTCGCCATGCATATCGAAGAGCGCCTGCGCGATCTTGGCATAGGCCCCCGTCTCCGTGCTCTCGTAGCCGTCCTCGTACCGCTTGCGCGTCTTTCGAATGATCGGGTCCATCTCGCGGGCCAGCTTGATCATCGTGTCATCGCTCTCGGCAATCGCCTTGGCCCCGCCCTCATAAAGTCGCTTGCGATACCCCACGTCCTTCAGCTTGCTTCCGGCCAGTAGCGCCGCCGCGCGACCCTGGGCATCAATCCCCCCCAGCGCCGTCTTGACCGCCGGGTGCTCTCCACCCAGAACCCGGGCAAGCCGGATCATGCCGTCCGCAAATCGAAACTGCTCCAGCGCCGCGTAAATCGGCGCCTCGGAAAACAGATCGAGCTCCAACGATGGCAGATTCGCGTCGCGATACTCCTCCAGTCGTTCGCCGTCCGGCTTGCCGCGCTCTTCGGCGCTCTGCACCAGCTTCAGCGCGATCGAAAAGTGCCGGCAAAGCGAGGCTCGGCGATTGGCCAGCAGGAAATACTCCGGGTAATAGCTGCGAAGTTCCTCCAGCGCCTTCGCCAAATCGGTATGCGCACTGCCGTAACTCTTCTGGCGTGCCGGGCTATCATGGATGAACTTACTCAGCGCCGCCTGTGCGGCATCCTTCACGCTCATGAGTTGCTGGTCGATCAATCCCTCGAAGATGCCGTTGTAGGCTTTGCGCCCGTTCTGGATGCCGAAGAGATCGTCACGACCAATGCGATTGTTCTCCGGGCTCCGGCCGCAGAATTGATTCAGCGCCACTTCTCGCTCGTTATATGCGTTTAGGACGAGCGGAACGTGAACGTCGCGCAGAAACCTGAGATGCTCGACGGTGTAAAGTCGCTGCGTCCGCCCCGGATGACCGGCGATAAAGGTCAGCTCGCCTTCCTTGGGACCCGCAGGGCTCCATTTGAGATAATCCGGCGTCTCCGCAGGCTTACCGTCTTCATAGGCGCGAAGAAAGCTGACATCGAGGTTGTATCGGGGATACTCAAAGTTCTCGAGATCGCCCCCGAAAAAGGCGATGCCCGACTCGGGCGCAAAAACCAGCCGGACATCGGTGTAGCGTTTGTAGAGATACAGATCAAAGCGAGCCCCGTGGTAAAGCTCGACGACTTCCGGTGTCAGCCCGGTGCGCTCCTTCGCTTCCTTCTCGATTTCGGCTTTCGCCTTCTTGCGAAGCGCCTGGGCCTCCGTCGCCGAAGTCGTCGGCGTGACGGCGGCATTGACCTTGTCCGTCACCGACTCGATCGACATCAACACGTCCAGCTCAGCATGAGGAATCTTGAGCTCCGCGTCGCGCGTCGCGGCATAGAAGCCGTTCTTGATGTAATCGTGCGACTCGTCGCTCAGGTCGGAAATGTAATCCGACGCGACGTGATGATTCGTCATCAGGAGGCCGTCCCGCGAGACAAACGACGCCGAGCCGCCCGCCCCGACGCGCACGCACGACCGCCGCACGTGATCCACCCACGCCTCGCTCGGCTCGAAGGAGTAAGTCTCCTTCAACTGCTCGCGCGGAAGGTGATTCAGCGGCCACATCCCCTCGTCCGCGAGGCTCGCCATCGTGAGTGACAAGACAATTCCTCCCACCGCAATCAGTATATTCGTCTTCATGCCTTCGCCTCGTGATTGTGTCGTAACCGGGGTTGCCCCCGACGATCATTCATTCCAATTCGGGCAGTATAGCGGGGAGCGCCGTCCGATGCATGAGTGCGACGTCATCGGCCTTCCCCCAAAGACCCGCTGCCTATCAATCGGCGTGCGCCATCGCGGCGGGCCGATTCAAAACCGTCAGAATTGAGAACTCCGGCGGACACAGAAAGCGGATACGCGGCGCCTGGCCGCGCTCGTGCCCGACGCCCCTGCTCACGTAAATCTGGTTCCCGGACATCTCGTGCAGCCCGCCCGCTGCAACTTCCCGAGGAACATCACTCAATGTGATGAGCGGCCCCACAAACGGAAAACAAACCTGCCCGCCGTGCGTATGTCCGGCCACAATCAGATCGATCCGCGAATCGCGACTGAGTTCAAACGCAACATCCGGGCGGTGCGCTAGTAGGATGCGCAAATCGTCCGTGCCTGGCGCGGTTTCCAGTTCCGCAATGACCCGCCTCGACCCCTCGTCGGAATAATTGAGTCTGATCCCTCCGAGCGTGACATTCCGATCGCCCACCCGAAGGCGCACAATCTGGTCCGTCAGCGGCCGGACGCGCGTGCCATCCAGCGCTCGTCGAACCTGATCCTCCCGCCACCAGTCCACGTCCCCCATCACAAAGAAAACGCCGCCCGGCGCTTCAAGCGGCGTCAGCATTTCCCTGATCGCGTCCATCTGCACTTCAAATTCTTCCCGAGACCCCTGAAACAAATCCCCCGCGATCAGAATCAAATCGGGCCGGTGAGACATCATTCGCGAAACCGCCGCCCGCTCGTGGTCGCCGACGCGATCGGTCTGAATATCTGCAAGCACGCCAAGCCGAATCGGCATGTCTCCGCCGCGCTCGTCCGACACGATGATGTCCCGCTGTAATTCCTCCAGCCGATACGGCTCGACAAGACTGGAAAACACCGCGATCGGCACGGCCGACATGGCCCCCACGCAAACGATCCGAAGCGTCCGCGAGATTCTGAATCCCGCATGCTTCCTGACCGACGCGAAAATCAGTACCGCGGCCGCAGTACCCGGAACAACAATCGCTAGGTCCGCGTACAGCAGATTCAGCATCCCGAACGCGTCCACCCCAAGCAGCCGACAACACGGAATCTTCAAGGCGAAAAGAAACCCCCAGATCACGATCATCGCCGCCGCATGTCTCATGCCATACGGCGAACGTCCAACTCGTTCCTCCCGCCTCAGTGCCACGCCCAATACCAATCCGACCGCTATTAAGTCAATCAGCACTGAGCCGCATTGAATAATGGAAAATGGCATCGATGGCTCCGCAACCCGACCTTCATGGAGTCTACGCTGGGACTATCGGCAGGTTCTCCCGCGGGTCAACTCGACGCCGTCGACAACCCCCGCCGCGCTTCGGCAAATCCTGCGCATCTACCTACAAATACGTCATCTTCCGGCCGCCAACCTCACAAAGCGGCCTCAACGATTGAATAGATCAGCCCGCCCCGCGCCGTACACCGATACTCCTGATAACCACCATCGTTTTCGTCGTCACGCGGCGTGAGTCGCTGTGACGATGTAGCGCTGCCGGAGGCTTTTGCAACCGCCGATGTCCAAACGCGTGTTCCGAGAGTTAACCACACCCTTCCTGCGCGACAAGCTTCTCGATCTCAAGCTGCGCTTCGGCGAAGAGTCCGGCCAGTTCCAGGCCCTCTCTCGTCAATACGCTCGCACGGAACAAGAAGACATCGGCACCTCCGAAGCCAACCTCCGCCACTACGAAGCAGATGTCGACATCGGCTCCCCCTCCCACCCGATCCCCGGCATCGAACGTCTCTATCGCCGAACGCTCGTCATCGAACCCACCCTGGCCTGCGCAGCCCATTGTCGCTACTGCATTCGCGCCAATTACCCTCGGCACAATCTCTCCGAACCCGAGCTGACCGAAATCGCCCGCTACTGCGGCAGCCCGTCGCAGCGCGATGATCTTCGCGAGGTCCTCATCACCGGAGGCGACGTCCTGCTCGTCCCGGATCGCGTGGACTACCTCCTTCGCGCCCTCATCGAACACGCGCCGAACATCAGGATCGCCCGCGTCGCCACGCGCATTCCGACACAGGACCCGCGCCGCATCGACGATCGCGTATTAAACATCTTCCGCAACAAGCCCTCGCTCCGCCTGGAGCTCGCCACGCAGATCAATCACGCCGTCGAGTTCTGCCCGGAGGTCGCCGACGCCTTCCGAAAGATCACGGCCGAAGGCGTGCGCGTTTACGCCCAAAACGTCCTGCTTCGCGGCGTCAATGACAACCTCGAAAGCCTGATCGACCTCTACGATGTCCTGCGCGAGTGGGGCATCGAGTCCCACTACCTCTTCCACTGCGTCCCGCTCCAGGGAATGGCCCATCTGCGAACGAGTCTCGACGAGGCCGTCGTCCTCGCACGCGGCCTGGGCAGCAGCGGTCGAATCTCCGGCCGCGCCAAACCTTTGGTCGCCGCGATGACCGACATCGGAAAGATCGTCCTCTACGACGGCGTCATCGTCGCTCGTCGCGCCGGTCGAATTCTCCTCCGCAGCGAATGCACCCTGGCCCAGAGACGACAATGGAATCCAAACTGGCGCACGCCCGACACCGCTGAGTGCGACGCCGACGGAAAGCTGATGGTCTGGTATCTGGACGGCGGAGCGCACCTCCCCGAAACGGAAGATTTCCCCGCGGATAAAAGCCTCGCCGAACGAAACTCCCTGGCCCTTCCCGTCTTTCAGGCATCCTGACCCGGCCCTTCGAAACCAATCCGATTATTCCAATCCGCCAAGCGCTCAGATTCCCTCCGAATTCCCGCCTGACAGTCCGATATTATCCGTACTGTGTCAGCCCGCTTCACAACGTTTGGAGTCCATCCCATGCTCAGGGTCGACATATCACTTCGCCTTCGACGCCTGCCAATTCTGGCCGTCGGCGCGCTTGCTCTCTTCGCACCATCGACGCAGGCTCAGCAGTATTCTTCGCACGCTCAGAACGATCCTTGGCGAACCTCCGCCCCCGATCCGGCGCGCCGCGTAACTTCCGAGCCATTGGCCTTACATGAATCGCCCGAAGACGAGCAGCCGACAGGCCCCAAAGTTTTCATCGACGAATCAAAATCGTCGAACGCCACCGCCGAGCCCGAGCCACTGCTCTGGAAGGGCTTCCTCCGCGGAGATCCAAACTTTCGCGACAAGCCGCGACCCGTCGGCTCGCCGTTCTACTTTGAAGACCCATTCATCAATACCGATGTCCGCTTCGTCTATCTCTATCACAAGTTCCCGGAAAACTCGGCGCTCAAAGGCGGCGACCTGAATGTCTACGCCCTCCAACTGCGACTCGCGTTAACGGAGCGCTTGCAGTTCATGGCCACCTGCGACGGCTACTCGCATCTTGAGAGCCCGGTCCTGCCTGACGACAGCGGCTGGAATGACCTCGCCCTCGGCCTCAAGTACGCCCTTTACGCCGATCCCGAAAATGACTTTCTTCTCTCCGCCGGTCTCAAATGGCGCCTGTCGAACGGCCACGCCGGAACGCTGCATGGCAACGTGGACGAATTGACGCCCTTCATCACCGCATACAAAGGCTGGGGCAAGTGGCACTTCATCGCCGACGTCGCCGGCCGCATCGCCATGGACGAGCACCAGGGCAATCATCTGCTCAGTTACAACCTGAGCACGAGCTACGAACTCCTCGAGAACTTCTTCTTCCCGCTGATCGAATTCCACGGGGTCCACTACCTGAGCAACGGCGACCGCCTCCCCTTCGACATCGGCGGACTGGACTACGCCAACATCGGCTCGAGCGACGTCGCCGGCCACGCGGCCTTCTGGGGCGGCATCGGCGCGCGCTGGCACATCGTCGAGCACGTCTCCTGGGGCGCCGTGTGGGAATTCCCCATGCAGTCCACGTCGAACAACGACATCTTCGAACACCGCGTCACGACGAATCTGATCTTCACCTTCTAGCGCAAAAGAGACCCCCGCAAACATCGATTCAATTCGACCTGGCCATCCGCCCTCTTACTGCTCGCCCGATCGACAGCCGACCACCGCGGAAAAAAGTCCGTGCTCGACGATGGGCTGAGCCGAAATCGACAGGTGATTCAACTCTCGCGACAGGAACGGAAAGCTCGGATACCGAAGCGTCGTCAGCAGTTCGTTATACGTATCCGGGAAGTAGTACGGCCGGCCGCGCAGCGCCGCCGGCAGCCAGCGCCGCTTGAAGAGGTCCCACTTCACTTTTCGCCCATGCCGTGACGAGCGCTCCTTGTCGATGATGACGATGCAGCCGCCGGGCGCGAGTAGCTCTCGCGCCTTGCGCAGCCAAGCCGCATCCTGCCCGCGGCGAAGGTGACAAAATACCTCGACGAAGAGAAGGATGTCGCAGGGCGCGTCCGCCGGCAGCGACTCATAGTCGGCGACTTCGGCGCGCCCGGTCGGATGGCCGGCCAGTCTTCGATTGCAGGATGCCGCGCACGGCTCCGCGACGTCGATCCCGCGATAGAAAACCCGCGAGGCCGAGTCGCTGAAGGTCGCGTAAATGTGCTCCGCCCAGTTTCCGACGCCGCAACCGACTTCAAGAATCCGAACGGCCGCTTGTCTGTCCTCGATGCGCCGGCGAATCTGCAAACCGACGGTCTGATCGAAGATCGTGCGCAGCGACTCGGATGGACGGCACTGGTCGAACACATCGTGCAGGCGCTCAAACTGCTCTCGGATAATCCGGCGATGCCCCTCGTTGGACCCCTTGATATGCGCATCGCCGCCGTTGCGATCGATGCGATGCGATTGTCCGCTCGTCAGTGTTCCCGTTTGCATGCTCAAGTCCTCTCGCTGCCGCGCGGTCTCTTCCTGCAGGCGCGCGGTCAATCCATGTCCTTTTGATGGAGGCTGCGACATCCCTTCCGATTCACCCGACGTGCAAGTCGAGAATTCTCCGCCGCATCCTGATTTACCCCATACATCGACCCCCAAGGCCCGGTCGCCGGACAAAAACGCCCCGACCCTCGCCAGCGGTGATCCGCACGGATGAGAAACACCCCCGCCTCGGCAAAAATTGTCGCCGGCCGCGCCCCCGATCCCTCGAAAGGCACGATTGGCGAAGGTGACATAAGGTGACACAGCGCTCCTGGAAAACGTGCCAACGGTTGTGGCGGGCACGAGTTGGGGCGGCGGGTGGAAACGTCGAAAAATCGAAACGTCGAAACGTCGAAATTTGGTGGACCTGAGACCTGCGGCCTGTGGCCCTGAGGTGCAGAGGTTGCGGCGGGCGCGCATCGGAACCCATCGCGCAAGCGGTGGCGGAAGAACTCTTCGTACACGGGCGGTGCTGCGATCCTGAGCGCTGTTTCGCGTCGAGCG
>CAZCGF010000184.1:0-8953 GCA_964498115.1 uncultured Planctomycetaceae bacterium | reverse complement strand
GAGTCCGGCGGGATCGCCGTCGGGCGCTTCGTCTCGATCTCATCCGGCCGGGCCTTGACCATCGGCAGCTTCGCGCCGGGCACTTCCTGGCAGCGCTTCACCGGGCCGCGCCACAGCCGCCAACCCCAGATGAGGGAGTCGAGCGTCGTCTTGGCCAGGGCGGTCATGCCGATGATCTGCATGCCGATGTCCGCGCCGGCGAGCCGCTGCTTGGGCCGAATCATCGCCCCCAGCAGGCTGATCGGGTTGTAGAAAGCGCCGTAGCCGAGGATGAGGTTGGCCTGCTTGCGCCAGGGCTTGCCCTCGCTGGTGGCGACGACGTGATTGCCGTCGAAGCGGGCCTCATCGACGCGATGGCCGGCGACCTCGCTGAAGACCATCTTCTCTTTGTAGGGCGTGTCGAAGTAGTTGGTGCCGACGGCGGGCGTCAGCACGGTGATCTGAATGCTGATGGCGCCGTGCTTGCGCAGGTAGCGGACCTGGTTGTAAAGACCGTAGAGCTTGCCCGGCGTGTAGAGCGGCTGGCCGTCGTGGTGCATCATCATCGGCATGGGGCAGAGGCCGTTGGCGTTCATCTCGGCGAAGACCTCTGCGGTCTTGGTGCCGGCCTGTCCCTTCTTGACCATGGTGCCGGTGAGGTCTTCGACGCCGAACCAGAGGGCCCGCAGACCGGCCTGGCGCATCTTGGGCATGAGGTCGATGCACTTATAGGCGTCGTGAATGGTGGCCTCGGTGGCCCAGCGGACCTTCTTGTGGAAGCGCAGGCCGTCGATGCGGCGCGTGGCGAGGTGACTCACAATCTCCTCGACGGTCTCGCGGCGGTTGAGGAAGTTGTCATCGGTGCCGAAGAAGTTGCGCAGACCGTACTGCTGACTGAGCAGGGTCATCTCGTCGCCGAGGCGCTCGGGGCTCTTGAAGCGGAAGGAGTTCTGGTTGTAGGCGGGGATGGGGCAGTAGCTGCACCGGAACTTGCACCCCTGGGTCATGATGAGGGAGTTGATGCGGGCGCGCTTGGCGATCTGCTCGCGCGACAGCGGCGCCGGGGCAAGGGACTTCTTCTTGTGCGGCGGCTCGACCCGCGAATAGGCCGCCAGCGGCAGAGGCAACTCGTCGAGATACTGAACGAGACGCTGAACGCCGGTGTCAACGAGGTGCGCCTCGCGCCCGCCCGGCGGGTCGATGCGATAGACCAGGCCCGGCACATTCTCCAGGGCGCCGCTCTCGCGGGCGCGGAGGAAGGCCTGCCGCGCCGAATCCCCGGTGCCCATGTGGTCGAGGATCGTCTCGATCAGTTGGAGCATTACATAGGCTTCGCCGGTGACGCAGCAGTCGGCATTGATCTTGCCGCCTTCGCCGCGACCGAAGTAGTCCCAGGGCTCGTAGATGGACTTGGGACCGCCGCAGAGGATGAGCGGCCGCTTGTTTTCGGGAATGGCGCAGGCGTCTGCCACGAGGTCGTAGGCGCGCTGGGCGTGAATCTGCATGCTGCTGACGAGGAGGATGTCGGGCGGGCGATTCTCCATGAGGACATGGGAGGGCCTGACATTCGGCGACCAGAGCTGGAAGACGATGCGCGACTTGCTGAGGCCGGCGCCGTCGAGGGAGTCGGCCACGGCGCGGACGCCCGCGGGAATGATCCGCCAGTCGGCAAAGAGGAACGGCAGGAGGCGCGTCCGGTTGTCGAAGGCGTACATGATCAGCGCGGTCAGTCCGCGCATCTTGGGATTGGCGGCAAGCCGCTGACTGAGTTCCCGATAACCCCCCGGCCTGATGTACTCGTCGCCCAGAGGGCGTTTCGGTAGTTCCATAAGTTGAGGAAGATAGCCTCGCAAGTGCGGTTTTGCAATCTAAACCGTTGATTTCTCAAAGGATGCGTCGGGGGACGCGAGAATCGCGAATCTTGCGGGCTCGACGGGACGCGGATTGTCACTGGAACGGCCAAGGGATAAAACTCCGTGTGGGCGGTCACGATCGGGCCCAGCCGATGGATATGACGGGAGCAAGGTGACGAGTGGATTCCAGCCAGCGAGAAATTGCCAGCGACGCCATCGCCCTTCGCCGGAAGGTCGTCTTCTGGAGGCGAGTGGTGTGGATGATTCTCGGCACGGTGGCCATCCTGCTTGTCGTGCTTTGGAATCGATATGAGACACGGCGCCGGGAGTGTCGCGACACGCTGCTCTACGACGCGGAACTGGCGAAGAAGGTGGACCTCGCCCACGAACATGTCAACATCCTCGAGCAGCAGTGGCAGATGTTTGACCTTCCGACGAAGGGCAATTCGCCGCGCCACTACGACCTGATCGCCCGAAACTGGGCGGTGATCCCAGCGGCCGGCGAGAAAATCCCGCTCGCGGTCTGTGCCGACGTCCATCTGGACCTGTTCACGCGCGGAAGGCATGTGCTCTTCAACACGCTCGAAGGCATGCGAGTGGACTGGCTGTCGGACGACGAGGCACAGACGATCGTAGAGATGGCTCGGAAGGATAATCCCCACAAGTAGCTCGTGGCGTCAGTCAATCCAGCCGCCGCCGAGCACTTCTTCATCGCGATATATCACCAGTGCCTGACCCGGCGTGACCGCCCACTGCGGCTCGTCGAAGCAGACCTGAACGCGATCGCCCGCCAGCGGCTCAATCGTTGCCGACGCGGCCTCGTGGTTGTAGCGAATGCGCGCGGTGGCCCGGAAGGGCTCGGTCGGCAATTCGCCGATCCACTGCATCCGGGAAGCTGCCGTCGTTGCCTGGGAAATCGACTCCGCCGGGCCGATGGTCACCGTCTGACTCTCCGGGTCGATCCGCGAGACATAAACGGGAGAGCCCGTCGCGATGCGAAGCCCGCGACGCTGGCCGATGGTGAAATTCGGCAGGCCGGCATGTCGCCCCAGCACGCGGCCGTCGACGTGGCGAATCTCGCCCTCGACAAATGCATCGGGTCGGCGCTCGCGAACCACGCGGGCATAGTCCCGATCCGGCACGAAGCAGATGTCCTGCGATTCCGCCTTGTCGTGAACGGCGAGGCCAAGCCTGCGGGCATGTGCCCGGACTTCCGACTTGGTCAGGTCGCCGAGCGGGAAGAGGGTTCGCCGCAGAATCTCAGACGATACGCCGAAGAGCACGTAGGACTGATCCTTCGCCGTGTCCCGGGCGCGCAGAAGCCGAGGTTGATCGCCGGCGTTATCCACTCGGGCGAAATGGCCGGTGGCGACCAGATCGGCGTCGATGGCGTTCGCATAATCGATCAGCCTTCCGAACTTGAGCCACTGATTGCACATGACGCAGGGGTTCGGCGTGCGCGCGGCGGCATACTCATCCGCGAAATATTGCTTGAGGCGGCTGAAGTCCTCCTCGAAGTTCAGGGCGTAAAAGGGAATGCCCAGTTCTCCGGCCACGACGCGGGCGTCGGTCGCGTCCGCAGCCGAGCAGCAGCCGCGATGTCGCGGTTCGACTGCAGCCGACGAGCGAATTGGCAGAGAGAGTGTGCTCTCGGTCGAACCGCCTGCCTTGCAGGCCCCGACCGGCTCGGGATCGGCCGCGCCCAAGCGCATAAAGACGCCGACCACGTCGTAGCCCTGCTCGTGAAGGAGGCAGGCCGCGACGCTGCTGTCCACCCCGCCGCTCATGGCGACCAGCACTCTTGGCTTCACACTCATGCATACCAGTCTAGGGATCACGATATAGGGCAGCAAACCGGGGAACACTGAAGGCCTTCAGGTAGTGCCAAATGCCACCCGGCCACGACCGGGGTACTGGACGGCCCCAAACCCTCATTTTTTTGAATGCCGCGAGCCATTACCGCCCGTCGTGACTAATCCATTAGGCTAGGGTGGATACCTCGCCGTTTGCTGGGAAATTTGCCCAAAATGGGGCAATCCTCTTTGGGAAAACCTCGCCGGCATCATTCGCCGTCCGAATCTCGCTTTTTGGGAAAGAGGTTGCACTTCGCGTTAAGGATTTGTTAAGATATCGAGCTAGGGTCAGCCGTAATTGTGATCAAGTCAGCGGTATGGTCTGGACTTGGATTTCCCGAGAGCGGCTTCGCATTTCTGTTGAATAGGAGCGACAGATTTTAAAAATGCGGGTTGTTTGGCGCTCGACCGTTTGACCGCCGGCGCTGGTTGATCGTTGCGGCAGGGTCGCTTGTTAATTTAATGGGGAGTTCGATGACGAATCATTTGATTCGGACATCTTGGCAGCGCCACGAGGTCAAGTACTTCATCGACGAAGCACTCGCCCTGCGCATCCGCAGGTATTGCGTACAAAACCTGCGTCTCGATCGACATTGCCAGCCATTCGCGGATCGCCAGTACCCGATTCATTCCATCTATCTCGACTCTCCGGACTTTCAACTGGCTCGCAATGTCGAGGCGGGCGAGCCGGACCGCTTCAAGCTCCGGGTTCGCACTTATCGGCACACCCTGCAGCCCGACGGCGGTCTGCCGGCGTTCTTTGAAATCAAGCGCAAGGTCATGGGCATTGTTTACAAACAGCGCGCGATCGTCGATCGCAGCGATGCCGCGAAGCTGCTGCAAAACGAAACGAATTCCCATTGCCCGGGCACTGTTACGCAAACCGAGGCGAACGATAAGCTCGCGAAGTTTCAGTGGCTTCGCTATCAGCTTCGGGCGACACCGAAGGTGGCGGTCTTCTACACGCGCGAGGCCTATGAACAGGACGCGGGCAAAGGCGTGCGGCTCAGCTTTGATCGCCGGCTCTCCTTTCAGCCGGCCGACTCCAATCAGACCACGGACCCGGGCGCCTGGTGGCCGGTTCCGATTCGCGGCGTGATTTTTGAAGTGAAATTCACCGACACATACCCGGTCTGGCTGAAAAACCTGCTCGCTTCGAGCGACCTCGTTCGTCGCGGCGTCTGCAAATACACGCTCTGCCTGCAGGCAGCACGAGGCATGCTGCTGGACATGAGGGAGACTCGAATCGCATGAATGGCTTCATGGACGAGATCCTCTACTCCCTTCAGGAGCCCACGGCGTCGAGCGCCGGGTCACTGGTGCTGACCCTGCTCTCCGCCTTTTTGATCGGCCAGCTCAATGCATGGTTCTATAAGTGGACCCACCGCGGCGTTTCTTATTCCCGCGGCTTTACCCAGTCGCTCGTCCTCATCACCATGATCGCCTCCATGAGCATGATGCTCATCGCCTCGGCGCCGCTGGCGGCCTTCGGTCTGCTCGGCGGCCTGGCCATCATTCGCTTCCGAACGATCGTCCGCGACGCGCGCGACAACGTTTATGTACTCCTGTGCCTCGTCTGCGGCATGGCGATGGGCCTGGGGTTCATTCAAATCGCCGCGATCGGGGCTCTCGGAGCGAATCTGATCGCCTGGTATCTTCACATGACCGGCTTCGGCGGCTGGCGCTCCCTGGAAAGCGTGCTTCGTTTTCAGATCAGCGTCGGCGAATACAACGAGTCTGACCTCAAGGCCGTCCTTGCTCGCTACTGCAAACGACACACGCTCGTTTCCATCGATGAGGGCCCAGCGATGGAAAGCGGCGCCGGCAACGTCTATCAGTGTGTCTATCGCGTCCGGCTCCGCGACCCCGAGTCCGCACCGGACCTCCTTTCCACCCTTCGCGAGGCCAAACCCATACGGTTCGTCAATCTGCTGGTTGATCCTGAGCATGAGGAGGTGGCGTAAACCATCATGGTCCCGCCAACATCAACTACAGTCCCGTCCCGCCTGGCGCGCTGGTTTCAGCGGCTTCTCCGCAAATTGCTCGAAACTTACGGGCCGATCGCGGTCTGGCTCATGGCCCTCGCGGCCGTGCTGATGCTCTACTCGCGACGTTCAAGCACCGGCGCCATCTCCGCCTATGGAGAGGAACGTTCCGTCACCATCGCACATCTCGAGCCCGGCATGGTGCGAGAGCTGCGCGTCGAACTCCATCAAAACGTCGAACCGGGTGAGCTGCTGGCCAAGATGGACGATCGCGCCGATCGACTTCGCCTCACGACGATTTCAAAAGACCTCGAACGACTGCAACACGAAGTGGAGGCCGAACGAAGCCAGATCGAACTGGCCCAGGCAAGCGCCGACCTCAACGCCCGCGACCTCGCCCGCCGCCTCCTGGTCGACCGCGAATCCGCCCATATCCAGCACCTCGTCCAGATCATCCAGCGCGCCGGCGACCAGGCCACCCTCGACGGAACCCTGGTCGAGTACAACATCATGAAGCGGCTCTATGAAGAGGATCAGGCGAACTTCCGCGAGCTCAACCTGATGAAGACTCAGGTCGACGCTCTGCGGGCACGCGTCAAGACGGCAGACGAAGCGCTGGAGCGCATGAAGAAGGCTTTTAAAGAGGCCGACGAGCGATGGTTCGCCTTCACCGACGCACAGCAGGATCCCGTCGACTACGAATCCGTCCTCACGCCGATCCGCCTTGCCGCCGACGTTCGCGAAAGAGAGATTCGCGAGCTCGTCTTTCGCATCGACCAGAACGTCATTCGCTCCCCGGCGCGCGGCCAGATCACCGCGATCTATGTCGAGCCGGGCGACCGCGTGCTAGCCGGCGACCCGTTGGTCAAGATCTCCCCCACTGCCACCAACCGCGTCGTCGCCTTCCTCCCGCCGGAACGATCCAAGTTTGTCTATCTCGGCGAGCCGGTCACCATTTTTCCCGCCGCCGGGACGAACGAACGAAGTCACCATGTGCAGGGCACCGTCCTGAGCGTGGCAGACGCCATCACCGAGGCGCCGATTCGCTTCCGAAAGATGCCCTCCTGGCCGATCTGGGGGCGAGAGGTCATTGTCACCCTGTCGAACGACGCGACCCTTATGCCCGGCGAAGCGGTGACGCTAAGATTTGAAGAATAGGTCAGACGCAGCCGGCACCGCGGTTTCACCAATCCGTGCTGCCCGGCGGAGGAGAGAAAGATGCGACTCGTCACGTCCGTTGCGACGGCCATGGTACTTCTAAGCGCTTTCGCGACCGCGCGGGCCGCCGACGTCATCCTCAACGAATACAACGCCGTCAGCGACACCCAGTTCCTCGCCAACGGTTCGGCCGACACCTACTGGGGCATCGTTTTGGGCAACGGCGGCGACTGGTTCGAGCTGGTCGTCATCACCGACCATCTGGACATGCGAGGATGGACCCTGACCCTCAACGACAGCAGCATCACCGGCCCGCAAACCCTGACCCTCACCAATGACAATGTCTGGTCCGACCTGCGAAGCGGCACCATCATCACCGTCTCCGAGGAGCTCGGTAACAACGTCGACGACTATCAGCCCGCCCTCGGCAAGTGGTGGCTGAACGTCAAGGCCGCCGCCGATACCAACGGCAGCTACATCACCAACTCAAACTTCCGCGTCAACAACGACAACTGGCAACTCACCATTCGCGACAGCCTCAACGCGGTGAAGTTCGGCCCCGCCGGCGAAGGCATCGCCCCCCCCAGCGGCGTCGGCAACAACGAAGTCTGCAAGCTGGAGGCCAATCCCTCCGCCGCCATCACGCCGCTCTCCGCCTACAACGACGGCGGCAGCAGCTCGTTCGGCGCGCCGAATCTCTGGAACAGCGGCGCGAGCATGCAAAGCTTTGCCGCCCTGCGCAGCGTCCTGCCGTACTCCCCGCTCACCTCCGTCCGCATCAATGAAGTCCTCACCCACTCCGACCCCCCACTTGAGGATTACATCGAGTTGCACAACACCACCGGCAGCCCCATCGACATCAGCAAGTGGTACCTCTCCGACTCGCTCAACGACCTCACCCAGTACCAAATCCCCGACGGAACCACGATCCCCGCCAACGGCTACCTCGTCCTCTACCAAACCCAGTTCGGCTTCGGCCTCAACTCCTCCCAGGGCGATGACGTCGTCCTGTCGCAGGCAGACGGTCTCGGCGTCATGACCGGCGGCCGCGACTACATCAAATTCGGCCCCGCCGAGAACGGCGTCTCCATCGGTCGCTACCCCGACGGAACCGGCCCCCTCTATGCGATGGCTTCGCGCACTCCCGGCGAGGCGAACTCCCTGCCCCTCGTCGGACCGATCGTCCTCAACGAACTGATGTACCACCCGCCCGACCTGCCCATGAGCGTCGACAATACCGACCACGAGTACATCGAGCTGCGCAACATCACCAACGCCCCGCTCGCCCTCTCGACCTATTTCCCTGATCCCGGCGTGACACACCCCTGGCAGCTCTCCGGCGGCGTGAGCCATGTCTTTTCGCTTGCCGTGTCGATCGCCCCCAAGGGATACCTCCTCGTCGTCAGCTTCGACCCCATCGCCGAGCCGGCCAAGCTCGTCGACTTCCGCGCGACCTACGGCCTTGCCGACGACGTGCAGGTCATCGGCCCCTACTCGGGCCAGCTCAGTAACGGCGGCGAACGCATCCAGTTGCTCAAGCCCGACACGCCGCAGTCTCCGCCGGAGTTCTTCGTGCCCTACGTCCTCGTCGATGAGGTGGAGTACGCCGACAGCGGTGCATGGCCCACATCGCCCGATGGCATCGGTTTCTCGCTGGAGCGCATCGACTCGACCTGGGTCGGCAACCTCTCCACAAACTGGGAGGCCAGCGGCCTCGTCGGCGGAACGCCCGGCTGCCCCAACGATCAGGAGTCGCCCATCCCCGCCGACATCGACGGCGACGGCCTCGCCAATCTCGACGACATCGACGCCCTGGTGGCGATCCTGCTCGATCAGTCCGCCGACTCCTGCCGATTGGAGCGCGCCGACGTGAACGCCGACCTCGCCATCGACGCCCTCGACATCGCCCCCTTCACCGACGACCTCCTGGGGCCGTAAGGCGTTGAATCGCCCGCGTGCCGTCGATCACGCATAGCTCACCGATCCTGCCGTCCGATATGGCCCGTTCAGCCTGGCATCCAAGTGCCGCGGACATGCCGGCTCACGGTTTCGTCGAGGGACGCACCCCATTTCTTGGAATTTCGGACATTTTTTGATCTAATCGAGAGAGTGTTCGAGGATCGGT
>CAZCGF010000183.1:0-8970 GCA_964498115.1 uncultured Planctomycetaceae bacterium | reverse complement strand
AGATGGCCGATCATCGACTTGACCGATCCGATCGCGCATTGGCCGGGCCTGGCGCTAATCCCCTCCCAAAGCGTCCTCATGCTCTGAATCTCAACCGCATCGCCGGTAGGAGTGCCCGTTCCATGGCACTCAATAAGATCGACGCTTTCCGGTGTCCAGCCCGCCTCCTCGTAGGCTTGCCGCATGGCCCGAAGTTGTCCCTCGCTGTCCGGGGCAAGAAGACTTCCACCGATGTCGTTCGATAGACCGATGCCGCGGATAATTCCGTGGATTTCATCGCCGGCGGCAACAGCATCGTCGAGGCGCTTCAAAACAACGATCCCCGCGCCCTCGCCGACAACGAGTCCATCACAGGCGGCATCGAACGGCGCGCATCGGCCGCTTGGGGAGAGCGCGCGAAGCTGTGTGAATCCCATCTGCGTATAGAGACATTCCGGCCGCGAAACACCACCGGCAAGCATGGCATCCGCTCGACCGCTTTGCAGTTCATCACATGCAAGTTTGACCGCGTATAAAGAAGATGCGCACGCGGCATCAAGCGTGTACGTCCCGCCGCCCAACCCCAGGGCCTGTGCCAGCAGAGCAGCCGGCAATCCCACAACGCGTCCGTTCATCAGGTGCGTGGCTGGCGACTTTTCCCGATCACTCGCCGAAGCAATGCCCGCATGCTCGAAGAGCCGTCGCTCAAAGTCCGCGCCCAATGTTTCTCGCGTAATGGCCGATGATGCGTCGGTCGGCAGGGCAATGGCCGCGAGGATCACACCCATGCGATCGTGATCGACTCCATCCATCTGCGAGTGGCAATAGGCATCGCGTCCGGCATGAAGGACAAGGTGATAGAGGGGATCAAGCTGCGAGAGCAAATGCCTGTCGATTTCCAGACCGTCAGGATCGAGCCGGAAATCCTCAACAAAACACCCGCGGACAGAAAGGACTTTGTCCGCCGATGGTGCATTAGCAATTGCGCGATGCGGTTCAATGATCCACCGACCTGGCGGAACCTCGCGCGACATGTCGCGGGCCTGCGCGATGTTGCTCCAGAAGGTGCGCAGGTCGGCCGCGCCGGGAAAGACGCCGCCCATGCCGACGATGGCGATTGGACAATCAAGCTTCATGCGGCGACCTTCAGGTGGCGGCGGACAATCGGGAAGGTGGACGGAAGGCATCCCACAGGAGCGGATCAACCGTGCACTCGTAGCCGCCGATCTCAGCGACGAGCGCGCCGGCCGCACTGACGAATGCAATGTCTGAAGTCATCCTCGCCCGCGAAGACTCGCGAACCTGGAGTATGCACGTTACCCCATCTCTCGGCAGCGATGGGCAGTACAACCGAAGGCGCCCAAAGTGAGTTGGAAGCGACGGCGCGCCCAGCTCCTCGCAGCACCATAGGATCGCCAATTGAAACGCGGCATCGAGAATCAGTGGATCGGCGATCCATGCACCGCGCAACGGCTCCGCCATCCAATCTCGAGGAGCGCCGGCGGACACGACTCGACCGACGATGCCTCGGCTGCTGAGCCCGCGAATCTCACGAATGCCGCGCAGGTGCGGCCCGTGGAAGAGATTCTCCTCATAAGCAGAATCGACATTGCGTGGATAGGCGCGGTCGATGACCGCGTGTTCCTCGGGAGCCGCAGGAGCAGACAACCTTTGAGCCGCGAGCAGTATTTTTGAGTGGGCGTGTATGACCGGCAGTCCATCGTTGCGGACAGATCGCAATTCGGCATCGACGAAGAAGGCGTCCCCATCTCGACGAGAGCGAGATACGGCAAGCATCACACCCAGCGCACCGTTACGGTCAAGGGCCGCGGCCTTGAGGACTCTTAAGTCGTCAATACCGCGAACGACGAGGCCCGGATTGGCATGCAGCGCCGCATGGGCCATCCACTCGACCATCATCGCAACGGGCAATACCGGCCGGCCGCCCAGCACGTGCGACCGGAGAAACGGAAAACGCTCTGCATCGAGTTCGAGTTGAAAGGCAATTGAAAGGTCCCCGGTCGGAGCGGCAGGCGCTGCGACGGGCTCAACACGGACGCTTTTTCGTCGATTCAGCGGCGCGCCGACGACAACCTCGACATTGCCCGACTCGACAAGGGTCTCGGTCACCATCGCTTCCGCGCCGGCGGCAAGCGGAATCAATTCGACGCCCTGCCGAACGAATTCGCGGCGCAATGCCGGCGTCACCATGCCACCATCCCATGGGCCCCAGTTGATCGACGTCACACGGCACCGGGGAAGCTCTCGACTCATTCGCCGTGCAATCTTGTTCAGGGATTCGTTCGACATGGCATAGTCGCTTTGACCGACGTTGCCGTATCGGGCACTTACCGAAGAGAAGAGGACGACCTGTCGCAACTCGTCGAGATCAAGCTCGGCGAGCAGATTGCGGAGGCCAACGATCTTCGTGTCAAAGACCTTCGTAAACTGTTCGGCGGTCTTGTCCTTGATGAGCCGATCTTCCAGCGTGCCGGCGGCATAAATCAGGCCGCGGACTGGGCCGAACTGCGCAATAATGCGCTGCATGACCTCACGAAGCGACTCAGCATCTCGCACATCCACCGCCTCGTAAGCGACACTTGCGCCCGTCTCGGCGATGCGATCGATGTTCTTGCGAATCTCTCGAGCGGCCATGCGCGCACCAAACTCCGCCTGCAATTCGGCGGGCGTCGGTCGCTGGCCTGCAAATGCGTGCTTAAGGATCGCCTGCTTGATGTCGGACTCGCTGGTCAGCGGTGCGAGCCAGGACGGCTCCTCAACGGGTACGGGCGAGCGACCGAGCAGTATGAACCGCGGCGCACCCTGGCGGGCCAAGGCAATCACCGCCTCAGCCGTCACGCCGCGAGCGCCGCCGGTTACAACGATAACATCATCGGAACAAAGGGCAGGCCGTCCGATCTTCGCGGATTCCTGCTGGACCTCAAATTCCAATCGGCGACCCGATGCGAGTCCGACTTCCGTCGGACCGTCAACGGCCAGTTCTCGCAAAATCGCGGAGGCAGCCGCGGGCATGTCGGTCCAATCAGGCGAGACATCAATCGCTCGGCAGCACACTTCCGGCCACTCCAGCGCGGCGGTCTTCGTCAGGCCGGCGAGCCCACCGATCACAGGATCGAAGTCGCCCCCGACAAGACCCATCGCGCCGTCAAGCCGGGTAATGGTGGCGAATACGGCGCGTCCGGTCTTTGCTGCGTCGCACAAATCGGCACTGACCAGCCTGGCGGCCATCAATGCCTCACGGAGGAAAACGTCGGAAGATTCACGGCCGGCAATCGAGCCGGACGTGGCAATCGGCGAAACAATAATCAATCCGACGACGCCGGTGCGCTTCGAGCGACCTGAGATTTCAGAGAGTTTGACCAATCGCGCGGCGATGCCGGCGGAAATACATTCATCGATGATCGCGGCGGATAACCCCTCGCCGTCGTCGGTGACCCAGATTTCACCGTCCGAGGCGATATTCAACGGGCGATCCTGCGGCGGTTGCGTCTCGATGGCGGTCAGAACGCCTCGATTGAGCAGAGGCGAATTCTGCGGTTCTGGTTTGATCTCGCGAGCCGCGACTGAGTCATTTGCAACCTGCTCACGTGATGGCGCGGGCGAAGGCGCTGCTGGTGACTGAGAGAGGTAATAGTCAACAACTTGCCGGAGTGTTCTCAGGCTGCCCATGAACTCCGGCTTCACCGGCGGCAGGTCAGGAGTCTGCGCCTCAACGCCGGCGAGGATCTCAACGCGCTTAATCGAGTCGATACCGAGATCCGCCTCCATGTCCATGTCGAGGTTGAGCATGTCCGGAGGATATCCCGTGCGTTCGGCAACAACGCTCAGGAGTGTTTGACCGAATACATCGGCGTTCTGAGTGGATGTCGCGGCCGCGGGTCCGACACTCGGCGCGATCGGCTGCTTTGGCGCCTCAGCCGGCTGAGGCGAGGAAGTCGGCGGCATATCCGCCGCGCCGCCGGCCATGAAGTCGACGATCTGACCAAGCGTACGCAAACTGCCCATATGTTCTGGCTTGATGGTGGGCAGGCCCGGCAACCGTTCCTCAATGGCCGAGATGATCTCCACTCGCTTAATGGAATCGATGCCCAAATCAGCCTCGATGTCCATCTCCAGGGTGATCATCTCCAATGGATACCCGGTCTTTTCGCACACGATCTCTTGAACAATCGGTTCAATGCGAGATCGCGAGTCTCCCTGAACACGAGCGGGCGCCTTTGGCGCGGGCGCGGGCACGGACTCGACGGAAGAGATTGGTTGAGCCTTCGGCTTGGGAGCCTCGACGATCGGCGCGGCCTGAGTTTGGCGAACAGGCGGCGCCTGATGGACCGGCGGTGCCGCGACCGCGATTGGCCTTTCGGCCGCAACGGGCGGCTGCGACGGCAATTGCTGGTAACCAGGTTGAGAGCGATTCAGCGAGTTAGAAACGAGTCGATGCTGACTTTCGAGTAGTTGCTGAAAGGCCCGATGGGCTTGCTCCTGTGTCGCGAGAAACTTCTCGTGGGCCGCGGCGGTCTGCTGTTGCAGGGACTGCATGGAGCGAAGCCCCTCCTGCATGACGCGCAGCGCATCAGCAAGAACCGGAGATACCGACGGGACACTCGCAGTCTGATCCATTTCGGACCGTCGCGCGACTGGCGATGTGGGGGGCATATCGGAGGTGTCTGACATTTTCGCACTCTTTGAAGCTTGCTCAATTCTGGCCGGCGGAACAGGAACGGAAGCCGGCAGAGATCGTCTGATCGTTTCGTTTTTTTGCGGTAGCTCTGTCGCCGGCTTCGGCGAACGGTAGTTCGCGCCGACGAGCGGCACCATCATCTTCTGCTTGCGAGGCTCCTTGGCGGCCGCCTCCCATTGAGTTAAGTCGACATCGTGCCCGGCCGCGGCAAGTTGCGCAACCAATCGTCCAAGGTCGGAGATTCCGCATTTTCGCCCCGCACTGGCATCCATGCTGATCGCGGTGTGCTGCCTGTCTCTCAAGATTGAACCGACAAGGCCGGTGAGGATCGGCTTGGGCCCCACCTCCAGGAATGTCCGAACGCCGAGATCATACAGCGACTCGATTTGTCCGACAAAATTGACCGGAGAAAGCAATTGATCCGCCAGAATAGACTTCGCCTCATCTGGGTCGCCCTGATATGGCGCGGCGGACGAGCCGGCGATCACCGGAAATCGCGGACCGGCGAATGCAGAGGCTTCGATTGCACTTCGCATTGAATCCGCCGCATCCGCCATCAACGGGCTGTGGAACGCGCCGGATACTTGCAACTTGGTGCTGGCGAATCCAAGCGCCTTGCATGCTTCGGCAGCGCGATCAATTGCCGCGTGCGAACCCGAAAGGACGCACTGGCTCGGAGAGTTAAGATTAGCAAGCACCACATCAAGGCGGCTTTCGGTGATGAGACGGTCAAGATCGGCCGGCGAAGCCTTCACAGCAAGCATGGCGCCGCGATCTTCTCCGTCACCCGCCATCAGCCGACCGCGAAGCCGAGAAAGGCCCATCAATGTTGATTCGTCAAATACGCCGGCGACGGCAAGTGCGACGAGTTCACCGTAGCTATGGCCGCAAACGGCGTCGGGACGAATACCGAAGCGATCGAGGACTTTCGACATACCCCACTCAATCGCCCCGAGTGCGGGCTGAGCAAAGTCAGTGCGGCGAAGTCGATCTTCCCGTGCCTGGCGAGCCTCTTCAGTGAAAGCCGGGGTTGGATAGATGGCGTCAGAAACAGAGTGAACGGGACCGTCAAATCCCTGATCGGCCGCTACAAGGGCCGCGCGTAACTCTGGAAAAGCGCACGCCATTCTTCGGGCCATGCCGACATATTGGCTACCCTGGCCGGGGAAAAGAAACGCCAGCTTTCCTTCGGCCGGCGTTGCTGAATAATAAATGTTGGGTAGCGTCCAGCGGTCGGCGCCCGTCGCCAGACGATCGGTTGCCTTTCCCAGGACAACAGACAAATCGTCGCCATGTTCAACGACGATAAGCAAGCGGTGAGTATCTTCGCGACAGAAATCGCGGCGAGACTCACAAGCCAGCCACGCCAGGTGTGTGCGGTCGAATTCCGGCTTGCCGACGGCCTCGCGCCATACGGCGAGTTGATTGACCAATGAATCATGCGAGTCCGCGGACAGCGCGATAATCTCCACGGAGCCGTCCCAGGCCGGAGCATGCTGAGTAGCGCCGAACTCCTCGAGAACCAAATGGAAGTTGCTGCCACCGAAGCCGAATGAACTAACCCCGGCGCGACGGGGCGCGGTGCTGTCCGTCAGCCACGGTCGAAGTTCGGTATTCAGATAGAACGGGCTGTCGCCAATTCCCATCTTTGGATTCGGCTCACTGATCTTCAGGGTCGGCGGAAAACTTGCGTGATAGATGGCAAGCGCCGCTTTGACCATTCCGGCCGCGCCGGCGGCGGCCTTGGTGTGGCCGATTTGCGACTTCACCGAACCCAATGCGCACCATGCGCCGTCACCGCGTGCTTCTCGAAAAACCGTGCGCAAGGCGTCAAACTCAGTTGCATCGCCGACCGTGGTGCCGGTTCCGTGTGCCTCAAGCAGTGAAACGCTTTGCGGCGAGATCCCGGCAAGCTCGTATGCGTTTCGAAGGCAGCGAGCCTGTCCGGCGGCGTGCGGTGCATAAATGCTCTGCGAACGGCCGTCGCTCGACGTGCCCATGCCTCGAATAACGGCGTAGACGCGGTCGCCGTCTCGCTCGGCATCGGCGAGGCGCTTGAGAACAACCATGCCGATACCTTCGCCGAGAACCGTGCCGTCCGCGTTAGCGCTGAAAGGTCGCGCATCGCCCGTCGGCGACAGGGCGGGCGTTTTCGAGAAGCACATATGCATGAAGATGTCATTGAGCGTATCCGCCCCGCCGGACAGGATCATGTCGGCCCGGCCAGTGGCGAGCTCCATCATGGCGAGATGCACCGCGCCGAGCGAGCTCGCGCACGCGGCATCAATGACACAGTTCGTGCCTCGGAGGTTCAGCCGGTTGGCTATCCGCCCAGCGACAACATTGCCGAGTAATCCGGGAAACGAGTTTTCCTGCCACGAGACATAGCCTTCCGAAATACGGCGAATGACTTCCTCGGCGGTCTTCACGTCCACGCCGGCTTCGGCAAGCGACTTTCGCCACAGGGGATGACCGAGCCGCGCGCCGAGGGAAATGACCAGCTCCTGCGTACCTGTAATGCCGAGAATGACACCGGCGCGCTCGCGGTCAAACTCGCGTGAATCGTCGTATCCAGCGTCGGCGAGGGCCATCTTGGCCACATGCAGCGCGAGTAGTTGAGTCGTGTCTGTTGCTTCAAGAATGCTCGGCGGGATGCCGAACTCGGTGGGGTCAAACTCGATCGGCGAAAGATAGCCGCCGCGAGTGCAGTAAGTATGATCCGGCCGCTTAGGGTCGGCGTCGAAATAGTCCGCCGGCGACCAGTGTGTCGGCGGTACTTCGGTAATACCATCCTCACCTCGGGCAAGGGTTCGCCAGAACTCTTTAAGATTCGCCGCGCCGGGAAAAACACATCCCATGCCCACGATGGCAATGGGACACTGCCCCGGACCCGCGCCTTGTCCTTTGGTACTCAATCTCAGACCTTTTGGTTGATCAACTTGGATCCGCCGCAGCGGAGTGGATGTCTAAATCAGTTTCAAAATCGCGTCGCGCTCAAGCGGCCGGAAGCCGGTCGCCTCGGGAGCCAATTCGACGCCCTGACCGCGGAGCCAGTTTACTCGAAACTGGACAGCTGCGCCGAGCAGGATGTTCATGGCTACCGTGACCACGCTGCGATTCTCCGGCTTGGCCAGAAAAGTGCCCCGGGTCCACTCGTTGAAGGCCCCCATCGCCGGGCCGCACCAGATTTGGTAATCCGCCTTGCGGGACGGCTCGCCCTTGTTGGCCCAGTCCGACGAGCGACCAAGATACGACCTGAAAACCAGCGCCATCTTATGCTTTGGCTCGCGCTGGGCTCGGGCAATCTGACTCGGATCGCGCTCCTCAAAGAAGCGGCGAGTCTCGTCCCATGCCTGTTCAAGCGAGCAGCGGAAGAAATCTCGTTCCAGGGGGGACCGTTGCGAAGGCGGCAATGCCTCCAAGCTGTCGAATTCGCGGTATAGGTCATACAGCTTGCGAGCGCGGACCGCGAAGAGCGTACCCCACTTCAGCACCTGTACTTTCACGCCCATCTCGAACATGTCCGCCGCAGGGGCCATGGCGATGTCGGCCGGACCCGCCTGAGCGAGCATTTCCCGAACAGTCTGTGAAGTCCCTGCTTCGAGACACCCCTGATTGACTGACCCGGTCATCACGTACGCCGCACCCATCGAGAAGGCCGCAACGGCGGACGCAGGCGTGGAAATGCCGCCTGCCGCGCCGACACGCAGCGGCTCGGCGTACTGATGCTTCGCCTGCACCTCATCTCGCAGAGCAATCATCGAAGGCAACAGCGAAATGGCCGGCCGATTGTCGGTGTGCCCGCCGGAGTCCGCCTCGACAGTGATGTCCGGCGCGACAGGCACATGTTCGGCCAGCCTGGCCTGCGCCTCAGTGATGAAGCCGGACTGCACGAGCTGAGAAAGCAGGTTCGCGGGCGGAGGCGTCATGAACTTTCTGGCCACCTCAGCGCGCGAGACTTTGGCGATTACCGTGTTGGGGCAAACAACGCGCCCATCCGGTCGTTGATGAATGCCCGCGAGGCGATAGCGAATCAGCGGAAGCGTCAAATCGAGATAGGCCGAAGCATCGACAAGCTTGACGCCGCGGCGCAGGTAAAGATCGACGACGCCGGATTCCAAGTCAGGCTCGTTCGGGCTATGGATGAGATTGATGCCAAACGGCGCATCGCCGAGATTGCGCTGGAGGCGATCAATCGCCTGCTCTACGCGGGCAATCGGCAGGCCGGCCGAGCCGAAGAACCCAAGCATGCCGGCGCGGCTCATCGCCTCGACGACTTCCTCTGAACCGAT
>CAZCGF010000182.1:0-9003 GCA_964498115.1 uncultured Planctomycetaceae bacterium | reverse complement strand
TGAATTGCCTGGGCTAACTACGCGCGGCGAGCGAGGGCTTGGCGCCGTCGGGGGGCACTTTGAGAACCTGGCGGGAGGAACTGATTACGCGGCCGTCCTCGCGGAGGTACTTGGCGACGATGGCGATCTGCTTGCCGGCCACGTCGACTTCATCACCCCAGTTGAGCCGGATGCCGTATCCCCAGCCAAGGGCAGTCTGCTTCTTCGATCGCCATGCGTAGGCCTCGTCGGCGGTCATGACCCATTCCTTGACCTGGGTCGCCACTTCCTTGCCGAGCGGATCGGTGTCGAGGCGGTACATGGCAATCGCAATGGTGCCGGTGCCAAAGACGCCCTTGGGGGCGGAGGGGCCTTCGAGATAGAGGCTGAAGCTGACGCCGTCAACCTTCTTGCTGCCGTCGTTCTTGAAGGAGAGCCACGGGGTCTGGCTGAAGAACTTGTTGACGCGGACGATGTTGGTCTCGACTGGTGCCGAGTCGCGCGCGAGGAGCGGCCGATTCGCCGCTTCCCACTTGGCGATCTCCTGCTCGGTGCAACCTGTCGACAGGGCGAAAACAAAAAAGCCCGCCGCGCAGATTGCGGCGCGGGTTGCGATATGTGCTGTGTGTCGAAGTCGTCTGATCATCGGCCGACCTCCAACTCTTTCGTTGTACGCCGCGCGACCATGTCCTCGCCGGAGGGCGCCATGGGGCCATACTTGAGCGGCTCGGGGCCGTACTTGGGTTTGTCGCTGTCGGGCTGATCCTTCGTCTTGACCGGCTCGGCGGGAAGAACTTCGCTGTCCTCCATGTAAGTGCCTTCCGGTAGCGGAGCATCGGGGCTCAACTCCGGCGGGGCTTCGAGCGAGTCGATCTCGTCGGCCGACTCAGCCTTGACCTGCAGCTTACCCATCAGGACGCTCTGCTTCATTTCGTCGGTGATGATGCCGGACTCGTCGCGCTTCTCTCTGGAGATGCGTCGAGCGTCCTCGACCGTACGGACGACCGTCGGCGTCATGGCGATCAGCAGTTCGGTGCGGTTCTTCGTCCGTGTTGTCGTGCGGAACAGAACGCCGAGGCCGGGGATGTCTCCGAGCAGAGGCACTTTGCTCTCGGCTTCGTTCTCAGTCGTCGTGATGAGACCGCCGATGACCACCGTTTCGCCATCCTTGACCGCGACATTCGTTGAAGCGGTGCGGCGGTTGAAGATCGGGGCGAAGGCGCCGGGGGCGATCTGAATCGTGGAGTCCGTGATGGAGGACACTTCCGGTTCCACGAGCATGTACACAAAGCCGTCAGGATTGATGTGCGGCTCGACGTTGAGGATCACGCCGACTTCCTGGTATTGCACCTGCGTGGAAGTCTGCCCACCGAAGGTCTGTGCGCCGCTGGGAGTGGGGACACTCTGGCCGATCTGGATCGTGGCCTGCTGATTGTCCTGGCACATGATCATCGGTCGCTGAATGACTTCCAAGCGGCTGTCGGCCTGAAGGGCGCGGACGAGGAAGTTGAAGTCTTCACCGGTGATGGTGAATGAGAAGCCGCCCAGTCCGCTGCCGGAAGCGCCGAGATCGGTACCGCCGACGACGTCAAAGTGGCTGCTCTGGAGAATGCCATTGGGCCCGGCGACGGCGGTCTCGCTGAAGCGTAGCTCCTGAAGGGCAAACTCCAGCCCCATCTCAAAGCGATCATCGAGCGAAACTTCGGCGATCATCACCTGGATCATCACCTGCGGCGGGGCCATGTCGAGCTGTTCGATCAGCGAGATGACCTGCTGCTTGTATCGCGGGCTTGCCGAGACGACGAGCTGGTTCGACTCCGGGTGGGAAATGACGGAGACTTCCTGCTCCATCAGGCGCTGCGGCGAGACAGTCTCGCCGAGGCTTTCGAGGCGCTGCACCTCGGCATCGAAGTATTCCTGTAGCGCGCCCTGCATCTCGTCGGAGGTCTGATTGACGAGGGTGTAAACGAAGTTGTCGCGGTCCTGGATCGGCCGCGAGTCGAGCTGGTCGATCACGTCGGCGACGACGTCGATATCCTCGGGCCAGCCGGCGACGATCAGTGAATTGGTGCGCTCGTCCGGCACAAAGGTGGTCTTGGGCCGACCGAAGGTACCCTTGCGGGAAGAGCCTTCCTGTGAGGCGGCGGTGGGCGCACCGCCGGTGGAGGTGCTTCCGCCCTCAACCTCGACCGAGCGATCACGCTGAAACTCGGCCTGGTCCTCGGAGCCTTCGTCCTGGGCAAACATGTCCGTGAGCAGTTCGACCATCTTGGTCGCGTCGGCATTACGCAGCATGAACACCTTGACGAGCACCGAGCGCTTTTGAATCTGGTCCAGCTTGTTGACCAGTTGTTCGATGAGCCGCAGCGCCGGGGGCGGGGCGACGGCGACGATGGCGTTGGTCCGCACATTAAAAGTGATCTGCACGTTCTCGCGGATCGTGCGAAGGAAGATCTCGCGACCCTGCGGATCCTTGTCCGCATAGGAGACGAGAATTGAGGAGAGGGTTCGTTGCGCATCATCGCCCGATGCGGACGAGCCGCCGCTGCCGCCTTCGCCGGCCGCGCCTGTCATGATCTGATTGAGAACGTCGGCCATCTTCTCGGCGTCTTCGTTTTCGCAGAGATAGATGCCGATTTCGACCTGGCCCTTGACCTCGGTCTGATCGAGCCGCTTAACGAGGGAGACGATGTTCTCCAACTCGCCCGGTGCGGCGGTGACGACGACGGAATTGGTCCGCTTGTCTTCCACGACACCGATCGTCTTGGCGGAGGAGCCGCCTTCGCCGCCGGACTCGCCGGACTTGTAAAGCTCTTCGAGAATCTCCTTCACGCGCTCGGCCGGCGCCTTTTCAAGGGCAATCACACGGGCCATTTGCAGAATGGTCGATGGCCGATCGAGACGAGTCACCAGGTCTCTGATGAGCAGGTGATCCTCTCTCGAAGCGTTGATGAGCAGGGCGTTGCGGCCGTTGTCCGGCTCGACCGTGACGGTCACGTTGGGCACCTGTACGCCGGTGTCGCCGCCGCCTTCGCGCGGCTTGTTCCGCTCCTCGAAGACCTTCTTGATCATCTCGCCGATCTTGGCGGCCGGGGCCTCCTGAAGGGTATAGACCTCCATGAGCTGGCCGGGCGTGCCGGGCGGAACGTCGAGTCGCTTGATGAGTTCGACTGCGCCGTCGATGCCGTCCTTGGTGCCGCCGACAATGATGCGATTGCTTCGCTCATCGGCGAAGACGGTGATGCCGAAGCCTGACTTGCTGCTGCCGCCGCTGCTTCCGCTGGAGCCGCCGGTGTCGCGGATTTCGTCGAGCTTCTTGAAATAGTCCGCGACCTGTGCGGCGATCTTCACCGAATCGCCGTGCTCGACAATGACCATCTTGGTGATGGCCACGTCCCACGGCGTCGTGACGCTGTTCATCCGCTTGTAAACTTCGCGGATGAGGTTCATGTTTTCCGGGGAGGCCGAGACGAGGAGCATGTTCGACCGATCGTCAATGCTGACCGTCACCTTGTCGCGCTTCTTGGCGGTCTCGCTGTCGCTGCTGGCTCCCGGCTTGTAGATGCCGTTGTCCTTGAACAACTCGTCGATGGTGTCCTTGACGCGGTGAGCGCCGACGTTGTCACAGACGAAAAACTCGACCACGCCGGGGACGCCCAGTTCCTGATCCAGCTCCGTGACCTTCTGCATGAGCACGTCATAGTTCTCGCGCGAGCCGGCGAAGAGCAGTGCGTTGGTTGTCTCGTCGATCTCGATGGCCACCTTATCCTCGGGGCGGCTCTTGCCTTCGACCGTGCGCATCTCGGCGCGCTTGTCGAAGAGGGCCTGAAAGGCGGACTGAAGCTGCTTGGCGGAATTGAACTTCAACCGGATGACGTAAATGTTCGCCATCGGGTTCAGTTCCAGCGCCTCGATCTTGTCGACCACGTTCTTGATCGCGTCGAAGTCGGCCTTGGCCGCGGCGACGATCAGCGAGTTGCTTCGCTCGTCGGCGACGATGGCGGGGGTCTCCAGCTTGAAGCCGTCGCCCTCATCCTGCTGCTTGGCCCGTTGATCCCAGAGGTCCTTGAGCTTGTCGGCCAGCTCGGTCGCGTTGGTGTTCTTGACGGTGATGGTGCGGATGTCCTCCATCAGGAGCGTGGAGGGGATGTCGAGCTTCTTGATGAGGGTCTTGAGCTCTTCGAGGCGATTGGCCTTGGCGGCGATGATGAGAGACTTGGACTGCGGGTGCCCCTTGATGATGACCGTTTCACTCTTGCCGGCGTTGGCCCCGGTGCCCTTGGGCAGGGCCTCGGCGCGCTCTTTCATCATCTCCGAAAGGGCCTTCTCCAGTGCCGAGACGCTGGCATACTCCAGCCGGACCAGTTCGAAGGGCATGACGTCCAGGCCCTTCTGGTCCAGACGCGTCACCAAGTCGGACAGGATTTCAAGCGACTCGGGCCGGCCGACGAGCATGACCTGATTCGTCCGCGGATCGGCGGAGATGACTGCCCGATAGACGAGCGAGCCGGCTTCGCCATCGGGCACGCCGGATGCTTCACTCTTGCCCGGGCGGGCAGTGAGTTTTTCGCCGTCGGTCAAGAGTTTGTTGATCTGCTCAGCGACCTCGGTCGCATCTGCGTTGGCGAGGGTGAAGACCTTGTAGACGACTTCCGCGCGGGCAGGCTCCTTGTCGAAAGCGGCGACGACCTGCTTCATGATGAGGCAGTTCTGCCGGGTGCTGGCGATCATGAGCGAGTTCGAGTCCTTGTCGCCGAAAACGACGATGGGCCGATCGAGATTGACCGTGGCGAGCGGATTGCCCGCCTCGTCAAGCAGACGGAAGCGGCGGATAAAGTCCTTCATCGGCGTGTCGCCGGTGCCGGCCTTTTTGAGGAGTTCGTTGAGCAGAGTGCCGAGTGTGTCGGCCTGGGCGATGCGCAGGGGGATGATCATCACGTCGGCTTCTCCGATGGGCTGCTCTTTGCCCTCTTCAGCGGGCGGGAGCGAGGCGTCGAGGCCTTCGATGATCTGGGTGACGAAGGATAAGTCGGTTTCGTTCGCGGTGACGAAGACGCTGTTGGTCTGCGGGTCGATTTCAACGCCGATCAACTTCGGGTCGAGCCCCTTTTGCGAGAGGTAGGTCGAGACCATCTTCTTAAGGACTTCGCCGACTTCGGAGACGCGGCGATTCTTCAGGGCGAAGGTCTTAACCTGCTTGAGCATCGCGCCGGCGGCCTTTTCGTTCTGCTCGATCAGGTCCATGACCTTTTGCATCTTCGATTCGGTCGCCGCGATGTAGAGGCCGTTCGTGCGAGGATCGGCGATGATGTCAACCTTGTCCTCGGGCTTGACCTTGCGTTCGCCTTTTTGCTCGACCTTGCTGAAGACGTCGGTCAGGGTCTTGGCGATATCCTGCGCGCTGGCCTTTTGAAGCGCGACATACTCGATGCGCTTATCAGGAATCGCCGTGTCGAGCATCTCGAGGATCGAGATGAGCACTTCCATGTCTTCATCGGAGGCCTCGACGACGATCGTCTCGGAACCGGCCTCGGCGACGGAGATCGGCGCACCGGAAAGCTTGCGACCCAGCGCCTCTTTGGCGGAGTCGGACATTCTTGAGATGTCGAGCTTGCCCTGCTCGGCGATGCGGTTTTGCAATACCTGCTTGGGATCAACCTCATTCGCGGGTGTCGCTCCGCGCGGCTGGCTGGTGGCGGTGGCCTGCGGCTCCAGCGCAGGCTGCGTGGTCGTCGCGCGCGGGCGGATCGTGCTGATCACCGGGCCGGTCGGCTTGGTCGTCGGCTTCTGCGAATCTGCCTGCGCCAGCGCACCGCTGAGGGCGACGTGCATCATGAAAACCGGAACCGAGCCAGCGACCATCGCGCGGCGCGGCGATCTGCTGCGCTGTGGGGCCTCGTAGCGGCGGTTTTTCGTCCATGTCGCATCGGAGCGCGGGCCGGACGACTTACCCTTGCCGCTTTGCTGGAACTGCTCGATCAATTGCTTCGCCTCCTGCGGGCTTAGTGACTTCAGCGGGATGACTCGACGCTGCGTGCTGCCGGCCGGGGCCATGCTCACAAGGTCCGTCACAAGCTGCTTAACCTCTTCGTACTTACCCCTCGATCCGGCGACGACGAGCGCGCTGGAGCGCAGGTCAGCCCCGATGCTCACCAGACTCGGCTTATAATCCTTCTGCGTCTGGCGGCGATTGTTCTCGGCGTCGTTGATGCGCTTCTCGATGTTGCGGGCAAGCTCCTCCAGATCGCGGCCGGTGGGCACGGAGAGGACGCGGACGCCTGCGCCGGTGTCGCCCTCCATCTCCTTGTCCAGCCCCTCGGCCATCTTCTTGATGAGGTTGAAGTCGTTGATCTTGCCGCGGACGATCAGGCACTTGGTGGCCTCTTCGGCGACGATGATCGGCGCGATGTAGTTCTTGCCCTTAGTCTTGGCAATGTTCGGATCGGCGAAAACCTTGGTCAAAATCTCGGCCAACTCGGTCGGATTCGCGGAGACAAGCTGAATGCGCTGCGGGGCATCGCCGCTGTCCGGCCGTTCGACGTCCAGCTCCTTGATTTTCGCCACCGCGTCGCGAACGCCCTCGGCCCTGCCGACGACGATGATTGAGTTCATCGACTCGACAGCCTTGAGGCGCATGCCGCCGGCGAGGACGGTCTTCTCCTCGGTCTTCTGCTCGCGGTCGGCCCACCAGGGGACGAACTGCTTGTTCTCGCTGTCCGGCGAGCGCTGAGACACTTTGAGATACTCGGTGAGGATGTCCAGCATCTCCGTCGCATCGACAAACTTCAGCGGGACCATTTCCATGATGCTGCCGGTCGACGGATCGACGTCGATTTCCTTGATGATGTCGTCGATCAGGGTCTTGGTCGTTTCCGTGCAATAGACGAGCAGCATGTTGCTGGTCGGCTCGGCGATGATCGAGACCTGATTGTCAGCAGCCTTCGACGGCGGCTCGTTGCCACGCATCCACGGCGGAAGATTGTTCTGATTGCCGGACTTGAGGCCGGCCTTCTTGTCGAAGAAGGTCTGCAGGGTCTTGGCGAGTTCATCGGCGACGGCGTACTTCAGGGCGATCTGATAGATCTTCATCGCCCCGATGGTCGGCTCGGTGGCGATCTTGTCGATCACCTGAGCCTTGATCTTGTCGAACTCTGCCTGGGTGGCATAGACCATGACAGTGTTGGTCGCCTCGTGGTATTCGGCCTTGATGTCCTTGGACCCTGAGCCGCCCTCGCCGCCGCCGAAGATCTGCTTGATCGTTTCCGCGACGCCCTTGGCCGGAACCAATTCGGGCATGACCACGGTATGCACTTCTCGGCCGCCCTCGGCACGGTCGATCTTCTCCACCAGCGAGGTGATCTGCTTGAACTCCTCCTCGTTGGCGTAGGCGACGATCTTGGTCGTGCCGGGGATCGCCCGAATCTGTGCCGGGGGCTTTTGCCGCTGACCCATCTTGGACGCGTCGAGAATCTGTTGCAGCGACGTCGCCACGTCCTGCGGATTAGTGTTCAACAATTCGATCACGTGCTCGGTGCGCAGCGCATCGCCGGGCTGGTCCATCTTCATGACGAGCGACTCAATCTCCGGCATGAGGTCTTTGGCCGCCGTCACCACGACGCTATTGGTCGTCCAGTCGTCGGCGGTGGCGACCATGTCGCGCGGGCTCGGCGTGCGGCCCACAGGCTGGAAGGCCTGGCGAATTGCATTCGAGACCGAGCCGGGATCGGCGTAGGTCAACTTGAAGAGTCGGCGCTCGCGCTCTCCCGCCGTGTCGCGGACGTCGAGAGACTTCACAAGCAACTCCACCTCCGGCCAGAGGTCTGTCTTGGCCGTGATGACGAGCGAATTGGAATTGACCTCGGCAATGACGGTGACCGGCCACTGACCCTTGGTGTTGGCCGTCGTCTTGCTCTGGAATGTCTGCATCATGGCCGGTGCGACCTGGTCGGCACGGGCGAACTGAAGCTGAATCGTGCGCGTCTCCGGAATACCGCCGGCGATGTCCATCTCGACAAGCTGCTTGTCGATGATGGCTTTGGTCGCCGGGGTGCAGTTGATGAGCAGGATGTTGCTGCCGGGATCGGCGGTGATGGCGAAGCGGTCCTGCAACTTGCCGCCGCGCGACTGCCACCACTGATCCATGAACTTTTTGAGCGTCGCCTCGGCATCCTCGGCGCGGATGAACTTCAGCGCGACGCGATAGTCCTCGAACGCCGAACCGACGGCGGTGATGATCGGGTCGATCACCGAGGTCTTGATCTGTTCGTGCTGCTTGCCGTTTGCAGTGACGATCACCAGATTGCCGGCGACATTCGCTGCGACGGTCGGCGGCTCCAGGCCGGTCTTCTGCGACGCGGCCGAGGCGAACAGCGACTGAATGTTCTGTACGACCTGATTGACGTCCACCGAGATGGGCAACTCGTACGTCCGCGTGTCGCGGGCGATGTCCGGCGGCGATGCGACGTCCACTTCCTTGAGAATGTCGCCGATCAGCAGAAACGTGATCGGCCCACCGGTGACGATGAGCGAATTCGTGCGCGGGTCGGGCACGGCGCCGACGAAGTCGAGCTTGACGCCTTCAAGCCCACCGGACATCTTCGCCTTGGCGAGCATGTCGGTGAGCTGGGTGTTCATCTCGACGGCGGACGCGTTCTGCATCGGGAAGCGGCGCACCTGGATGCCGCTGGGAGCAAGGTCCATTCCCGTGGCGACTTCCTTGATCTGCTTCATGGTCTCTTCGTCCGCGCCGGTGACGTAGAGCATGCTGTTGTTCTTGTTGCCCTTGATGCTCACCGTCTGCTTGGCGCCGCCGGTGCGCGGGGCCTGGAAGATTTCCTGCAACTTCGGCGCGACCTGTTCGGCATCGGCGACGAGCAGCTTAATGGTCTTGATGTCCTTGGTGTCGGCGACCTTCTCGTCCATCTTGGCGATCTGGTCAGCGATCTCCTGCATCTGCGCCGGCGGAGCCTTCACCAGCAGCGTGCCTGTGGAATCGTCGCCGGTGATGACGATGTCGTTCTGGCT
>CAZCGF010000181.1:0-9016 GCA_964498115.1 uncultured Planctomycetaceae bacterium | reverse complement strand
CTGCACGCCGACAAACGAGCGATTCGTCTTTTCTCGGCGCTTTGTGCGGCTGTGGCGCTTGGACGCCTCTATGACAGGCAGATTCTCGGCGTCCAGCTCCCAAAAGACGTTCGAGCGGCCGCGACCCAGAAGCTTCGCGGCATACAGGGACGTGTCCGCCTGCCGCAGCACCGCGTCGGCGTCCATCGTCGATGCCTCTCCGCCGAATGCCGTGCAGCCCACGCCCAACGTAAAATGCTTGGGCTGCGTCGTCGCATCAAACGCGATCGCCGCAAACGTCCGGCGCAGCCGGTCCGCTGTCTGTTTGATGGCGTCGCGCGTCGTGTGCATCATGACCAGCGCCATCTCGTCGCCGCCCAGTCGGCCGGCGAGGCAGTTCTGCCCGGTAAGCCGGCGCATCAGCCTGCTCAACGTGAGAATCAGCTCGTCTCCCAGGTCGTATCCGTGCCGGTCATTCACGACCATCAGATGATCGATGTCTGCGATGATCATGCCGCCCACCGACCCGTCGCGGCGTGAGGACATCAGCGCCTCGGTGACGTGAATGATCAATTGCCGGCGATTCGACAAGCCCGTGAACGGATCCTGCAGCGCCAGCTTTCGGTATGCCTCGCGTGTCTGCTGCTCGCGAAGCGCTACCCTCAGTCGCCCCAGGAGGTCCACACTGCTGATCGGCTTGAAGATGATGTCGTGCGCGCCGACCTCAAACGCTTCACTGAGCAATTGCTCGCTTCGATCGAGGCCCGTCACAAAAAAGACAGGTATGTCTGCCGTCCCCAGGTTCGCCTTCAGCTCCCGACATACGTCAAAGCCGCTTCGCGGCCCGGACAACTTGATGTCCAGGAGTACCACGTTGGGGCGATACTTCTCGCAAATGGCCAGCGCGGACTCGCAATCGCTTGCCAGCGTGGAACGAAAGCCGTGATTGCGCGTGATCGTCGCAAGAAGACCTACCATGTCCGGATCGTCATCAACGATCAGAATGAGCGGTCGATCATCGCGACGTCCATCGACCTGGTCGCCGGCCACTTTGGAACTCCCATATCCATGCCGCCGCTGGGGCGACGGTTTTGACCCGGTCTTACTATCGGCCGACTGATCGACCGCCCGAAGCTACATCCGGTACCCCCATTCGCGCAAAACTCCCCCGACAAAACTCTCTGAATTGCGACCAATAACCCTGACTTATCGGGCGACGAATTCGTGAAATCGAACGAATCACGATCGTTCAGATTTGAGCGGAGTTTTAGGACCCGAAGCGAAGCGTCGGAACAATCGGTGAAAGGCGACCCTTCGCTTTATGGCTGAATGTTGACCGACGCGGGCGTGGCACGATTCTTAAGCACGGCCAGAATCTCCCGCTCCAGCCCGCGGTCGCGCGGCATCTCTGTCCATGCCTCGTCCTGACGTGCCGATACCCCGGCCTCGCGGTCAATCGGCGTCTCCGTCGGGTAATCCTCAAACCGCGTCTGATCGCGGAACACCCGATGGTCAGCCGTGTCCAACCGCTCCACCTTCACTATGCACCGTGCAACACTCCCGGCAGACGATTCCTCAACAACGAGCGTTGCCTGCCGGCGCATTCGATTGCGATAACCCAGCGCCGCGTCGCGAATGCGACCCGTCCCGCCCTTCTGCTCGTATTCCGACATGACGCTCTGTACCGAACCGCTCTCGGGAGCCACCGACTCCAGCCGAAACCACTGACGCATCGCATAAACGCCCGCGTCAAACGCCTCGGCCCTGGACACCTTTGGCAACGTCACCCGTGACCAGCTCTCCCCGCGCTCACCGCCGATGCCCCCGGATGCCAATTCCGAACACCCGCCGGCCGCCCATACGATCTGCCCCATGACGACCAGCACAATAAGCCGATCGCGGCGAACGCCGATGCTTCGGCAAAATCGGCGGGAAACCATATCGAGAACTCCTTCCGGAAAGCGGCAGAGAACTGAAATCTCCCTCCCGTTGCCGCGCAAGCCTAGCGCGCGGTACCGAGCCCGTCAACGCGCCCGGCCCGTCCGATTCTGCTAGACTCCCGGTCTGACCATGAACTTGACCGGCAGCTATCTCAACCTCATCGCCGAACGACGACGCGGCCTCTTTTTCGACCTGATTAGAGCCGCCCTCGCCGTCCTGTCCGTCCCCTACGCCTCGATCATCATCCTCCGAAATGCCTATTACGACCTGTCCAAAAAGTCCCTGGTCCGCGCCGCCTGCCCGGTTATTTCCATCGGAAACATCACCACCGGAGGAACCGGAAAGACTCCGATGACCGTCTTGATCGCCGCACGCCTCTTCGCCCGGCAGCGAAAAGTCGCCATTCTCCTGCGCGGCTACAAGGCATTCCGCGCCGACGATTCCGATTCAAAAAAATCACCTGAGCGCACCAAGTGGGCCTCCCACAGCGACGAGGCCCTGCTGCTCAAGCGAAGGTGCCCACAGGCGGTTGTCCTGGCCAATCCCGATCGATCCGAGTCCGCCCATCGTGCCGTTGCCGAGGGCGCCGATGTCATCGTCCTCGACGACGGGTTTCAACATCGCAAACTCGCCCGTGACCTCGACATCGTTCTCATCGACGCTACCACGCCCTTTGGACACGGCTACGTCCTTCCACGCGGCCTCCTTCGCGAGCCCGCCTCCTCCCTACGACGCGCCGACCTCATCATTCTCACACGAAGCAACGAAATCGATCAGGCAACGAGAAACGTCCTGCTGGGAACCCTGCGCCGCGTCTCCGGCGGAAAGCCGATCGTCGAAGCCTCGCACCAGTCCGCCGGCCTCATGGACATCAAGGGCCGCCCAGCCGGCATCGACGACTACTCCGGCGTGCAGGCCGTCATCTTCGCCGGCATTGGCAACTTCGACAGTTTCCGCCGCTCCGTCGAAAAATCAGGCGTACGCGTCCTCGCCGCCTATCAATACCCCGATCATCACGCCTATTCCGATGTCGAGATCCAGGGCCTGCAGGACGTCGCCGCACAGTTGGAGGCCAACGCCGTCATCACCACCGAAAAGGACGCCGTCAAGCTCGTCGGTCGCTGGAACGAAACCGCCGGCCGGCTCTTGGTGGTGCAATTGGAAATCAGCATCGACGTGCAGGGCGAACAGATCATCGACGACCTGCTTACCAGGGCGCTAAGCAAGACCTGAGGCATGGTGTTGATTAAACGGATTACAGTTACGCTGCAGTGCGAATCTTGAGCGGAGAGTTGGCCCCTACCGCTTCCCTGTCGGCGATGAAGCACCCGATGCCGCAATGGGCGAACCAAATTGCTCGCGCTGCTGTGTTGTAAGAAGCGCCGTCAATTGCTTCTTCAATCGCTCGAAAAGGTCATTGATCGGCCGCAACAGGCGATCCAAATCGGCCTGATGGCTGGCGCGCGCTGTTGGATTGGTCGCGGAAGCAAGCAACTGCTGAAGCTTTTCGATATCAGATTTCCGACCGTTTCGATAGTTGATCGCTTCCGTCTTGGAATTCTTAAGAATCCCTGCTGCCTGATTGATCTGTGACTCATCGCACCGGTAGGTCTGGCAGAACTGACGAACGTATTTGTCCCACTCCGTTTCGTCGGTGGCAAATCGCTTGTCGTCCATCGGCTGCTTGAGCTGAGCCTGGGCAACCAGAGAATCGCGGTTCGCATCGCGCGACGCATACTGCGCCATGACCGGCGCGTGTACCGGGTCATTCTGAAGCCCCCAGTCCGTCGGCGTCCATTGACCCGATTGCCACTTCTGAACCAGCTTCGTCACGTCGTTATGCCGACGGTTGAACGCCGCGAGGTCCGCCTGCATCTGCTTCCGCTGATCGTCGGTCATCGTCCGGTCAAGCTGCTGCGTGACGCGCTGGATCGCCTGACCGCTCTCGTCAATCAGCGGCCGAAGACGCGTCACCCATTGCTGAACCTGCTCTGGCGTGAAGGGCTGGTTGCTCGCCCGGGCACGCGTGATATCGACCATGACCGGAAGCACATCCTTGAAGTGCTTCAGCGTCATCATCATCGCCTCGCGCTGAACCGTTGTATCAAGCTGGCTCCGCTGGTCGTGGCTCAGGCTCCATCGCGACTGCACCGCGTTCAAGAATGCGTCCTGTCGCGCCACCGGGTCCCACGGCGGAATCCGCCCCACATCCCGCATCACCGTTCGCGCAAACTGGTCCTCCGGCGAATTCCAGCCCTGCTGCTGAAAGATGTTGTCCGCCGCGTCTTCAATCAGCGGAATCTGGTTCTCCCACGGACCGATCTGTTTGGCGACTTCCATCGCCTCTTCGACCTGCTTGGCCTGGTCGTCTGGAAGCTTCACCGCCTGGGCCGCCGCGATCGAACAACACGCCGCGACCGCCGACAGAGCGGCAACCGAGAGAATTCTCAGCTGTGTCTGCTTAAGAGAAATCATGATGACCTCTGTTTCGAGACCGAATGACTGCCTCGCGAAGTTGTTCGTGCACCTCCAGGGGTCGGGCAACAATCCGCCACGACGCCGTGCCGGCCGAGCCGCCGGAGCCCGCAGCGGTCTGAAAAGAAATTGTCCCCGTGCGCGTGACGCGCTCGAGGATACTGAGAGTCAGATACGTATTCTGAATCCGATCCAGCGAACATTCGAACAATTCCACGTTGAAAACGCCGCGTATGCGCATCACCCGTCGATTCGTCAGCACGTAGAGCCGCGAAACCCATTCCAGCATTCCCCAGCCGATGCGCGCCGCCGCCAGCGAAAACCCAAGGTAATACAGGTACCAACGTGAAGCATGTGGCACCCATTCGGTCATCGAAAAATATGATAGTGCGATCCCCACCGCGACCCATCGAATCGAAACCAGCACCACAAACCACGGCGAAGGCTTCAGCGCAAAATGCACCACCTCGCCCCCGTCCAGCAGGTGCGCAGGTACCACCTGACCTAGTTCCAGTCCCACCACCGGACCAGCGCGACCCTCCGCATGGGCCACGACGCCCTCTGGACGCTTCACCGGCGGCTCCACGATTGCCGTCACGCGTACATCTCCGGGCGAAGCACGCCGATGTCAGGCCAGTTTCGATAATGTCCATCGTAGTCCAGTCCATAGCCCACGACGAATACGTCCTCAATGTCAAATCCAACGAAGTCCGCAAGTCGCTCTTTCGGCGCCTTCGACGGCTTTCGAAGAAGGACGCAAACCTTGATGTCCGCCGGCTCGCGCTCCATCAGGTGCTTGCGAACCGCCGTCAGCGTCCCCCCGCTGTCCAGAATGTCGTCCACGATCAGCACATGTCGACCGCGAATGTCCACGCTCAGATCCTGTACCAGCTTCGTCTCCCCCCCGACCGTGGTCTCACCCCGATAACGACTCAGCGTCATCAGCCCGATCCGCATCTTGAACGGCAGGCATCGAATCAAATCGGCGAGGAATATGATGGAGCCCGCCAGGATCGGAACGATGATCAATCCTTCGGAGTCGTCGGCGTACGCCTGATCGATCTCGCGGGCCAGCTCTTTAACGCGATGAAGAATCTGATCCCGGGGAATCAGAATCCTCGCAATGTCTTGCTCCATCGACGGTATTATAGACGCGACGCCCCGCCTGTCACCAAACCACGCCTCCCCCAGGCCCGGCCGCTCCCCTCGCCGATGAAATGCCCGTTTCCCGCCCCTTTTCAGCATGAGCCGCAGGCACCAATCCTCCGCGGCTCCGCAATTCCTGCGCTCGTGATCGCCCGACGATGTCCGGCTCCTTAGCTCTTCATCCGCGATCGAACCATCGACAGAATCTCCTGCTCCGTCTTCATCGCCTGCGCCTCGATCTCCTCTGCCCGCGCGAGATACTTTCCGGCGACGGTCTTGTCATCGAGCGACCCCGCGTTGATCCGAACGTTCAGGTGGGCCCCGCGCACCGCCGTCAGCGCGCACAGTGCCGCAACGCCGGCATCCGACACGCTCGCCTCCATCCCGATCTCCGCCATCTTTCCGATCACCTTCATGCTCTCGTGCGACTCGACCATGACCGCCAGTGGCGTCTCGATCGCCCCTCGCGTCGCCGACTGCACCGCCGCCTTGCGCGCCTGCTTCTCCGCATCCGTCCCGTTGGGCAAACCGAACGCCGCCATGATCGCGTTGAACGCTGCCGTGTCCTCATCCACCAATTGCAGCAGCCGCGTCCAGTGCTTCTTGCCCTGCTCGGCGTAATTCGAGAACTCCTCCCAGCGATCGTCCCAGCCGCGCTTGTGCGATGACAGATTCGCCACCATCGTCGCCAGCGCCGCGCCCAAGGATCCGCACAGCGCCGAAATACTCCCGCCGCCCGGCGCCGGCGCTTCCGAAGCCGTTAAGTCGGTAAACTGCGCGACCGTCATATCGACCAGCCGCTTCGCGCTCTTATCCGCAATCGCGTACTCGATGATCTTCTCTTCCGGCTTGAACGCATACAGGTCGTTCAGCCCCAGGCTCTTCACCGCGATCTTGATCAGCTCTGCATCGCTGACGCCGATGGACCTCTCCTGCTTGCGTAGGAAATATCGCCCCGCGTCGAGCATCGCCGCCAGCGGTACCAGCCCGACGATCTCGCTGCCCGTCACGCGAATCCCGCGCTCCGCCGCCTTTTTCACGCACTCATCAAACGCGACATGAATCGGCGTCACCCCCAGATTCGTCAGGTTGATCGAAATCTGCGCCACGCCAAACTCATCGATAAACCAGCCGATCGCCTTCACGCATTTCAGCGTGCCCGGCTCCCAGACTTTGTTTCCTTTCTCATCCACCACCGCCTTGCTACCCGGCTTGCCGTCGACCGTCTTCACTCGGCCCTTCTCGCGGATGTCGAAGGCGATTGAGTTCGCCCGGCGCGTGCTCGTCGTATTGAGATTGACGTTGTACGCAACGAGAAAATCGCGCGCCCCCACCGCTGTCGCCCCCGCTCGCTCGTTAAACGCCGCAGGTCCGAAGTCCGGCTTCCACTCCGGCTGCTTGAGCTTCTCCGCAAGCCCCTCGTACTCACCTTCGCGGCAATTCGCCAGGTTCTTCCGCTCCGGTTTCGACGCCGCATACTCGTACAGATAAATCGGTATCTTCAATTCCTCGCCGATCCGCTTACCGAGCTTCCTTGCATACTCGACCGTCTCCTCCATCGTGATCCCCGCAATGGGAATCAAAGGACAAACGTCCGTCGCCCCGAATCGCGGATGCTCGCCCTTGTGCTTTCGCATGTCGATGATTTCCGACGCCTTGCGCACCGCTCGAAACGCCGCCTCGCACACCGCCTCCGGCGCACCGACCATCGTCACCACCGTCCGGTTCGTCGCCTTGCCCGGATCGACGTCGAGCAGCCTCACCCCCTCGACGGTCTCGATCTGATCGGTGATCTGCTTGATAACGGCCATATCGCGCCCCTCTGAGAAATTCGGGACGCATTCAATCAGTTTCATTTCTCAATTCCTCTGTAGAACCGCCAAAGACAGCGCAATTCGCCTTGTCTCAATTCCCAATCGCACTAACAACAACGCCCCGCTTGAAAACCGTCCGCACCGCATTCACCCCCACGCGGTACGGCCAGCGGTCCAGATTCGGCACATCCAGAATCAACAAATCCGCTTCGTGTCCCACAGCGATGGCCCCAATTCGGTCCGCTAGTCGAAGCGCCGCCGCCGCATTCGCGGTGCACGCAACAAGGCACTCCGCCGGCGTCATTCGCAGGATCGTGCAGCCCATCGTCATCACCAGCGGCAGCGACTCGATCATCGCCGATCCCGGATTGCAGTCCGTCGCCAGCGCCACCGGCAATCCCGCGTCGATCAGCTTCCGCGCCGGCGCCGCCGCGGAATGCAAAAAGAACGAGCAGCCCGGCAGCAAAACAGGAATCGTCCGGCTCTTCCTCATCGCCGCGATCGTCGCATCATCGACATATTCCAGATGATCCGCCGACGCCGCATCCATCTCCACTGCCAGCTTCGTCGCCCCGCTGTTCGAAAGCTGCTCGGCATGCACCTTCGGCGTCAGCCCGTGCTTCTTGCACGCCGCAAGAAACCGCCGCGACTGCTCAACCGTAAACGCCCCGCGCTCGCAAAAAACATCGCAAAACTCCGCCAGCTTCTCGCGCGCGATTCGCCCGAGCAGCTCGTCACTGGAAATCGCCGCGATGTACTCGTCCGGTCGCCCCTCAAACTCCGGCGGCAGCGCATGCGCCCCCAGAAACGTCGGCACGATCTCGATCGGCACGCTCTTCGCCGCCTCGCGGATCGCCTGCAGCATCTTCAACTCATCATCCACCGAAAGCCCGTAGCCGCTCTTGATCTCCAGCGTCGTCACCCCCGACGCGATCATGCGACGAATGCGCGGCAGCGACTCGGCCACAAGCTGCTCGACGCTCGCCGCCCGAACGGATCGCATCGTGCTGCGAATCCCGCCGCCCGACTCCAGAATCTCCAGATAGCTCGCCCCGCCGATCTTGCGAACGAACTCATTCTCGCGCGACCCAGCGAACACCGCATGCGTGTGGCAGTCAATCAACCCCGGAACAACTGTCCCGCCCCCGGCATCGATCTTCGCATCAAACGGCCCCGCCGGTGCATCCGCCTCCGCGCCGAACCACGCAATTTTGCCATCCTCAATGACAAGAGCCGCATTCTCAATAATCGGAGGACGACTGAAGTCGGCCCCGCCCACCGGCCCCGGCGGAACCGCAACAAGCTGCGAGATGTTATTCAGAATCGATCTCATCGAGCCTCATTCTCGTGCAATCCAAGCCTGATGGCCAGCCAGTCGACAATCAGAATCGGCCACTAGATGATTGGCAGACGGCAACGAAAGCACAGTGAACGAACAAAATTGATACGATTGCTGCCGATCTAATGGCCCGCTTGGGTACCCCGCCGATGATTAGGGCGTATATAGGAAACTGCGCGAGCGCCAAGACAATCATGGGTTCCGAAATGGTCCCAGCCTGGCCTGCCCAATACATCGAAAAAGGAAAGAGCAGCTTTGCAAAGGAGTAATGGGGGGGGGGGGGGGGGGGGGGGGGGGGGGGGGGGGGGGGGGGGGGGGGGGG
>CAZCGF010000180.1:3463-9051 GCA_964498115.1 uncultured Planctomycetaceae bacterium | reverse complement strand
ACCTGGACCGCCCTCGACGGCAAGCCGCACGACTTTGTCATCCCGATCAAGGACAACTCCGACTACTACGGCTGCGGGGAGCGGTTCGGCTCGCTCAACCACAAGGGGCTGATCCTGCCGATGGTCAGCATCGACCGGCCCGAGGCCAAGGGCAGCGTCACCTACAAGCCCGTGCCGTTTTACATGAGCACGCGCGGCTACGGTTTGCTCGTTGCGAGCTTCGAGCCCGGGACATTCGACTTCAACGCCACCGACCGCGATCACGTTTTGCTTAAGTATCGCGCGTCGCGCGTGCGGATCGTCTTCATTGACGGCCCCGACTTCGCAAGCATCCTCGACGACTACACCGACCTCACCGGCCGTCCGCGCGTGCCGCCGGCGTGGTCCTTCGCGCCGTGGAAGAGCCGCAACGTGCATAACAACCGCGAAGAGGTACTCGCCGACGCCGAACTGACGCGGAAGCACGACCTGCCCGGCTCGGTGATTGTGATCGACAGCCCCTGGGAGACGGGCTACAACGACTTCACGCTGAACGAGAAGCAATTCCGCGAGCCGGAGGCGATGTTCGCCCGCCTGCGCGAACTGGGCTTCCACACCTGCCTTTGGCTCACACCGTTTATTAATTCTGACAACCTCATCGACATGGACGCCATTAACAGGGGGCCGGCGAAAAACTTCGCCGAGGCAGAGGAGCGCGGGTTTCTCGTCAAACAGCCCGACGGCGAGCCGATGATCGTCAACTGGTGGAAGGGCGACGGCGGTCTGGTCGACTTCACCAATCCCGAAGCCGTCAAATGGTGGCACGATCAGATCGACATCGCAAAAGAGTGGCGCTTTGCCGCGCTGAAGTGCGACGACGGCGAGGGCAACTTCGTGCAGGATGCCGTCTTCCACGACGGCTCCACCGCGAGCGAAATGAAAAACCGCTACGCCACGCTCTATCTCGACGCCGCGCAGAAGTACATCGACGAGCGACTTAGCGGCGACGGCGTTCTCTTTGCCCGATGTGGGTTTGCGGGCACGCAGAGATTCCCCTTCTGCTGGGCGGGCGACAACGAGGCAAGCTTCTCCTTCGAGAACGGCCTGCCCACCGTCATCCTGGCCGGGCAGAATGCCGCCCTCTCCGGCATTCCCTTCTGGGGCCACGACATCGCCGGGTACACCGGCGAACAGTCACGAGAACTATTCATCCGCTGGACGCAGTTCGGCGCGCTCTCGCCGTGCATGCAGGTGCACATGACCAGCAACCTCGGCCCGTGGGACTTCGGCGAGGAGGCGCTCGCCATCTATCGCAAGTTCGCGAAGCTTCACACGTCGCTCTTCCCATACATCTATGATGCCGCGCACGAGGCCGCTCGCAGCGGCATGCCGATCATCCGCCCGATGATCCTCGCGTTTCAGAATGACCCCGCCGCAGCCGCGCATCGCTATCAATACATGTTCGGCCCGGACCTGCTTGTCGCCCCGATGTATCAGCCCGGCACGCACCGCGCGGTTTACCTGCCGAAGCGGCCCGACAACGGCGACTGGTTGAACTACTGGTCAGGGAAGAGCTTCACCGGCGGTCAGACCATCGAAGCGGATGTACCGCTCGACCTCATGCCGCTCTTCGTGCGAGCCGGGGCGATCATTCCCATGCTCCCGGAGGAGATCGACACGCTCATCCCGCGCCACGCGGCCATGTCGAAAGACGTGATTGCCATCGACGACCGTCGCGTGCTGCAAGTCTGGCCCGGCCCGGACGGCTCCATCACGACGAGCGGCGGCATCACCGCGGGCACCACGCGCGCCGAAGGAAAGGTCCTGCTGCAGCTTTCCTCGAAGGACCCGCGCACTGTCGAAGTCCGCCGCCGAGTCGATGCCACGGCTGCTCCCGAGGATGAAGACTGGAGGCGCGACGCGGCCGGTCAGTGGTGGTGCAAGCCGGTCGTCGTCGGCCCGGAGCCCATCGTCGTCACCTGGGATATCGACGAATAGCTTGCGATCCGTGCCAAGCAGATCAAAGCAGACAGTTCACGAAGATGGCAATGTCATCGGCGGTATTCGCACAGTCGCCGTTCATATCCGAGCAACTGTTGTACGGCCCGAACATGATGCTGTTCACGAATTCCTGAATGTCCGCCCCGGTGCACCCGCCGTCGGAGTTCAGATCGCCCAGGGCCGTGCAGCCCAGCGGCGGACGTATCAGCACGATCGCCGCCGTGGACGAATACACCAATACGAAGGTCACTTCATTGCACGGGCTCGGCGACGGCGGAATGATCGAGTCGAATTCGCCGACGCGCCCGGCCGTCGCATTGATGGCGATGAACTGCTCGCCGACCCTCGGAACATAGCCGTTCGGCAGCTTGACGCGGATCGCTCCGCCGAATGTCGCCGTGCCGGATACATTGCACCGGTCGTGCTGATTGCTCGCCGGCGTCCCGCCGATGTCCATGTCGAAGATGCCGGTCGGGTTCATGTGAAGGTTTCCAGTAATCTGCATAATGCCGCCGGGCGTCGGGGATCGCTGCGGGTCCAGAACACCCGAGCAGGTCACATTGCCGGTGAGCGTGCCCCGGCCCCTGATTCGTCCGCCGTTTGAGAGTCCGATTCCGTTGGCGCAGCCCATGTCGCCGCCGGTGTCGATTTCAACGAGCCCGCCCAATACCGCCCCGTTGGTGTCCAGTAGCGTGACGTTTTGCGTACCGACATTTAGGTTTCCGTTGTACGAGATGCCCGCCGTGGTGTTTCTGCCGAGGGTCAGTGCGCCGGTCGCCGTAATTTGAGCAGTGGTGTCTCCGGTGATATCGACGTTGCACGAGCCGGAGCCGGTGTAACCGCCCGTCGTTCCGAAGTGAATAGTCGTTCCAAAGACGCCCGCCCCGGTGTTCAGGATCGTGCCGTTCATCGTGATTCCGGTGGCGGTTGTCGCGACGATGCTGCCCGGCACGACGTTGACGTCGGCGTTGATGACTCCGGTGCCGACGATCGACGAGCCGACTTCCATGCTGATCGGCTGGCTGCCGTTAAAGGTGCCGCCGCCCAGCGAGATGGTGCCTGTGCCGCCGTCCGGATCGCCGAGTCTCGTGTTGCCCTGAACCGTTGCCTGGCCGCCGGTGTTGAGGTTGAGCGTGCCGATTCCAGCGGCCGTCCCGGCGCCAACGTTTCGCCCGACGAAGAGTTCGCCATCGACGAGCAGGGCCGAAGGGAGAAGTCCGACGTCTTCTACGGTGATGGATGACGATGACGCCGAGCCGTTGGCGATGATGAGCCGGGCCGCGAAGTCGGCGATGCCGCCGTTGGTGATCGACATCGTGACGTCGCCGCCGGACCCGATGCGCGAGTCGTTTGCTCCGAGGACTTCAAGCTTGGAGTTACTAAAGGGAGCGACCGAGAAGCCTGAGATGTTCACGGATGCAACGGAGCTGCTGTTCGACCCGGCGAGGAACTGATCGGCCACCTGGACGAGTCCTGTGCCGGTGATGTTCAGCGTGGCGTTGCCCCCGTTGCCGACCGTCAGGTCTGCTCCGCCACCGATGATCAGGTCAGCATCGTCGTCATTCACATTGACGACGCCCGTACTGCCCGCGACGTTGCCGATGATCGCGGCGGCGTTGGACGTCAGCGAACCAGTTGTCAGGGTCATCGTGGCGTTGTCGGTGTTCTGATCGCCGACCGTCAGGCCGTTCGACATGGCATGCGGCGAGGTCAGCGACATCGTGACCGTGCCTCGACGGAAGGTCTGTGTCCGGCTGGCATTCGCCGCCGCGCTCCAGGTCACCGTGTAGATGTTATTGAGGTTGAAGGTCAGGTCGTCGGCCGCGGTCGGCGCCTGCACAGGGTTCCAGTTCCCCGCCGTCGCCGCTGCGCCGCCGGCCGCACTGTTCCAGGAAAGTGCGGCAGCCTTCGCCGAGGCGCTGCTCCAGAAGACCGCAACCGCGAAAGTCATGAGTATCGCGCATTTCCGAATTGTCCGTCTGACCGTCATCATTGTCCGAGCCTCAATAAAAGGGACTGCGAGTGTCCGCCGTCGGGTGTTCTGGGACCCCCCATCCGGCACGGGACCCCGATGTATTCGCGGCGGGGCCGCCCTTTTCTCACGTGGTGCCTCCGATTCTGCGAAAGCCTTCAATGGCCTATGAAACATGGACTTACAGAGCGGTATAATGGGCAGGATCGGGAGATTCGCTTCTTTGACGGTGGACTGGATCACGACTTCGACGGTGCTGCACGACCTTCGCGACTTTGACAATCGCGGCGCATGGGATCGGTTCGTCTCGAGGTTTCGCGTTCCCGTCGTTCGCTTCGCCCGATCGGTCGGCCTCTCGGAGAACGACGCCGAAGACGTCGCCCAGGAATCGCTCGCGGCATTTGCGGAGGGGTTTCGGCAGGGCAAGTACGATCGCGAGCGCGGGCGCTTAAGCCAGTGGCTCTTTGGCATCACTTATCGCAAGGCACTGGACCACCGGCGTAAGGCCGCCCGGGGGCGGGTAGGTGGGTCGTCGGCGTTTGATGCGCTCGCGGAGGCCCAGATGCCCGAGGAGGCGGCGTTAACCGCGTCCTGGGATCAGGAGTGGGAGCAGGCCCTGCTCGAGCAATGCCTCGAACAAGTCCGCCGCGAAGTTGAGCCCAACACGCTGCGCGCGTTCGAGTTGACTGTGCGAGAAAACATGGACGCCGCCGCAGCGGCCGAGTTCCTCGGTGTCAACGTCAAGCTCATCTACAATGCCAAGCATCGAATTCTGAAGCGAATCCGCGAACTGCGAAGTGAACTGGAGAGCGTCGGCTGACGCACCGGATGCGGTCCGCATGTCTTCGAATTGCCCTGATATCTCCGAACTCGAACTCTACTCCGACGGGCGCCTGCACGCCGAGGGCGCGGGCCGGATTGACGGTCACGTCGCCGAGTGTGATTCGTGCAGGGAACTGCTGGGCGAAGTGCAGGAGAACCTGCGATTGATCTCGCCGATGCGCGCGGTCATGTCGCGCACCGATACGCGCGAAGCCACCGGCTCGATGCCGGAATTCATCCGCGACTACCGCATCATTCGCGAGATCGGCCGCGGAGGCATGGGCATCGTCTATGAAGCCGAGCAGCCCGACCCGCGCCGGCGCGTCGCCATCAAGGTCCTTCATCCGAGCCTCGGAGCCGACGGCCGAGTCGAACGCATGTTTCGCCGCGAGGCGAGCGTCCTGGGGCGGCTCAGGCACCCCGGCATTGCCGCCATCCATGAGGCCGGGCGCACGCCCGACGGGCGATCGTTCTTTGCCATGGAGCTGGTCTCTGGCGTTTCGCTGACGGCGTTTGCCGCGCGGGAAAAGCTGACGATCCGGGCGCGTCTTGAGTTGTTCAAGCGAGTCTGCGATGCGATTGCCTACGCCCATCAGCGCGGCGTGATTCATCGAGACTTGAAGCCGTCAAACATACTCGTCGTGGACGACGGCCCGGCCACCGACGATTCCAAGTCTGTCTCGAATCGCGCAACGCCCAAGGTTCTCGACTTCGGCCTCGCAAAGATTCTCGAATCGCAGGAGCCCGATCAGGCGGCGACGATGGTCACCGAGGAGGGGCGGATTCAGGGCACGCTGCCGTATATGAGTCCCGA
>CAZCGF010000180.1:0-3363 GCA_964498115.1 uncultured Planctomycetaceae bacterium | reverse complement strand
GAGGACATCGAGCGCATGCTCGCCGATCAGCCGATCCTCGCCCGGCCGCCGACGCTGAGATACCAGCTTCGCAAACTGGTGGCCCGGCATAAGGGCGCCAGTGCGCTGGCCGCGACGATCGCAGTGATGTTGATGGTGTTTGCCGTTTCCATGGGTGTTCTATACGCAAGGGCCAATGCACACCTGCTGCGAGCGCTGGAGGCCGAGCAGCGCGCGTCAAGCGAGGCCGAGAAGGCCCGCCGAGAGGCCGAGGTCGCCAGGGAAGTCACCAACTTTCTCGTCGGTATCTTCCGCACCAACGATCCGGACGTCGCCAAAGGCACGACTGTCACGGCTCGCCATCTTCTTGATCGGGCATCGGAGAACATCAAGAAGGGCGACACGTCGGACCCCCTGATCACCGCTGCGCTGCTCGCGGCCGTCGGAGAGAGTTACGGCAGCCTCGGCTTGTATGACGAGGCGGTCAAGCACCTCGGCGAGTCCTATCAGATTCGTCGCCGCGTCGCTCCCGGCACCTTCGAGCTGGCCGAGACGGCGCGCAGTCTCGGGTCCGTCTACGAGTTCAGCGGCAACAACGAAGGAGCGATCATCGCGCTGCGCGAGGCTGTGGAGCTTTTGAAGCAGCTGCGCGGCCCGGATGACATTCATGTCACCATGACCATGCGCAGTCTGGTTAGCGTCATGCAGAAGGCCGGACAGCTCGAAGCCGCCGAGCCGGTCCTGCGCGATCTGATCGCCCGACTTCGCGCGTCGCCGCACGGTCGAAACGCCCTGCCCGGCGCACTGAACTCACTCGGTGGGATACTGCTATCGCTGGATCGATATGACGAGGCCGCCGGCGTCCTGAGGGAGGCCGTTGACATCGAAGTCGCCGCCGGCGCGGGAGAAACAACCACGCTGGCCCGGCTCAAGGCGAACCTCGCATGGACCCTGACGCTCGCCAAACGTTTCGACGACGCCGAGCCGATCATCCGCGAGGTCATCGCCATCCGAAGGCGCATCCTTCCGCCGGGCCATCCCGACTTTGCCTCCAGCGCTTTGACGCTCGGCGTCATCCTTATGCATCGCGGCGAACTGGAGTCCGCCGAGTCCCAACTCCGCGAAGCCCTTACGGCAAGACAAAGCTACCTTCCGCCCGGCGATCTGGAACTCATCGAGGTCAAGGGCTATCTGGGGGAGTGCCTCACGCTTCGTAAGAATTATGAGGCGGCCGAACCCTTGCTCTTGGAATGTCACGAGATACTGAGTAAGTCGAAAAACGCTTCGCCGAAGGAGGTGTCCGCCGCGGCTTTGCGCCTCGAGCGGCACTACGAAGCACGCGGCATGACTGAGCTTGCCCGGCGCTGGCAGGCCCTCGCGGAGCCCAGGTGATTCACCGGAGTGGTGCGATACAGGATTCTCCGATTTCCCTACAATCCACTCGGATGATCGGTAGGAGGATCGGCATGAATCGCATTTTCGCTGTCACCCGACTGGCGTTTCTCGCGGTGGGGGCGCTTCCCGCCGCGGCCTGCGCCAAACCCATGCTCAACCTTCAGGACTGCATCGCCGCGCCTGACGGCAAGACCATCCTCGTTGCCGACATTCGCAAGGAGACCGTCTTTGGTCTTGCCAAGGACGTCGAGCATCGGCCCGTGCGGTTCCTCGCCGGGGACAAGGAACTTGGCGTTGCAGTGGGTGGTGAAGACGGCATCTCCATCCTCGAGTGCACGTTGCCTGATAAGAAAATCGAGACGATTCAGGCGACAGCCGACATCGACGGAGTCGAGCTTCGCGCCGAGGCCCGGGTGTTTCGCTGGGACCCGCGGCGCGTCGTGGTGGTTCTCGACATCGACGATACGATCTGCAGAACCGACATGGACGACGTCCTCTTCGATGAGGAGGATGACTCCAAGGCATTCAAAAACGCCCGCGAGACCCTGACGGCGCTGACCGGCGATTACGAGCTGCTTTATCTCACTGCCCGTCCTTCATTCCTGCTTGAGAAGACCAAGAAGTGGCTGGCGATGCGCGAATTTCCCGCCGCGCCGGTCATTGTGTCCCACCGCAAGACCGATCTGCTCAGGCAGGGCGTCTTCAAGGAGCGCGTCCTCGATCGCCTGAAGCGCACCTGGCCGAATATCCTGATCGGCGTCGGCGATCGCGCGACAGACGCCGACGCCTATGGAGAGGCCGGTATTCTTTCCATCATCATCAGCAAAAAAGTTGACGACGACTTCGGCCGGCACAGCCTGCTCATGCCCGACTGGACGACGATCAAGGCGTTCTTCGCCAACAATCGCAAGGTGCTGACCGATCCCCGCGCGTGCAGGGACGCCGTTGACGGAAAGCAGCCGCTCTTGCTCGTTGTGAACCCGTTTAATAAAAAAGAGAACTGACCTTTGGTGACGATCCGCTCCCGGATCAACCCGCCACGGAGAGACCATCCATGAAACTTCGACGACTCGGCAATACCGGCATTCAAGTCTCGGAACTGTGCCTCGGAACGATGAACTTCGGCATGGCCGACTGGGGCGTGGACGAAAAGACCAGCCTCGACGTCATCGCCGCCTATTTCGACGCCGGCGGAAACTTCATCGACACCGCCGACGTCTATTCCAAGGGCGTCAGCGAGGAGATCTGCGCCAAGGGCATCAAGGGCCGTCGCGATCGCGTCATCGTCGCCACCAAGGGCCACTTTCCCGTCGTGAAGAAGTTCGGCGAGCCGCCGGACCACGAAAACGCCACCGGTTCCAGCCGCCGCCACCTGACGATCGCCCTGCACGACAGCCTGCGCCGCCTCGGCACCGACTACATCGATCTTTATCAGGTTCACTGCTGGGACTGGCACACGCCCATCGAGGAAACCCTCAGCACGCTCAATGACTTCGTTCGCAGCGGCAAGGTGCGCTACGTCGGCCTCTCCAATTTCGATTCGTGGCAGATTGCCGAGAGCCGGCAGCTCGCCATGCGCTGGAACTGGGAGCCCTTCGTCACTGCCCAGATGCAATACAGCCTCGTCTGCCGCGACATCGAGACCGGCGTCACGCCTGTCTGCGAGCGATATGGCATCGGCATTCTTCCCTGGAGTCCGCTGGGCGGCGGTGTCCTGTCCGGCAAGTACGAGGGAACCGGCGCCGGCCCCAAGGGCTCTCGTTTCGGCGACACGCCTGACGAACCGAATTCCTGGCGCAGGCAGTTCGTGAACGAGCGCAACCTGAAAATCGTAGAGGCGGTCAAGCAGATCGCGTCGGCTCATCGCACGACGCCGATCGCAGTCGCCATCAACTGGGTGATGAATCGCCCAGCGGTCAGCAGCGTGATCATCGGCCCGAAGCGAGTGGAGCAATTGACCGGCAATCTTGCGGCTTGCGAGTTGAAGCT
>CAZCGF010000179.1:0-9105 GCA_964498115.1 uncultured Planctomycetaceae bacterium | reverse complement strand
CAGGTTCTCACCGGCGGCGCGGAAAAGTATGTCTGCGATGCCGTCGAGGCTTTGCTCTCCGTCGGTGCCCGTGTCCATGTCGGCTACAGCGGCGTCTCTGTTTACGGAGACTTGCTCGACAGGCATGCGCCCGATGCGCTCACCGTCGAGCACGTCGGATGGATTGATGAGCAGCTCTCCGGAGATGACAAGCTCGGCCTGATGCGCCACCGCGAGCGCCGACGCTGGCTCCGCGCCACTCATGCCGACACGCTCTTTGTCGTGCAGCAGGCCTCCGGCGCGGCCTTCTTCGCCTCGCTTGTCGCGGCCCGCTCACTGGGTCTTCGCGTGGTCTCCTCTATTCGCCAGATGGCGCCGACTGCTGCGCAGCGCCGCCACCCGACGTCTCGCATTGCCGCGATGCTGCGGCCCTCCATTCGCCGTCGCGCGCTGCCGGCAAGGTGCTGCGACACACTGATCTTCAACAGCGAGACGGTCGCCCGCGACTACTTCCACTCCTTTGCCTTTCCCAGGGATCGCGCGAGAATCATTCTCAACGGTCATCGCCTTCTGCCCGCCGCCGCAAAGCGCCGCCGAAATCTGGAACCTGTCCTCGGTGTCGTCGGTCGCGTCTCAAAAGAAAAGGGATGCGACATCGTCCTCGCCGCTTTCGGCCAAATCGCCAAAACAGATCGACATGCTCGACTCGTCTTCTTCGGCGACGGCCCGCTGGTGCCGGCGCTGCAGGCCGACGCCGTATCCCTCGGAATCGCCGATCGTGTCTCGTTTCAGGGCTACGTCGCCGACCGCGATCGCGTGTATTCGGATATCGACATCTGCATCCAGGCCTCGCGACGCGAGTCGATGGCCAACACAGTCATTGAGGCCATGTCCCGCGGCATCCCCTGTGTCGTCAGCGATGTCGGAGGCCTCCCCGAAGCGGTGCGGCACGAAGAGACGGGCCTCGTCTTTGCCGACGGGAATGTCGAGCAATGTGCCGAGGCCATCCTCGAATTGTCGATGAACGAGCGCCAGTGGTCCGCGTTTTCGACGGCCTCCGCGGCGCATGCCCGGCGAGTGTTCTCCTGGGAACGATTCGCCGCGCAAACCACCCGTGCGATTCTCGGTTGATCCACCCTGCCCGAAGCGCTATACCGAGTTGAACGAGTGCGCCGAGGGGCACAAGTCCGCGAGCGTGCAGCGATCGCAGTCCGGCTTTCTCGCCGCGCACACGCGCCGTCCGTGCCAGATCAGCGCATGACCGACAAAGGTCCAGTCCTCTTGCGGGATTAATTCCATCAGGTCGCGCTCGATCCGCACGGCGTCCTTGTCATCCCTGGATCGCCAACTGAGTTTCAGCCGGTGCGACAACCGCCCGATGTGCGTGTCGACCACGACGCCTTCATTCTTCTTGAACCACGTGCCGAGCACGACGTTCGCCGTCTTTCGCGCCACGCCGGGAATCTCCAGCAGGTCATCCATGTTGTCCGGCACCTCACCGCCGAACCTCTCACAGATCACCCGTCCCGCGCCGATGATATTCTTGGTTTTATTGCGAAAGAACCCGGTCGATTGAATCAGCTTCTCCAGTTCCGCGGGCTTCGCATTGGCGAAGTCCGCCGCCGACTTGTAGCGCGCGAACAACTCAGGCGTCACCTTGTTCACTCGATCGTCGGTGCACTGAGCGGACAAAACCGTTGCCACGAGCAGTTGCAAAGCGGATTCGTGTCCCAAAGCGCACTCCGCATCGGAATACAGCTTGTGAAGTTCGCCGACGATTCTCTGTGCCCGCGCATGGCGAGATGCGGCCGACTCCTTACCGCCGGACTTCTTTTTGCCTTCGCGCCGAGTCTTCGGCTTCACCGATTTCACTTGGATTCCTCCGGCAAACGTCTGTCGCGCTGCGGCATCGCCATTTCAATATTAAGGATGAGCACCAGCACCATGACCGCCTGCGCGACGCGCACGGCCGTTGCGTGGAATGCATCGAAGGCGGCCTTCACCGCCGCCTCGGCATCCGGCGCCGAAATATCCGCCTGCATGTTCGCGATCTTCGGCGTCATCACCGTCGCGCTGTACAGCATCAGTCCCGCGGCAACTAAGATGATCCCCATTCTCACCTTGTCCCGCGTGGCCCGCCGACCCCTCAGCAGTGAAGCGATCTGCCACATGGCGATCACGCTCGCGCAGGCGATCTGTACCCTGTCGAATCGGGAGAAATTCTTCGCCATCACCTTTCCCGCGATCGTATTCGGCCGATCCACCTCGACGGTGCGCATCACCGAAAAAGTCGTCGGCGCGACGATGGCCATCATCACAATCGCACCGAGCCAGATGCCCGCCGCCGTCTGCGCGATCGCCCGAGCAATCGTCATGAACACGTGGGGTCCACCCATTCTGCCGAGCCGTCGGCCCAGATGTTTTTCTTCCAGATCGGCGCATCCGCCTTCACCTTGTCTACAATCCACCGGCAGGCGTCGAACGCTTCCACCCGATGCGCACTCGCGACGACGACAAGAATCGACGCCTCGCCCAGCGGGATGCGCCCCAGTCGATGGTGGACCGCCGCATCCAGCACGCCGAATTTCTCGACCGCCTTCTTCCGCGCGGACTCCATCTGCTCCAGCGCCATCTCCTCATACGCCTCATACTCCAGCGCCGTCAGCACCTTGCAGCCGTTCAGCTCCGCCCGAACAGTCCCCACGAAGGTCGCAATGGCCCCCGCATCCGGCCGCTTCAACTCCGCGACCACTGCATCCGTGACAAGCGGCTCCCTCGTCAATCCGACGCGCGGCGCAGGCGCCCCGCCCGACACCGGCGGAATCACCGCGATCTCGTCGCCGTCCTCGACGACATGGCTCAGCGGGACGAATGCCCGATTCACCGCCAGCCGAATCCCCAGTGACTGTCCCAGCTTCGGATACTTTTCCGCCAGCTTGCCCGCCACGCCGCCGACGGTCTCACCCGCCGCGATCTCGAGCGAAATCTGCTCCACCTCCGCTCGATCTCTCGCCGGGCCGAAAAACTTTACGATGACATTAGCCATATCGTCGCGTCACCTTATTCCTTCTCCGTGTCGATCTCAAATGCGCCGGGATTCTGCCCAAGCCAATCCGCCTTGCGCCGGAGCATCTTCAGGAATTCAAAACCATCCAGCCCGGCGAAGGTTCCGCGCTTGAGGATCGGCGAGATGACCTGCGCGATGAGCGCCTCCTGCATCAGAAATCGCAGCGTGCGAATCTCCGCATGGGTCAGGGTGTTCATCTCGTCGTACCCGTGTAGAAAACGAATGATCCGCGCCTCGTCGGCTCGATCCTCCCATGCGGACAAGTCGCGCGGACCCGTAATCATGGAGAATTGCAGGCATCCGTTGGCGATATCCACCACGCGCGGGGCGACGCGCGCCGCGTCGTAGTCGATAACCGCGACGACGTGCTGCTCATCGAAAATCAGGTTTCCGGGATGCCAGTCGGCATGGATGATCTGCGGCTCCCACTTGAGCAGGCCCAGCTCGTTGGCCTGCGCCGCCGCCATGGCGTATGTCTCGCGGAGCGAGCCGATGGTCGCCGCGAGTTCATCCTCATGCCCCACCGCCGAAGGGCGCTTCGCGAGGACGGCCTGCATCTTCGCAATCGAATCGTGCACCACCTTCGACCCATGATAGGTGCCCGGCGGCGGCGGATACTCCGGCTGATAGGCACTCACCAGGGCATGGTAGAGCCCCAGCGTCTTGCCCGCCTCGTAGGTCGCCAGCATCCCGGCGTCGTACGGCTCGCCATCGATGAACTCGTAGACCTCGTAGATGCAGTCGCTGATCTTGAGCATCGAGTTGTTGTCTGCCCGGGTGCCGATCAGGTGCGGCATCGGGAAGTGATGATTGGCCAGGTAGAGTTGCAGCGCGTGGGTGAAGGCGATCTTGTACGGGTCGTCCTTGCCCTTGGGTCGGCGTTTGAGCAGGAACTTGCCGCGGTCGGTGGTGACCAGAATCTTGGCCGCCTGATGCGAGCCGCGGGGGAAATCGCGGAGGTCGACGATCCTGCCGAGATCGTAGTGACTCAGCACGATGGCCAGTTCCTGCTGATCGAAGATTGCCCGGGCTTCCGCCATGGCGGTAGTTTACGCGAGTCGATGATGGAGGTAACGGCCGGCGATTTGACGGATTTCCCGGCTCGCCGGATATTGCCGACGAACAGCGGATGCGATGGCGCTGCCGCGGGAAAGGACACGGCGCATGGCGACGGAGATCATCGGGCTCATTGGCGGCACGGGCCTGGGTCATGCCCTGGCGGGCGAGATTCGGGGCGAGGCGGTGACGGTAGAGACCCCGTTCGGCCCGCCGAGCGCCCCGATCACGCGGGGGAAGTGGGAGGGTGTCGAGATCGCCTTCCTTCCGCGGCACGGTCCGAGCCACACCTTCGGACCATCGGCGGTGCCTTATCGTGCCAACATCTATGCGCTGAAGTCGGTTGGGGTCACGCGGATCATCGCCAGCGGGGCGACGGGAAGTCTGCGCGAGGAGATTCGCCCGCGCGATCTGGTCATCGCGGACCAGGTCATCGACCGGACGTATCGGCGAAGCTCCAGCTTTTTCGATGAGCCGGGGATTGCGGCGCATGTTGAGTTCGCGGAGCCGTTTTGTCCGGCGATGCGGCGAATTCTCTTGGACAGCGGGGGTCAGGTGCAAACAACGTTGCACGACGGGGGGACTTATGTGTGCATGGAGGGGCCGGCATTTTCGACGGTGGCCGAAAGCCGGATGCACCGCTCGTGGGGCGGCGACCTGATCGGCATGACCTGCATGCCGGAGGCGAAGCTCGCCCGGGAAGCGGAGATGTGCTACGCCCTGGTGGCGCTGCCGACCGATTACGACTGCTGGCGTCCCCACGATCCCGGGGCGGACCGAACCGCCCTGCTCAAGGAGATCATCCATAACGTCGAGGTCGCCACGGCGAACTCGGTTCAGCTCATTCGCGCCGCGCTTCGGCGGTTCGTCGATCAAACTCCCGCGGCCTGCACCTGCCAGAGCGCGTTGGCGATGGCGGTGTGGACGAAGCGCGAGGCCCTGGCGGCCGAGACTCGGCGGCGACTCGGCCCGATCGTGTCGAAGTACTTCTCATGACACAATCGCCGCCTGAAACCACCGCCGCCCGAACGACCGCGCAGCGCGTGCTCCTGTTTGTCGGCTCCCTCTCGTATGTCGGGTTCGTCCCCTTCGCGTCGGGCACGGTGGCGGTGGCCGTCGTCGGCGTGCCGCTGTATCTGCTGCTGGCGCTGTGGCTGAAGATCGGCGTCGGGCCGTACATCGGCTTCACGGTCGTATTCACCGCCGTGAGCATATATGTCGCCGATCGCACCGACCGCATCCTCAACGAGAAAGACAGCAAGAAGAACGTCATCGACGAGATTCCCGGTTTTCTGGTGGCGATGATCGCCGTGCCATGCACCTGGCAGCTTGTGGCGGCGGCGTTTCTGCTGGAACGGGCCATCGACATCGCCAAGGTCTGGCCGGCGAACCTGATCGAGCGAAAGCTGCCCGGCGGATGGGGCGTGGTGCTCGACGACATCGTCGCGGGTTTGTACACACTGGCGATCCTGCACGCGGCGGTTCGATTCGCTCCCGACTGGCTGGTGGGGCTGGGCTCGTAGGGCAATTCCTGAGCGGGTTTTTCGAGACATATCCAAGGTGACATAAGGTGACACAAGCCTTGCGGGAATTGTGCCAACACTTGTGGCGGGCATGTGTTGGAATGACGCGTGAAAAAGTCGAAAAATCGAAAAGTCGAAACGTCGAGATTTGGAGGCGGCGAGTCTGCGCGGAGGCATTCGAGAGATGACCCCTCCCTGATGATCGGCGGTCTGAATGGGCCGCGGCATCGATGAATTGCAAGGTGACAATAGGCGAAAAAAGTCTTCGAGGGCGAATGCAACTCGCGTGACGGGCATGTGTTGGGGCAACTCGTGAATTGGGCGGTTTTGCGTGAAAACGCTTAAGGTGAAACAAAACCGGTGTATGCCCGAACGGGCACGGCAAATTCCGGGAAAGTTCGTTTGTAAGTCCTTGAAAAACGCTTTGGGAAGGTGACACAGAGGAGCCAGAGACAGTCCAGCGTGAATGCAAAAGCAGTGACACAAGGCGAAACGTGGGCGGCTGGTGGGCCGTCGCCAAACGGCAAGCCGCCTCGGGGCCCAGCGCGGGCGCGAGATGGGTGTGGCTCTTAGCATAGCAAAGGAGATACTTGCTCAGCGCTCGCGCAGATTTTGGGGGAGAGGGCAGTACTGGCGATGAAAAAGAGCCCCCGGCAGGACCGGGGGCTCGGCTTGAGGGGATTGTGGGAATCGTGGGGTGCGGTGCGTCGAAGACACCGTGAATGTGTCACCCAGTGTTACGCGGGACTGAATATCCCGGTCTCTCACTCGCCCGAGAGTTCACTCATTATCTGTTCACGAACAGGTGCGGCGGGGCCGTCGACCCGTCCTCACCTGGAGAATAAGCAGCGACAGAACAAAGACCGCCGTGGCCGGTTCGGGAATTGGCCCATAGGTCGGCGGTGAGACCACCGTGCCGTCGATGACCGATGCGAAGGACGTCGTGAATGCGGGGGCGTCCGTCTGCACGACCAGCAGGGCGCTGTTCGAGCCGGGCGTAATGAGGCCGGACCCAATCGGGAAGGAAATGAAACTGAAACCCACCACGTCGGGGGTCAGCCGGTCGGCATAGGCCGGCATAACTCCGCCCGGCGGCGCCTGGTAACTCGCATCGGTCAGGAAGCCCTGATACCCGTTGACGGTCAGTCGGGAAATGAAGTTGATGCTGGTGGCATCGGAGGCCAGCAGATAAGTGAAGGTGAGGCCGCCGAATGGATTGGACGGATCGCCGGCGATCACGGATGACGTCAGCGTTCCGCTGTAGTTAATGCTGGCGAAGGGCACGGGAACACCGCCGGCGACCAACACTCCGCCCGTCGGATCCGGCTCCGCCGGCGCCGGGAACAGCAGGCCACCAACGCCCAATGGCGCGGCCGCGGCCGTCACGGAAAACGAGAGCAGGAGCGCAACTGCCATCGCCGCGCACCGAACGGCGCCGACGCGCGCGAGCGCGCAGCGACTCATTGCACTCGCCGCCATCGAATCGCGGAAGAACAACGGCTTTGAAAAAAAGGTCGGCGACGAGTGTCGCCCCGAAACAAGGCAACACGGATTGGCCCTTTGAGACATAGGTGATCTCCCCTCCTTAAGGCGATCCCACACTGGCGGTGACTCGTGCGACGCGCACGTCTCTCCCCATTTCTGTTTACGTCATGCTACAGGTTTGCACTACCGCGTTACTAGCTGTCTATACCGTTAGTACAGCTTTGATTCGGAATGTTCGCGAAATAGAGTGACTATCAATCTCACTGTACCAAGCGCGCATCCAATCCATGTAGACAGCATTCGATGCACGCTTCCGAAATATGCGCATCGACGCCGATAAAACCACTGTCGGACGTCGGCGAAGCGATGCCATCTCTTTTGACAGCTAACCATCGTGACAGCAACGCGTCACCGGCAATGTACCTGTTGAGTCCAATCAGCGAATTCAACCGCGACTTCGCGGCGATATCGGCGATCACCCTTGTCACCGTTGGAACAGTCGTTTTACCGAGACCTGGCAGCGTCATTTGCATCCGATCGCGTGCTTCCAGATGTGAAGAACCACATCCAGCTTATCGCTCGTGCCCGTCTTACGGTGGAGGTTGCGCAGGTGGAACCTGACGGTGGGTATGGCCAGCCTGAGAGTCCGGGCGATCGTTTCGTTTTTCAGGCCGCAGCAAATGAGGGTGACAATCTGGATCTCGCGCGGCGTGAGGTCAAAGCTGGCGGCGAAACTGCAGATCGCCGGCTGGGCGCCGGGTGGCAGGTGGGCGATGTTAAAGAGCCATCCCAGTTCACCCTTCGGGCAGGACGCTTCCTGCAATTGATGATCGCTCGTCCTAAGACCTTTATTCATCCGTGTCACCCGGCCATGACAGGTTTCGACTGTGAGCACAGACCGGCGTCATGGCCGGTCGACTGAACGTATTCCGACGTTGTCCTTTCTCGACAGAACGGTCAGGACCAACTCGCGTTGACGGAGTTGTTCCTGCCGTTCTCATTCCCCGGGAAGCGCCGCGGCAGTCAGACTGCCGCGGCGAACCTCCCAAGGCCGAGAAAGGAGAAAATCGGATTCACTGGCGCACGTCGGTCTTCAAGTTACAGGGTACGACCGCCGAGCGTCCTTTCATTGGCAGCGCAGGCACTCGGCCTGCGCGTACGCACCGACATCAATTGAACTTCCGGCAGAGCGGGCCGGCGCCGCATATACGAGTTTGGCTCGGGCGCCATGACTTACGCCCTTACGGCTTCATGGCGAGCACACGCAGCTTCACTCGACCCCTCGGTCCCCTGGCCCTTCCTCCTAAGACGCGATCTCGCCGGCGATTCGGGCTTGTTCACCAAGATTGCCCTTTTTGGGATTTGCCTGACCGGAAAGACTGGTTCAAAAATCGGCACGCGTGCATGCACGCAAGAGAGCCTCCCTGGCCGCAAATCCGTGGTTGACCCAATTGGCGCTTCCGCAGACGGGAGCCACGCCACACCACCATTGCAAGTCGCCGATGCGATTCTCAACAAAACAACGGCAGGGCACAACCTATCGATCTCGATAGGCAGTAGAGAATGTGCTGTGTGGCGGTGTTTTCGACACGGCGCCCCGTGCCGCAGCCAAGAGGCCCACCGATGCTCGCTGAGTCGTTTTGCTCTGCAAAGCGGCGTATCAGGTTGAACTTTTGTCGATTGCCGGCCCGGTCATTTTGAACCTCCTTTTTGAATGGCCCTTTTCTGCCATATCAATATACCAATGGGCGTGAACAATGAGTATAAAAATTTAGGTTTTGTGATCCGAGCTTGGGCCGTTGCCTGGAAATCCTGCGGGGATGGGCGTTGAAAGGGGCTATCAGTCGAAGAATCGCGTTTCCCATTCGAGACGCGAGGCCAAACTCGTCGGTAACCGGCACCGAGAGGCGGCGATGAGTTCGGACAGGTGCGGTGGGGCTATTGTTCTCGAGCCCCGTTCAGGGGGCTTTCCCGCAGGGCTACTAGACCAGCCCT
>CAZCGF010000178.1:0-9108 GCA_964498115.1 uncultured Planctomycetaceae bacterium | reverse complement strand
GAACTCTTCGTACACGGGCGGTGCTGCGATCCTGAGCGCTGTTTCGCGTCGAGCGCCGCTCTGGCCACGCCTTGCGGCGTGGGTTCTGATCGGGCGCGGCGATGTGTTCTTGAAGGTGACAATAGGCGAAAAAAGTTTGGGGGGACGCTTGCAACTCGCGCGACGGGCATGTGTTGGGGCGTGTCGCGTTTTGGGTGGTTTTTTGGAAAGTGCGCGTGAAAACCGGAGCCTTCACTTCGTGGATTCGTTGAGTGCATGCCGAGCATGACGGTTTCGCCTCCCGCATGTCTACGCTTGCTCGGCGTGCGCGCGGATTGAGTTGGTTTGCAGCGATATGGGAGAAGTTCGGATCGGTCCTGCGGGTGCGTATTGAGCCCCGTTCACGGGGCTTGCCCGAAGGGTTATTAGACCGGTCCTTTAGGGCCGGGATCGGTTGCGAGGGAAACACTCTCCCACCCCCCGCCGGTGCCGCACTTCGTTAATCCTCGATTCATCACGAACGCGGCATCGGCGGGGGGTGGGAGAGCGCTTCCCTCGCAACCGGTCCCGGCCCTAAAGGACCGGTCTAACAACCCTTCGGGCAAGCCCCGTGAACGGGGCTCAATCCGAGGCCGCCGGGCCGATGCAAACTCCGCGTGAATCGTTGCAACTCATCTCAATCGGCGCGAACGGGGAGCAAGGGTAGATGTGCGGGAGGTAATTCCGTCGTGCTCGATACGAACCCAGCAAGTCCTCAGACCGATCGATGCCACAGTCATTGCGCATCACGCGGCTCTTTGGCGTCCGGCTGCCTCGGCCCCTCAGCGCCTCAAGCCGCGGGTCTCAGGTCTCAGGTCCATTTCACCAAAAACCACCTAAAAGTCGCACCGCCCCAACACATGACCGCCACAAGAGTTGCAGCCGAAAAAAATCGCGTGTGTCACTATATGTCACCTTCGATTGTGCGAGACTTGCGCGCGATCATCGCGATTCTCTTCACCCTCGACACCTTGGTCCCTCAGCCCCTTTTTTCGCCTATTGTCACCTTGGGCCTGGAGGCGTTTTGTTCACGAGGGGGAGCAAATGGTGGGCGTCGATCCGCTCGGGCTGAAGCCCGGGGCTCGTCGTCGGGGACTTGTGGTTGGGGCACTTTTCGTTTGGGGATTCGACGAACTCGCGGCGTCGCTCGCGGCGGGGTCGGCCAGTTCGGGGCGGCGGCGGAGCCAGTTCTCGAGTTGATCGAGCGAGACTTCGAGCGGGCCTTGTCGAACAATCTGAAGGGCCGCGACGGCCTGGGCGAGGTAGGCCGACTGCATGAGCGTTGCACCGCCGGCCCGAGCGAGGGCCGCGACCGCGAGCTGGCACTCGGCCGCGCCGAGGCGATCGACGACGTGCGACGCGAACGAGGGAAAATGCTCGCTGAGCAGGCGGTCGATCCACGCGGGGTCGGTGCGGTCGTGAGTCGGCCGGTCAAAGGTGACAAGGCCGCGCTTGCCGAGAGTGACAATCAGCCCGGCGGCGCTGGTCGCGGCCATGAGGTCGTAGGCGGACGATGAGAGCCCACCGGCATAGTCGGCGGTGGCGGATCGCAGGCGGCGCTCGGAAACGTGGAGCAGGTCCGCGTCGGTCATGTGGAGCAGACTGCCGTTGGGCTCGGCGGCCATGCCGGCGAGGATCGGGGCGCGTTCGCGAAGCTGGACGCCGAGCTGCTCCAGGAGGCCGGAGGAGAAGAGGCCGTAGCCGGCGTTGTAGTAGAGGGCGAGGTCGATGTGCCCTGCGGCGGTGAGGGCGAGGTCGATGACGCGCCGCTGTCCGGCGGAGTCGAGGGGCCGCGGGGCGCCGCGATCGAGCTTGAGCATCTTCTGGTCATCAACGAGGAAGCGGGTGCGTCGCGGCAATTCATCGCGCCGGGCCGCTGCCAGAATCGTGACGCCGCGATCTTCGAGTTGTTTGACGGCGCGGGTGGATGACTCGTCCCGGCCGAGGACGGTAATGAGGACGGGCGATGCGCCGAGGGCGGCGCACTGTGCGGCGAGGATCGCGGCGGCGCCGAGGTGCTCGCGGCGGTCGAGTTCGGTGAGCGACATCATCGGCGATTCACCGGCGAGGCCCTTGGCGTCGCAGAGGACGTACTCCTCGATGGCGAGGTCGCCGAGGATGACGACGCGCTTGCCGCGCATGGCTTCGAGCGTTGTCACGAGTCGATCGGACGAGATGAGATGCCGGCGGCACATGTGCCCCAGCCGGGCATCGGCCAGCTCGTCGCGGTCGCCGGCGCTGCGCTCCATGCCTTCGCCGAGCCGGGTGGAACTGAAGACGACCTGCCCGCTGGAGAAGAGGACGCGGCCGCCGTAGGACTCGACGACCTTCTTCTCGTCGAGGAATCGCGGGTCGCGGCTGACGGCGTACTCTTCGCCCTTGACGTAGATGTCGGGCTTGACGGTGGCGAGGAGCTTTGACGCGGTGGGATTGGGATCGATGACGACGTAGTCAACCAGTTCGAGGGCGGCGAGGTTTTCGGCGCGGAGTTCCTGGGGGATGTAGGGCCGGACGCTGCCCTTGTCGATGGCGGCGTCACCGGTGATGGAGACGATCAGGACGCTCCCCTGACTCTTGGCGAACTGGAGATAGCGAATGTGGCCGGGATGGACAATGTCGAAGCATCCGTGGCACTGGACAAAGACAGGCGCGCCTGGTCGATCGGCGGGGCTCATTCTTGCGGCGTCGATGGCGGCTTTGAGAAAGTCGATGGAGACGATCTTGCGTCGGAAGTCGGAGGGCTGCGGCGGCGAACTGGAAGGTGAGTCGTGATTCATGTAGGTACCGTCGCGGCTTAGTCGGTCTTGAGTATGACTTTCGCGGATGAGACAGCGGCGCGGAGGATCAGCGAGCCCATGAGCATGAGCAGCAGCCAGCCGAGGGCGAGTGCGAGCATCGGCCATGCGCCCTGAATGAGGTTGGGCAGCTCGGTGAGCACGGTTCCGGCGAGACCGGCGGCGACGCCGATGACGACGATGGCGCCGAAGTGTCCGCGGACATTTCCGGGGGAGGGGGCGAGTCGGACCGTGAAGCAGATCATCAGATACGTGAAGAGCAGGAGCTTCCACGGCTGGAGGTCGGCGTTACGCAGGGCATCGAGCGTACCTTGCGAGAGCGTGAGCAGGGCGCGCAGTTGATCCCAGAATGCGGCGAGGGTGAGGGGCGGCACGGTGGAGACGGCGGAGGCGGGGACCTTTTCGACAACGGCGTATCCGAGCCGAACGCCGACGAAATAGAGGACGCACGTGATCATCGTCATGGGTACGAGGGCCACGACCATGGGACCGATGACGGGCATCTTCGGGGCCCAGTCGGCTGCGGGGCCGGGCTCACCATTTTCGGGAGGGGCCTTGACGACTTTTGCACCAGTGATGAGGAGGGCGAGGACTCTGCCGATTTGGGCGAGCATCGCGCCGGGCCAGAGGAAGACGCGGATGGTCTGAGGCTTGGCGAGGCCCTTCCAGATCCTGTCGACGCCCCAGGCGAGGAGGATGATGACGAGGACCCAAAGCGATGCAGAGACGTAGATCATCTTTGTACAGGCGCAAGTATTGCGCTGCGCGGACCTTCCGCGCAGTGTCGTCCATTGTGACATCGGCTAAGAGACGGTGGGCCTTTTGGATTTCGGACTCGCTCGGGGCGTTAAACACCTTGCCTATCGGGGGGTTGAACGCGAGAATGGAGCGCCGGAGCGTTTAGGGAGGAGTTTTTGGATGGCGCTCGTCGTTTGCTGCCCCTGTGGCAATCCGCTCGATTGTGACCAGCTTGACCTTGTTGTGACGGTCAATTGCCCGCTCTGCAAGAAGGAGTTAACGCTGGAACTGGAAGATTCCGCAGGCCGATCGAGCCGGGCGGTTCTGACGGTGATGGAGGGGCCGTTCTGGGTGGGCGAGCAGTTCATCATGCCGGTCGGGCACGAATTGCGCATCGGCAAGGCCAGCGGGAATTGGCTGGCATTGGATGCCGATGGGCTTTCGCAGATTCACTGCCGGCTGAACCTCGGGGAAAACGGCACAGTCATCCTGGAAGATGCCAAGAGCGAATCGGGCACGTGGATTAATAAGCAGCGGATCGTCCGGGGGAAGCTGGGGACGAAGCAGTCGTTTCGGGCGGGGGAGTTTCGATTTCGACTGGACATCCAATCTTCCGACGGGACGACGGTGGTGGCGGCGCCGGGCGCGGCGATGCCGCTGGACGAGTCGGCGTTTCTGCCGGTCATGCGCGAGGTCAAGGACCGGCGGAACCCTCTAAGGTGGTTCAGCATCAACAGGTTTCTGATTGCCCGAGCGTTTATGACGGCGTTCGCGATCCTGATGGGATTGTTTCACCTTTGCGAGATTCACCGGACGTCGGATTCGTCGCGTCCGTGGCTGGTTGGGATTGCGTATGGTGTGGGAATCGCGGGCATCTTTCTCCTGTCGGGTCGTCGCGTGGCGCTGGCGCACAAGCATCTGAAGTATGGATCGCTGGCGGTGCTGGTGTTGTTTGCGATTCTCGATCTGGCGTGGTCGATGCCTGTTCCGGCGATCGCGTGTTTCGCGATGGCGGCGTGCGTGACGGTGCTCATATTGCGTATTCCGGGCGGGGCATTGGCGCTGATCGGGACGACTGTTGGAGTGTGCTCGGTCACGATTCTGGTGACAGGGCTGGCGATGACAGCGGGGCGTACCTTCACGACGCCGTGATTCGGCGGTTGTAACTCATACGAAGAATCTTCTAGAATGGGGGCTGCCTCGCGATGCGGTTGATTCCAGTTGCGCGCGGGGTGACGCGCGTACCGCGCGGGAGGGAGCAGCATCGCATGAGTGAGACAGCAGCCAAGGCTTGCGAGGGATGCGGGGCGGCCATCACCGCGGACCAGATTGTCAATCGACAGGCGGGGCTTGTTCACGGGGTGCTGCTTTGTCCGGGATGCGTGGACAAGAAGCGCAAGGAGGCGATGGAGGCGCAGCGTGCGGCGGCGGCCGCGGAAGAGAAGTTGATGCTGGAGGGAGACGACCAGCCGGGGGATAATCAACCGTCGTCCAAGATTCGGAGCTTCGCGGAAGGCAGTACGCTGGCGGGGGCCCATCATGACGCCAAACTGAAGCGCGGTGTATCGGGGCCGACTGAGGCGGCGACGCGAATTCGGACATTTCACAGCAAGCTGACGCCGGCGGCGCTCGCGCACATGGACGACCAGATCAACGAGTGGATTGACTCGCATCCGGAGATTTACATCAAGTCCGTGAACACGACGGTCGGGCCGTTTGAGGCGAAGCACGTCGAGCAGCATTTGATTGTGACGATTTTCTATTGATCGGGGCGGCGATAGGGACGGGCGAGACCGGAATCCCGGGGCACCTGCACCAGAAGGCTGTTTTACGCGGTGGGCTGGGAGAAACGTGCCCGCGTTGCGAGTGGGTGGGCGGCGGATATAATCCCGGCCGGTCCTGCGATGCGGCTTTTCATGACGATTCAAACCCGATCAACATCCGGCGACGACGACCTGGCTTTGCGAAAGGGACGGCGCGCGCTGGGCGCATCGAGCGCGGTGCTGGCGACGGTCGTCATGATTTCGGGTTGTGGGTATTCGACCGATCGGACGGCGGTGGTTCGGACGCAGAATGCGCGGAACGACCGGATTCGAACGGTTGCGCTGGATATTTTCGAGTCGAAGGAATTTCGCCGGGGGCTGGAATTGCAATTGACTGAGGCGCTGGCCAAGCGGATCGAATCGGAGACGCCATTCAAGCTGGCAAAGAAGGATTTGGCGGACACGATCCTGACGGGGGAGATTCGGGAAGTCCGGCAATCTACAATTGGGCGGGATTTTCGGACGGTTCGACCCCGGGAGACGACTTCGACCGTGGTTTTGAGCTTTCAGTGGAAAGATCTTCGCACCAACGAGGTTCTTGTAGATCGCCCAAACTATGTGCAGACCGTGGATTACATTCCGCCCCTGGGGGAAGATTTCTATCACGCGAGCCAGCGGGCCATGGATCGGGTGAGCGAGCGGATGATCGAAGAACTGTGGACCACAGATTGGTGATATTGGCTCGCCGACTATAATCCGATAGACGATAACACGATCCCCCGTTGTCGGGCGTTCGTAAGATACAGGACCGTCAAGAGATCTGGGAGCTTCATGGCTGAAAACGGCCCACCACCAGATGAGCAGCAGGACCCGCAAGGCGGCCGTCCCAAGCGCCCTCCGCAGAAGGGGATGCCCCCTCCGCGGATGAAGATGTCGCGCGGGGTGATGAGCTGGATCGGGTTCCTGATGATCGCGATGATGATCGCGCTCGTTGTTTCGCAGGGTTACACGTCTCCGAAAGAGATCACCATCGATGCGTTCTGGAGGGACGCTGAGAACGGCAAGTTCGATAAGATTCTCGTCAAGGACGACGAGATCACGGGGACCTATTCCGCGACGGCGCAGGGACTTCCTCAGGGTGTCGCCAATCGGCGCTTCAAGGTTGCGTATAACACGCTCGGCCGGGTTCCTGAGGTGGAGGCGAAGATTCGCCGGACGGCGCCGGGGGCCGAGGTGACTTATCAGCCGTCGAGCGCTCCGCTGATGAACATGTTGATCGGGATCGTTCCGTGGATCCTGGTTTTCGGTTTTGTGTATTTCATGATCTTCCGTCATCTGCGGGCTTCGGCCGGCGGGGCGGGGATGCTGGGCAGCTTCGGTCGGTCTCGCCATCGGGTGAGCAACAAGGAACTGACGAACATCACGTTCAAGGACGTGGCGGGCGTTGAAGAGGCGAAGGAAGAAGTTGCCGAACTGATTGAATTCCTGAAGCATCCGAAGAAGTTTCAGCGGCTGGGCGGTCGGATTCCGCGCGGCGTGCTGCTGGTGGGCGAGCCGGGATGCGGCAAGACGCTTCTGGCGAAAGCGATCGCAGGCGAGGCTGACGTACCGTTCTTCTCGATCAGCGGCGCGGACTTCGTGGAGATGTTTGTCGGCGTCGGCGCCAGCCGGGTGCGCGACCTGTTCAAGAGCGCGAAGGAAAACTCGCCGTGCATCATCTTCCTGGATGAAATCGACGCGGTGGGGCGACGTCGTGGGGCGGCCTACAGCGGCGGCGGCCACGACGAGCGCGAGCAGACACTCAACGCCATCCTCGTCGAGATGGATGGATTCGATACTTCAGATCAGGTGATCGTCATTGCGGCGACGAACCGGGACGACATTCTCGATCCGGCGCTGACGCGGCCGGGGCGATTCGATCGGCGCGTTTATGTGCCGCTTCCGGACGTGAAGGGCCGGCTGGAGATTCTGAAGGTCCACGCCAAGAAGGTGAAGATGTCACCGCGGGTGGACCTGATGCGGATGGCCCGAGGGACGCCGATGTTCAGCGGGGCCGAGCTGGCGGCGATCATCAACGAGTCCGCCATTCTGGCGACGATGCAGAACAAAGACCTTATCGAGAACGACGATCTCGAAGAGGCACGCGACAAGATTCGCTACGGCCGGTCGAACAAGAGCCGGACGATCGAAGAGAAAGAGCGGCTGGCGACGGCGTATCACGAGGCGGGTCACGCGGTGCTCCAGTTGCTGCTGCCGGACGGCGATCCGCTGCATAAGGTGACGATCATTCCGCGCGGCCGGGCCCTGGGGGCGACGATGTCGCTGCCGGAGAAGGACCGCTACGGGTATGGACAGAAGTGGCTCCGCACTCAGATGCGCGTGCTTTGCGGCGGTCGGATCGCGGAGCTGCGGCACTGCGGGGACGTCTCCAGCGGCGCGGCGATGGACATCGACATGGCCACGAACACGGCGCGGGCGATGGTGCTGGAGTGGGGCATGAGCGACAAGCTCGGCTTCGTTCGCTATTCGCCGCACGAGAACCGCGACGCTCTGATTCGCGAGCGTGAGTATTCCGACGATACGGCACGGCTGATCGACGAAGAAGTTCGGCGGATGATCGACGAGGCATTTCGAGATGCCGAGCGGATCATCAACGAGAACTGGGAAAAGGTCGATGCGGTGGCGCAGGCGCTTCTGAAGCACGAGACGCTGGACGCCGACGAAGTGCGCCGGCTGTGTCAGGGCGAGACGCTGAACCGTCCGACGCTCTCGGGCATCCTGGCCGATGAGAATCTGCCGCCGAAGCAGACGGCTCGACCGGTCGTTTCGCGGCCGGAGCCGCAGCTTCCGCCGGGCGGGTCACTGCCGCAGCCGGGCTTGGGTTGATTTATCCCCGGGTATAAGATGGATTGTTGATGGGTGATGGTTTTTTGCTGCGCGGCGAAGTGCCGCGCGGCGCGATCGGGTGGAGGCGCTTTTTTCAGAAGCGCGTGGCGTCATGGCAAATGCAGAAGTGGTTGTCGTCGGGCCGGGTGAGCTGCCGCTGATCGCCGATCTATACAACGAGATTTTTCGGCCGCCGCACGACGTGGAATTCTTCCGGCGCCGGCTGGTGGGTCGCTATAACCCGCTGCTGTTGGTCGCGCAGGTGGACAAGCGGCCGGTGGGCTTCGCCACGGGTTTTGAGTTGAAGCCGACGGTTTTCTTTTCGTGGCTAACGGGCGTTCATACCGACTTTCGGCGAACGGCGATCGCCACGCAGCTTCACGAGGCGCAGATGGGCTGGGCGGTGGAGCACGGCTACCACTGGATTCGCATGGAGTGCCACAACGCGCATCGGGCGATCCTGCATATGGCGATCCAGATGGGCTTTGATATCGTCGGCGTGCGATGGGACCCGGACCGGACGGAGAATCTGATCATTTTTGAGAAGCAGATTTCTGAGTCGTAAGCCGGCCTCCCCCGGTTTCTCACGCGAGGCGTTTCGATCACTCTGTTCTCGTTGTTCGCCAAATGCCGAACGAACCGTCCATGTTCTGCAGGGCCTGCGGATATCCATTGGACGCGCTTCCCGAGCCGCGATGTCCAGAGTGCGGCCAGGGATTCAACCCACGCGATGATCAGACTTTCAGCGGACCACCGGAGCACCCGTTGCTGCGCCGCCGGCGTGTAGCGTCGATTTTCGTTTGGTTCCTGGGGTCGATTCCGATTACGGGAATTGCCTGGTTTCTGGCTGTCATGTCATGCGCGGCGGGGGGTGGGGATTACTCATTTGCAAAGCTGCTCTTTCCTTT
>CAZCGF010000177.1:4409-9171 GCA_964498115.1 uncultured Planctomycetaceae bacterium | reverse complement strand
ATGTTCCACAGTGCATAGCCCAGGCAACCTTCGCCCTCGGCGATCTGCGGATGGTCCGGCGGGTACAGCTTTTCTCGAATCGCCAGTCCCTCTCGCTGAATCTCGACCGCGGAACCGTCGCCCATGAATGTCAGCGCCCTGCCATACCAGGAGAGACAATCGGCAAGTTCCTCGCAATCGTGAGGGTACTGTGCCCGGTGAAGCGCCAGCGATGTTCGCAGCGCCGAGGCCGCCTCTTTCCATCGCCAGATTTTGCCGTAGGTCTTTCCGATGGTGAGATAGACTTCGGCCGCGACGGCCGGCTCGTCGTGCAACTCCGTCGCCGCTCGACTTGTCGCGTCGGCCAGCAGATCGAGGATCGTCGTCTGACCGCCTGCACGAAGCGGATTCGCGTTGGCCAGGGTCTCCTGAAGGAAGGCGCCGACGCGCCGCGCCTTGAGACTCGACGATTCCGCGTCCTGCTGTCGCTGGCGAGCAATCACCTCGGACTTCCTCGCCCGAATCAATGAGCGCCCTGTCACCGCGATCGTTGTCACCAGCGAGGCCAACACCACAGCGGCCGCGATCAGCCCGGCACGATGACGCCGCGCGAATCGCGCTGCCCGATAGGACAAAGTCTGCGGCCTTGCGAGCACCGGAAGCCCGGACAGGTGACGCCGAATGTCCTCGGCGAACTGCTCGACGGATGCGTAGCGCTCCTCGGGCCGCTCTCGAAGCGCCTTGAGGACAATCGTGTCGAGGTCGCCGCGCAATCGGCGAGCGATCTGACTCGCAGCACCGTCATCGGGCATATTAGTCTTAGCGACGTCTCCCGGCCGCCTGACAATGCGCGATGAGGGTCGCATGGGCTCATCATGAATTCTTCCCGGCGCGGCCGCGCGTTGTCGGCGTTCGTCCGACTCCCAAACCGGGCAACCCGTGAGCAATTCGTAGAGGATCGCCCCGAGTGAATAAATGTCCGTCGCCGTTGTGAGTCGCCCGCCGGATACCTGCTCCGGGCTTGCGTACTGCGGCGTCAGCAATCGAAGAACGCCGATGGTCTCGCGGCCGCCCGCGCCCTCTGTCTCCGGCTCCAGCAATTTGGCAATGCCGAAGTCGCAGAGCTTCACCGACTTTTCGGCGGTCACGAGAATGTTGGCGGGCTTCAGGTCGCGGTGCACGACGAGGTGCCGATGCGCAAACTGAACGGCATCACAGGCGCCAAGAAACAGCCGAAGCCGCTCGTCAATGGTGAGTTCGTGCGTCTCGCAATACTCATCGATCGGGCTACCGTCGACCAGCTCCATGACCAGGTACGGCAGTCCGTCGGGCGTGGTGTCGCCGTCGATCAGACGCGTGATGCCCGCATGTTCCAGGGCCGCGAGGGTGCTGCGCTCTTTCTGGAACCGGCGAATCATGCCCGGCGTGGCGATGTCGCGTCGAATGAGCTTGATGGCGACCTGCTGCACGAAGCCGTTGTCTTCTCGCAATGCGCGATAGACGGCGCCCATGCCGCCAACGGCGATCACTTCGATGATGCGATAGCGGCCGATTGACTCGCCGATGAGATTGGCTGGATCGTCGCAGTCGGATTCTTGCTTCGGCGGCTGCACGGCAAAGCGGGATGCCGCCATAAAGTCGTCCGCGCGATCATGCGCGGACAGCAGCGACTCGACCTCGCGGCGCAGCGTGACATCATCGCCGCATGCCCGCCGGAGGAACTCCGCCCTTGCCGAGACCGGCTGGTCGAGCGTGTCGTTGAAGACCTCATCGGCGGTTCGTCGATTCATCGGGCTACTCACGCCTCAAGCTCTGGGCTCGCATCCGAGAGAAACCGAAACAGCCATGCCCGGGCATATCGCCAATCCCGCTCGACCGTCCGCGTCGTTATGCCGAGGACGTCGGCGGTCTCCGCTTCGCTCAGCCCGGCGAAAAACCGCAGCTCCACAACGCGGCACTTTCGCGGGTCCTCCAGTGACAATGCCGCCATCGCCTCTTCCAGTGAAAGCAGATCGACGCCGCCGTCGGCGTCCAGCGCCAGACCGGTCAGGCTGACGCGCAGCCGGTCACCCTCTCGCTTTGAACAAGCCCGGGCCCTGGCGTCTTCAACGAGGATGCGCCGCATGGCCATCGCCGCAACGGCCACGCAGTGGGTCCGCCCTGTCCATTCAATGCGGTCGTGCTTGAGCAGCCGCAGATAGGCCTCGTGCACCAGGGCCGTTGTTTGCAACGTGTGGCCGGATCGCTCGCGAGACAGAGATCGCCGGGCGAGGGCCTTCAGTTCGGCGTACGCCTCGGGCAGCAGCTCGTCCAGGCACAACCGAGCCTTGACGGCTGTTTCCACCGGTTTCGTGGGGATTTGATCATTGGTCGACATGAAATTGGACGCCTCGGGAATTTTTTTCGTGGTCCCGGTGTCGGGTCGGGAGGGTCAATCTCGCGTTTGTGATTATACCACATCGCCGAACACAGACCCAAGCCGACCCAAGGGGGCTTGGCGGTGCGGTTCATCACGGCAGGCCCCATAAGCGCATCTACCGGTGCGCGCCGACATACCTGCCGAAGCGCTGTCCGCTTTCCCAGGCAAGCCAATCGAACATTCATCGGCCGCGACCGTTCAATCGTGTGCGGCCCTGTTACAAGCAGGAGAGAGTTGCCATGTCCGATCAGACCAATGGAATTCAAAAAGTGACCCGCGCCATCGTGCCCTGTCTTATCGCCGTGCTCGGCCTGACAATTCCCTCGCACGCACAATTCGTCGAACCCGGTACGGTCGTCATCCATACCTTCACGGGTGAAGCGGCGGGCGATCAGTTCGGCTGGGTGTCCGACGACATCGGCGATATCACCGGCGACGGCGTGCATGATCTCGTCATCACTGCCCCCGGCAACGATGCGGGCGGCACCAACACGGGTCGCATTTACGTTTATAACGGCGCCACCGGGGCGCTGGTCTTTCCGCCGATCAACGGCACGATCAGCAACTCCCGCACCGGCACGAGCATCGGACCGGCCGGCGATGTCAACATGGACGGCGTTACCGACATCGTCGCCGGCGCGCCGTCGACGCTTCAAGGGAGAGTCTACATCTACTCCGGTGCGAACGGCTCGCTGCTACGTACTTACTTCGGCGAGCTCAACGGCGATTCGTTCGGCTCAGCGGTCAAGGGCGTGGGCGATCTCAATAATGACGGTTACTCGGATATTCTCATCGGGGCGCAGCTCAACGATGTGGGCGGGAGCAACTCCGGCAAGGCGTATGTTTACTCCGGCGCTCCCGCGCAGACGCTGATATGCAGCATGAACGGCATCGACGGAAACGATCACCTGGGCAGCAGCGTCGATGTCATCGGCGACATCACTGGAGACGGGATTGCCGACCTGTGCGTCGGCGCCGAGACGGCAGGGGTCGGAACGACGCTCGGCACCGGCCGCGCCTACGTCTATTCAGGGGCCGATTGTCTATTGGGCGGCACGGTCGCTGCCATTCGCACGCACATTCCGCCGCCGCCGGCCTCGCGCTTCGGCCAGTTCTTTGTCGACGGCGAGGCCGACGTCAACAACGACGGGACGCCGGACTATTACGTTTCCGACTACAACGTCAACCGCGCTCACATTTATTCCGGGGCGACCGGCGCGATCCTCTGGACCTTCACCGGCGACGCAAACGGCGGCTTCGGCATCGGCCGGATGGCGGGCGATGTCGATCAGGACGGATGGGATGATCTCCTGCTCGCTGCATGGATCAGCGGCGTCGGTGGAAATCAGGCGGGCAAGGCCTTCGTCTATTCCGGTCGCACCGGCGGGCTGCTCGAGACTTTCACCCACAACGTGGTACTCGCCCAGCTCGGCTTTGATGCCAACTCGATGGGCGACGTGAACGGCGACGGAAAGATCGACCACCTCCTCACCGCCGCGAATGACAGCAGCGCCCGAGGCAAGGCTTATCTCGTCGCCGGGACCGTGGCGCTGTTCTCCCGTGCCGATATCGATCTCGATGGCGACGTTGACACCGACGACGCCGAGGCGCTCGCGGCGGTGCTGGTCGACAGTCCGATGCTCCCGCTGCATGCCCAGCGCGCGGACGTGAACGACGATTCGCTGACCAATTCAGCGGACATTCAGGCGTTTGTTGACGCGATCGTTCCCTGATCAGTCTGTATCCGCCCGGAGAAATCCAACCGGCCGAGCGAGGGGCAGAGGCCTGACTCCCCTCTCGCCTTTGGCCTCTTCATTCGCCTGCCGCCTGAGCTATACTGGGCCCGATGTCTCAACCCGGCATGGCCAAGGCACGATGGTCGGCGCCTGCAATTGCATCCCTGATCGGCGTTGCATTGGTCATCCTGGCGTTTTCCGTCGAGGGCATCTGGTCGCCGGATATCTGGTGGCAGCTTTCCACCGGACGACTCATCTTCGAAAGCGGCCGCGTCCCCACTGCGGATGTCTTTTCGTACACGGTCACCGGCCACGAGTGGATTGAGCTTCGCTGGCTCTTTTGCCTCGGGACATACCTGGGCTGGCAATGGGGCGGACCTGGGCTGCTCATCGCGGGTAAGACGCTCATTCTCCTTGTAACCTTCGCGATGATTGCATGGCCGGCGCGTCGCGCGATGAACTCACTCGCCGGGCCGGTTCTTCTCGCGCTTGCGGTCATCGCCTCCGTCGGCCGGTTTGCCGTGCGGCCGGAACTCATTACTTATCTCTTCCTCGCCACGTTTGTCGTCTCGCTGGAACGGCTCGCCTCCGACCGGTGCCGCCGCGGATTGTGGTTCATGCCGCTGGC
>CAZCGF010000177.1:0-4309 GCA_964498115.1 uncultured Planctomycetaceae bacterium | reverse complement strand
GCCGAGTCGCGTCAGAGTCATTTCCTCTCGCAGCACATTGACGAGCTGCGCGGCCTGACCAGCCTGCCGATTCACACATGGTCGTGGATCGTCTGGGCCGCCGCGATCTTGTTCGTGCTCGGCCTTGGCACTTTTTTGACCGAAGGCCGGCGGCACCCCGCAGCGCGGTTGCTGGTCTTCCTCGCTTTCGCCTACCTCGCGCTGACGTCGATCCGGAATCTCGCCCTGTTCTCCATGGTCGCCGCGCAGGCCGCGCTGATGAATCTCAGCGACAATGTCGCGCGCCGCGCCGCAAGAGACCCAGCGGCCCCCTTGGCAAAAAGCCGGTTCACCCCGTTTGGCCAAATGGCGCTGACCGTCGCCTTGTCTTGCTTTGCTTGGTACGCCGCGTCGAATCGCTTCTCGCAGTCTCAAAGCGACAACCGTCGCGCCGGCCTGGGCGTTGTCGAGCAGAACATCCCGCGACAGGCGGTCGAGTTTCTCAGAGAGGCCGGAGCATCGCCGGAAGTCTATGCCTCGATGGGCGACAGCAACTATCTCCTCTGGGCCGCGCACGACAAGTTCCGCGTCTATATCGACGGCCGACTAGAGGTCTATGGCGATGAGTTCCTGCGGGAATACTTCACGGGCCATTCGGACATTGACGCCCTCGCCGCGCGATATGGCATCAGTACCGTCATCGTGCAGCGGGATTCGTTCGGATGGCTTCTGGCCGAGCTCGCCGCCAATCCGCAATGGGCCCTTGTCCACCTCGACCATCGAAACCTCGTCTATGTCAGAGACTTCCCTGCCTACGCGAGTCTGATCGCCCGTTACCGAATCGACCCGAATAAACCGTTCACGCCCAGATCGCCCGAGCCGGATGAATCCATCGGTGGATTCGCGAAGTTGATCGGCGGCGTCGGTCGTCCGTGGTATTCGGTCGGCATGGCCCGGACCTTCCTCACTTTCGGCGCGATCGACAATGCTGAAACGTATCTCGGCAAGGCCCTCGAGCATTATCCCAATGACGTCGATGCCCGGGTGCTGATGTCCGTCGTGCAGACCGTGCGGGGTCGCCCGTCGGAGGCCGAGCGCCTCGTCGCCGGGCTATCACTCACCCCCGCCCAGATCACCGACCAGATGTTTGCGCTCAGCGAACTGCTTCGCGCCGGCGGCAGGTATGCCGAGGCCGTCAGCGCCCTGGCCCGAGCGCGCGAGAGCGCTCCCGAAGATGTCACCATCCTGACACGGCTCGCCGAAACGTGCATCTTGGCCAAGGACCTGCCGCGCGCCATCGAGGCCTTTCGCTCGGCGATCGGCCGATCACCGACCGATGCACGACTCTGGATGAGGTTGGGAATCTGCCTGGAATCGCAATCCGATGACGCCGGGGCCATAGCCGCCTACCGCGAATCAGTCAGGATCAATCCGGGGCTGTTCATGGTTCAAAATCAACTTGGCATCCTCCTCGCCAGACAGGGCGATCTAGCCGGCGCGAGGAAGTGCTTTGAGACGGCGCTGCGCATCCGGCCGGATTACGAATCGGCCAAGGCCAATCTGGAACGACTCGGCCCCTCGGCAGAAAAAAAATAGTGACGTGTTAATCAACGAACAGTTGCTCGCCGCGCTGGTCCATCGAGATGGACTCCATCGACGCCGCCAGCCGCATTCGCAGCACGGCATAGAGCGGGTCGGCCACGCTGCTTCGCTGCCAGCGATCGACAGGTGACTTGGCCGATCGCCAGGAGCCCGGCGTCAGCCACTTCGTCAGCGCAGCCCACTTTGAAACGCGCACGAAACACTCGCCCAGCGCCTCAAGGTCGGCCCCCAGCGCCCCCGCCGACAGGTACCGCCGGCTCACCGTTCGATGAAGCGACCGCGCCAGGATGCAGCCGATGTAATATCGAAACTCACGCGTGCGGTTGACATCGGCATCGGGCAGATCGCTCAGTTGCAGATCGTAGAGCTTCAGCAGGATCCGCCCCGCCTCGTATGACGGCAATTGCCCCGTCAATAGCTCGTAGGCAATCATCCCCAGGGCATAGACATCGCAACGCGGCGTCAAGGCGCTCGGGCGGCCGCTGAGCTGTTCCGGGCTCGCATAGCGCGGGGTGCAGGCCACCGGCCCGCCCTCTTCGCGAAGAAACGGCAGCGGAATCGACATGACCTGCGAGATGCCGAAATCGAGAATCTTCGGCCGGCCCTCATCGTCAACGAGGATATTGCTCGGCTTGAGATCGAGGTGGATGATGCCGCGCTCGTGGGCATACTCGACGACCTCGCAGACGCGCGTCATCAATGCCAGCCGCTCGCGCGAAGAGAGACCGCGCTCCCGGGCATAGTCGGTCAGCGGAACGCCGCGCACGTACTCCATGACGAAATACGGCCGGGCGTGAAAGGCGCTCTCGGTCATGTTCGCGTGAATCATCGAGGCGATGCCGGGATGATGGAGCCGGCGCATGATCTCGGCTTCAAAGGCGAACCGCCGGCGATCGGTCGCATCGCATAACGACGCGCGAAGCACCTTGATCGCCACCGTCTTGCCAGATGTGACGTGCTGCCCGCGATAGACGACGCCCATCCCGCCCTGGCCCAGCACGCAATCGACGCGATACTGATCGATGTACCGGAGCGATTCCATCGGCTCTTCGGATTCATCGACCGGGCCGCCGAACTCGTCGCGAAAGGTCGTCGTCCCGCCGTCGAACGCGCGGCCGCAGGGCGACTTCGGATCATCGTTTTCACGCGGAGAGAAATACGGCAGGAGCGACAGGGCTTCGGCGCGAATCTTTTCGTCCGCGCCCGCCGCGCGCGCGATGTACGCCGCCTGCTGATCTCGGGGCAGTTCCGAAGCGGCGATCACAATCGCCTGCACCTTCTCATGAAACCGGGTTCGCACCTTGAGAGTCTCCCGACAATCGCCGGCCCAGCCAGGCCAGTGCATAGCGGAAGTCCTTCTCCACCGTGCTCGCGCTGACTCCGAGAATCGTCGCCACGTCCGCGTACTTCATGCCGCCGAACCAGTGGAGCATGACCACCTCGCGCAGCCGGCTGCCTTCGACACCGAGCTCTTCAACAGCCTGCGCCAGATCGAGAAGATCGATCGTCTGATCCTGCCAGTCGATGGAAACGTCTTCGAGCGGGATGCGCTTCCAACGGCCCTTAGCCGGCTCGTCTGTTTGGGGCTCCGCCTCGGCATCGGCCTTTGCCGGGATGGCGCCCTCTGTTGCGTTTTTCTTGATTAGGATGCCCGCGCCGCCGCGCTTCTGCGACTCCCTCGCCTTGATGTGGTCGACGACCACCTGCCAGACTTTTTTGGTGGCGATCGCCCGGAAGTGATGGGCGTCGTTCCACTGGTCCGGCGCGTGGCGCATCAGGTGCATGCAGGCCTCGTTGACCAGCTCGGTGGGTTGCAGGGTAAATCCGGCGGGCTGCCGGCGAAAAAAGTGGGCCGCGGCCTGGCGAAGCTCGTCATAGACCTCGGGAATGAGGTCTTTCATCCCACGTCCGTCGCCCTGCATCGCCACACCTGCTTCCCTCGGCTTGCGGCCCCATGGCCCGTTCCGACGCCTTGCGGGTTCATCTTAACATTTTCGTATGGCTTCTTGAGCGGCCTTTTACGATCGCGTGAACCCGGGCCTGGCACGACCGATGCCCTTTGGCACTCACCAATCGTATGGCCGATGATCGATTTCGGGCAAGATAATTCGGGTCGGAGAGTAGAGAGCTGCTTCGACGCAGATGGCTGAATCCTGCTCCCCTCCGGATCGGGCCCGGGGCAATCCTGCGCTCCGGGCCCATCCGGGATTTCTGCCCATGTGGTGACTTTGCAGCCCCAGACGGCAGTTCTCCCACTTTCCAATCCCTCATCTCATTTCCGTGATGGCTTATTCCGCTGTTTTGCGAACTGAAGTTCGGGACGCTGGATTGGATGTCCGGCGCCCGTGCGTTGGTACAAAAAAAAGGAGCGCCAGCCATGACCCGGATTATCTGGACACTTAGCCTGACCCTTAGTTTCGTAGCCGCTGCGGCCCCGGTTCGCGGGCAATTGATCGACGACTTCACCGACGGCGGGGTGGTTCTTAATTCGACCCAGCAAGTTGTCGGCTACGAGAGCCCCTCTGCGGCACTGGGCGGCTGGCGGGCGTTTTCGTTCTTTAACAGCTACCAGTCCGGCTCTCTGACCCTCGACGACAACGTGGGGACGTTCCGCATCAACTCCACCGGTCTTGGCCAGGTCTCCATCGGCTGGGGATGGCGCGTGACGCCCGGCGGTTTGGTGGCGAACACGACGAACCAGCTCAACCAGAACTGGAGCGGCTTCAGC
>CAZCGF010000176.1:0-9213 GCA_964498115.1 uncultured Planctomycetaceae bacterium | reverse complement strand
GGCGATCACGCATAAGAATTCGGCCTTTCCGCGAAGAAAAGCCGTTCCAAACACAAGACAGGTTTGTAAGCCCGCGGCGTGGCGGGGTGTGGTATATTCAAAATGGGGCGGATCGTGAGGAGTCTCGCGTGATACTAGCGGACATTGGCAAGTTCGTGGGGGCCAAGGTGGCGACGGCGGCGATCTTTATCGCTGTCGCGGCGGGGGGGTTCTGGTGTTATCAGAATCCCGACTCGGTCAAGGCCTTCGGCAACGTCGTGAAGTACACGCTGATCTGGCTGGTGGTCGTGGCCGCTCTGCCGTGGTCGTGTTACCTGTTCATGCGGCCGCTGCTTGCCATACAGGCCAAGCAGACGACGGCTTCCGGCGCGGCGATCGTGAGCCTGGGGCTGCTCGGTACGTATTGTCTACTGGATATTGTGCTCGCGCTGTGGCTGGCGGGCGGACGTGTCTCGGGCAGCCTCGCATGGTTCGTGCTGATCGTTGGTTTCGCGGCCGCAGCGGCCTATAATTTCGTCATTTGCGAGTCGCTGGCGCGGCATGTCGAACCATGACGCACGACACGCGCTTTCGTCAGTGGCCCCATCGTCCATGAAGGGTAGAGCATGAACGGTCCACAAGCCGGCGACCGCATCAGCGAATACGTCCTCGTCGAGATGGTCGGCGCGGGCAGCTTCGGACAGGTCTGGAAGGCCCGGCACCACGTCTGGAAGGAAGAGATCGTCGCCATCAAGGTCCCGACCGATTCGCAGTTCGTGCGCAATCTTCAAAAAGAGGGCTGCACGATCCACGGCCTGCGCCACAAGAACATCGTCCGGGCGATCGGCCTCGACCCGTATGCGGAGACCCCGTACCTGGTGATGGAGTTCGTGGACGGTCTCTCGCTGGAAGGGTGGATCAAGCGGTATCCCGAGGGCATGCCGGTTCGAACGGCGCATCGGATCCTGCGCGGCATCCTGGAAGGGCTCGAGCACGCCCATGCCAACGGCGTCATTCATCGAGATATCAAGCCCGCCAATATTCTGATCGCCGGCGGCAAGGATAAGCCCGTCGAAGAGCTGGGCGTCGATGACGTGAAGGTCACCGACTTCGGGCTCGGTCGCGCGGGCGAGGTGACGGCCAACAGCATCATGCAGTCGGGCAGTCTGCTCGCCGAAGACGGCAAGAGCATCTCCGGGACGATCGCCTACATGGCCCCGGAACAGCGCGACGGCGAAGTGACCGACGCGCGGAGCGATTTGTACGCCGTCGGCATCGTGCTCTTTGAACTGGTCACCGGTCAGCGGCCAAGCGGCAGCGACATGCCGTCGCATCTGCGCGAGGGACTGCCGCCGTGGATCGATCCTGTCTTTGCGAGGCTTTATACGCGGCGCGAGCGGCGCTTCCCCGGCGCAGGCGATGTCTTGCGGACGATCGGTCAGTCCGAGGCACGGCCGGTCAGCGCGCCGCCGATTCCGCCGATTCCGATGAGCAAGGCGGCGGCCCCGCGTCCGATGTCCGGGGCAACGTGCCCATCGTGCAAGGCGCCGACCGAGGCGGGGGACAATTTCTGCATCTCGTGCGGCAGGCAGTTGGCGGTGAGCCTGCGAAAGTGTCCTCAATGCGGCGGCTATCCGGAGACGGATGACCGGTTCTGCATCCATTGCGGCGGCGAGCTGATGGCGGCGGGGGGATGATTGATGTTTATCTGGTCCACAGGCATGCCGCTGTTCGCCGTGGTCTTCTTCCTCGGGTTCAGCATCTTCGTGTTTTACTGCTTTTTGAGGGTGATTCGCGGAGCCGGCTGGGAAGGGTCGGACAGATTGCACAATATGTACGGGGAAGGCGACAATTCAATATATGAGGACAGCATGACGCAGCCCTGGCGCTGCCCGCGTCCGCGGTGCCGGAGCATGAATCCCGGTCACGCCAGATTCTGCCGGATGTGCGGCCACCACGGCCGCGACGGCGGTCGGCCCTCATAGAGTTCAACACCGCCCGGCGAGCGCCTTGGGAGAGGCCATCGCGGCGAGGCACAGAGCCCAGACACATGGTAAACCCCGCGGCAAAGCGCGCAAAAGAACTGGAGTCGGCCTATCTCGCGGGGGTTCAGCAGAACATCCGCGAGGCGGGATCGCGCTACGACCGCGGCAAGCTCACCACGTTTCAGGAGATCGACTCCGGCGAGCGCGTGCGGGCGGCGATGATCGACCGGCATCTGCACGATCGGGCGCTGGCCGCCGAGTTGCCGCAGGGCAAGGGGTTTGTCATTCGTCAGTGGGCGCGGCGTCTGTTCTTCTGGCGGAAGCTCCAGGGGGTGACGGTCGCGACGACACTGGTCCCGCCCGAGCCGCTGCTGACGCCGGACACGCCGCCCGGCCCGGTGACGCTGGCGCAGTTGGCGTCGCACGTTCGGTCGCTGACGACAGACCTCCGGGCGCCGCATGTTATCGGCGTGTGCAGCCCGAGCGGCTTTGAAGAAAGTGTGTATCGCGCGCCGCTCGATATTCCCAATGTGACCCTGGTGCTGGTGGAGCCGACGTCCGCCGGCGGGTGGAAAATATCATCGACCGGGCGGAAGATCGACGAACGGCTGCTGAAGCTGTTTAATCCGGAGAATGTCGCTCAGAAGATCGATCGGGTTCGCCGGGAGATCGAGGAGCGGAGCACCGATCTGCTGACCGGCGGTCTGTCGGCGAGCAGCATGGCGGCGCGGCTGGAGCTGCCGGTCAAGGTGGTGCAGCAGGCGTTTGAAACCGCCGCAAAGAGCGACCCGGAACTGCGCGTCTCGAAGCGATCCGGCGAATTTCTGCTCTTCCGCGGCGCGGGTATGTACTCGGGCGAGGAGGTTGGTTCGATGTCGATGTTCGAATGGGTTCGCAGTCTCTTTTCCAGTGAAGGGGACGAGGCGAAGAAGATCAACCTGCTCTCCGAGCGGCGGGCGGCGCTGTCCGACCGGCTGAACCGGATGTACGACGACATCGGCAAGCTGGAGAAGAAGGAGACGCAACTCGTCGATGAGGGCAAGACGGCGACGTCGAACGTGATCAAGCGCCGCATCGCCGCGCAGATTTCCCACATGCGCAAGGACATCAGCCGGTGCAACACCAGCGCGGCGCTGCTGTCCAAGCAGATCAACATCATCAGCACCCACATTCACAATCTCCAACTGGCCCAGACCGGGAGCATCGCCCAGTTGCCGTCGAGCGAGGAGCTGACCGAGGCGGCGGTGAACGCCGAGGAGATGCTCGAGCAACTGACGGCCAGCGACGACCTGGTGAGCAGTCTGGAAGTGAACATGGCGCAGTCGGCCATGTCGGACGACGAGGCGGCGATTCTCAAGGAACTCGAAGGCGGCGACGAAGAAAAGGCCCCGCCGGAGAAGGCCCCGGCCGTCGGCGAATCGCAGACGGCCAAGACGCAGGCGCCGTCGCGCGAGCGTAGCGGGCCGCAGGCGGAGTGACGCAGAGTCTTAGCAGATAGAACGGGCGGAGCATGGGTTTATTCGACTGGCTGACAAAGCGAAACAAGTCCCTGTCGCAGATGACGCGGCAGGAGCTTCGGCGACAGGAACTGCTCCTGGGGCGCGACCGCGAGCAACTGCTCAAGCGGGTCAGCGACTGCGCGACGAAGAAGCAGGAAATCTTCGAGAAGGGCCGTCAGGAGAAATCGCCCGAAGTGCGGCGCATCCTGGCGCAGGAGTTCGACCTGAAGACGACCGAGCAGCTCATGGCCGGCCGCCAGTTGAACATGCGCACGAAGGAGTATCTGACCGTCTCGCGGATGCGCATGCTGCGGGAGAACGCCGACAAGGCGAAGTCGATGGGCTCGCGGCTGGGCATGATCGGCGAGCGCGACCTCGTGACGCTGGAGAAGATGATCGAGAACGACAAGATCACGTCGGAGATGTATCAGGAGCGGCTCGACTCCATGCTGTCGATCGGCGAGGAAGAGGGCGAGTCGATTCTCACGCCGGGCTCCAAGCAGGTGCTCGACGTCTGGGAGCAGATGGACACGGGGCTCATCGACGACGCGAGTCAGGCCTTCGACGAGGCGGACAAGCGCGTCCGGGAGCGGCACAAGTCGGCTGAAGGGGCATAGCGGTGGCACTCGAAGCGGCAGTCGATCACAGCAAGGACCAGGTTCGCCGGGCGATCATGCAGTTCGCCGCGCGGCGGGGCTGCAAGGTGACAACGCCGTGGTATGCGGAGTGTCTGCGGATCGAGGCGGATGCTGATGCGCCGGCGCAGCATGCCGGGTCCGAGGATGGCATCTCCGGAATGCTTCAGATGGCCTCGACCTATTTTCTCGATAAGCCGAAGCATCGGGCCTATATCGATGTGGAACTGAGCCGCAAGCGTGGACAGACGATCGCCGCGATTACATTCGGGGAGCATCCGCGGAGTTCGAGTCTCGGGGCGATGCTCGAAGCCTTCCTGATGGACGACGCGGCTTATGAGACGAAGACGCCGGCGGCCTGCCCGAGCTGTGCCGCGCCGGTCGTTAATCTGCGTGCGACCTATTGCGGCCGCTGCGGGCATCAACTGACAAGCGGCGTGACGAAGCCGGCGCACGGGCAGGCGAATAGGGGCGTGGACGGCGAGGCCGATGACAGCGACGCAGTGGCCATTGAGCGGCGAGAAGGCGAGGAGCCGAGATGAGTCTATTCAAGAGCGAAGAAGAGCGGCGGATCGAGCGGGACATCAAGATTCGCCAGGGCATCCGGCGGATTGAGAAGTCGATCTCCGAGCAGAACAAGTTCACCAACGAGTTCATCAAGAATGCCCGACGGGCCAAGCAGATCGGCGATAACTCGCAGTACATCTTCATCCGCAACTCGCTCAAAAAAACGGCGACGGTGAAGAAGATGCTGGAGCGGCAGCTGCTCGCCGTGAAGAACGCACTGATCATCAAGCGGCAGGCCGAGGCGTCGAGCGATTTCGCTCAGGCGATGGGGACGATGGCCTCGGAGATCGGTCGCATGTTTGGCCAGACCGACCTCGTGCGCACGCAGACCGAGTGGGAAAAGGCGATGGCCCAGAGCCAGAGCATGGAAGAGCGGATGAGCATGTTCCTCGAGACGGTCGAGGACATCGCCGCCAGCGACACGGCCGAGGTGCCGACGGAGGTCGTGACCGAGCAGGAGATCGACGCGATGATCGAGGCGGAGAGCGAGGCGGAGCACGCCAAGGACGTAGACGAGCTCGACGCCCTGCGCGCGGAGCTGAACGCGGTGAAGAACGCGGGGCAGAAGGAAGCGAAGTAGGATGGGTGGCGCGGGTACAATGAGGTAATCGGAGCCATGCATGGATGTTTTGCTTCGCATCAAGCGTCTGGTTCTTCAGGGAAGATTGCGTATCACGGAGAAGGCGCGACACGAAATGGAAATCGACGATCTTGATCCGCTGGAAGTGGCGGAGTCGATCGTGACGGCTCAGAGCATTGCCAAGACACTTCGATCAAAGAGTCCTGGCCGAAGTCATGCGTCGGAGAAACTCTATGTCATCAAAGGAATCAGCTACCAGGGCACGCCGATCTACACGAAAGGGCGCATCGGGCGCGAAGGCGGGCAAGAAGTCTTCTACGTCCTCATCTCCGCAAAGATCACGACGCCGGGCTAAGGCATCAGATTCAATGACCACCTGTGTGATGTGCGGCTCAAAAAGTGTAACGCGGCGCGGTGTGACCGTTCGATTTCGTGATGGTCGCGTCTCATCCCCTGTTCAAGCCGACGTGTGTCCGGATTGTGGCGAGCGCTATTACGACCTCAGCGCAATGCAAAAGTTGGAACATGAAAGAAAGCGATTGGAACGTAAGCGACGGATCGGGTAGTCGGGCATGAACTCCGTTCGGTAGGCCGGGCAGAGGGAAGCGAAGTAGGCAATCGAGACTGCGAGACTTCGTTCCATACGGCATCGGCCTCCAGGTTTACATAAAGGGTGCGAGCACTTCAGCATGTCCGTTTCTTACGACACCTTCGAACGCCTGAAAGAGCGCGGGCTGGCCGCTTATAAGAACGGCGACTATCCCGCGGCCAAGCCGTTTCTCATGCAGGCGGCCGATGCGATGATCAAGATCGCCGCCGACACTTCGGACGCCGCGCAGCGCCAGCGGCGTAAGGCCATGGCCGCCGAGCTCATCGAGTTCGCCAAGCAGTGCGATCTCAAGGGCGAGCATCGCAAGGAGGAGCGGCGCCGCGCGGCCAGCGGTGAGGACGACGAGAAGGGGGCCAACGCCCAGGACTGGATCGTCCGCGACAAGCCGAGCATCCGCTTCGACGACATCGCCGGGCTCGAAGACGTCAAGCACGAGATACGCCTGAAGATGATCTACCCGTTTGCGCATGCCGAGCTGGCCCAGCGCTACGGCATCTCCACCGGCGGTGGGCTCCTGCTCTACGGCCCGCCCGGCACGGGAAAGACGATGATCGCCAAGGCCATCGCCTGCGAGATCGACGCGACGATGTTCGTCATCAGCCCGGCGCAGGTGCTTTCGAAGTGGGTCGGCGAGGCGGAGCAGAACATTCGCAAGCTGTTCACGGCGGCGAAGGCCGAGGCGCGGGCGATCATCTTCATCGACGAGATCGAGGCGCTGGTGCCGAGCCGGCGCGACTCGAACAGCAGCGTCATGACGCGCGTCGTGCCGCAGATACTTCAGGAACTCGAGGGCTTTGACCGCAATGCGACGCGCTCGCTGCTCTTCGTCGGGGCGACGAACGAGCCGTGGGCCCTGGACGCGGCGGTCATGCGGCCGGGGCGGTTTGATGCGAAGGTTTATGTGCCGCTGCCGGATGAGCCGGCGCGCTTCAAGCTTTTGGAAATCTACCTCGGCAAGCGGCCGCTGGCGGCGGACATCGACTTCGCCGAGATGGTGCGGCTGCTCGACGGCTACAGCGGGGCGGACATCAAGGCGGTGGCCGAGCGGGCGGCGACGATTCCCTTCATGAAGGCCGTCGGCGGCGCGGAAGCGGGGGCGATCGGCAAGGCGGACCTGGTCGCGGCGATTGAAGCGGTCGGCCCGTCGGTGCGGAAGAAGGACCTGATCCGCTTTGAAGAATTCTCAAAGTCGCATTGAGAAACTTCCTGATATGTCGTGCGGCGCAATCTACAATCAACGCAATGACGACCAAGTTTGAGATTTCGAGCTTTCTGGGCGACGAGCGGCTGGTGGCGCGGCGGGCGGCGGCGGGGGACGTCTTTTCGTTCCTGACGCGTTCGCTGGTGCTTCCGCCGGACTGCGCTGCGATGGTCTGGCCCGAAGTGGGCTCGCCGCGCGTCGTGGGCCCCGGTTCGATGATTGAGGCCGACGGGGCTGTCCGCGTGATGTTCGTTCGCAAGGCGCCTTTTTCGCTGGGGTACAACTTCGATCGGCTCAGCTCGGCCGACGGCTTTGAACTGTCCGCGTCGGTCGGCCTTCAGGTCAGGGTCGTGGCCGAGCGCACCGAACTGGCGGGCTTTTGCGATCGCCTGATGGGGAGTGCCGCGGCGGTGACGCTGGACGCGCTGCAGTCGTATTGCGCCGAGGCGGTACATTCGGCGGTGGAGACCTTTGTGAAGGCGCGCAGCGCGGCCGACCTGCTCTCGCCGCAGACCTGGCCGCAGTTCGACGCCATTCTTGAGGACGCGTTTAAGCCGGTCGGCTTTTCGTCGGGCCTGGAGCTGGTCGGCGACGTGCGCATCAGCACATCGTCGAAGGACTTCGCCCGCGCGGCCGAGGCCCAGCGCGTGCAGAAGCTTCGGGCCGATCGCATCGCGGCGGAGCAGAAGCTGCGGGAGCTGTCGTCCGATGCCCGGCGGCAGCGGCTGACCGAGCTGGCCGACACGCTCGATCGTCTTCAGGCGATGGCGGAGAAGAACAAGGGCAGCTCGCTGGTGGAGCTGATCCGCGCGTTTGATCCGCTTCAGCGCGGCGGGCTGTATCAGGCGCTGCTCGCGCGGCAAGGCGGCTCCGCGCAGACGCACAACATATTGATCGTCGCCGGGGATGAACTGCTCTGGTTCGATCCCGCATCTCCGGCGAGGCCGACGCGACGGTTGTCGCTGGCCGGCGACGCGGGCCCGCTGCGCTCGGTGCACGCGAGTTCGTGGGAGGGCAAATCGGTCGTGCTGGTGGGGGCGAAGCGCGGCGTGCATGTGCTGCGGACCGAGCAGGACCCGCGGCTGACGTTTCTCTTCGACGTGGACCGCCCCCTTCGCGGCGGGGTGAACGCGGCGGCGGTCATCGGCGAGCGGCTGCTGGCGACGCACTCGGAGGTGGGGCTGATCGAGTGGGCCCTTCGCAGGACGGATCATTTCGATCTGCCTCGCGCCGAGCTGTTCATCACGGCCAAGTCGGTGCGCGACCTGCGGACGGATGATAAAGGCACGGCGTGGATGGCCGTCGATCGCCGCGTCGTGGGCATCGGGCCGGACGCCGAGGCCGAGCCGATCGTCATGAACGCGCCGGCCAGTGTCACGGCGATGACTCTCGCTGATGGGGCGATATACGCGGGGCTGGAGTCGGGGCAGATCGTCTCGTGGCGGGCCGATGCGCCGCAGATCATGGATTCGCTGCGCTTTGCCTGCGGCAGCGCGGTGGAGTCGATCGTCTATCTGGAGGGCGGCGGGGTGCCGCGCCTGCTGATCGCCGACCGGCGGCCGCATCTGGAGATGATGATCCCCGGCGAACAGGTGAGCACGAAGTACGCGGCGGGCCAGCCGATGCGCTGGGCCCTGGCGGCGGGGCCGTGGATCGCCGGCATCAACGACCGCCGCGATCAGCTCGTCATCTGGCGCATCGAAGACCCGGCCGAGCCGACGGCGGTCATCTCCATCGGCCAACTCTGCGGCCACTCGGTGCAGGACGCGGCGAGTTTGGTCACTTCCAGCGAAATCGCGTAGCGAGGAAGAAAGGGGCCCAGGGGTCGTGGGGCAGAGGGGCCTCGGGTGAAAACATGCGCGCGGATCGCGCGTAAGAGCTGCAAAGTCGAAGGTGACATAAGGTGACACACGCTATTTTTTTCGCTTGCAAGTCTTGTGGCGGGCACGTGTTGGGGCAAGTCGCGATTTGGGCGGTTTTTGAGTGAAACGGGGCTGACACAGGCCGGGGCCCAAGGGGCATGGGGCTATGGGGTTTGGATGGTGCGTTGCGCGCATAGGGATTTCCCGGGGGTTCAGGACTGGACTCCCTCCAGTTAGTATTCTTGCTCCGTGTGCGCGCATAGAGCGGTACCGATCTCTAAAGATATATGCGTCT
>CAZCGF010000175.1:0-9222 GCA_964498115.1 uncultured Planctomycetaceae bacterium | reverse complement strand
GCCAGGATCGGATCTCCTCGAAGGAAACACCGCAGGTCGGCCGCGACGTGCGCCGCTGACTGATATCGATCCCGCGGACTCTTTTCGATCGCCTTGTGACAAATCGTTTCCAAATCGGCGGGAATCTGACGGTTGACAGTTCGAAGACGGGGCGGCTCCCGGTGAATCACGGCCTGCAGAACTTGATGGATCGTCTTGCCGTCGAAAGGCAGGCGAAGCGCAAGCATCTCGTACAGGACGACACCGAGAGAAAAGATGTCGCTTCGCTGGTCGACTAACGTGTCCGCGATCGCTGCCTGCTCGGGACTCATGTAGTGACAACTGCCGATGATCCCGGTGTGACGGTTACGGTTCTCTTCCGTCAGATGCTTTGCAATTCCAAAATCAGTCAGGCGAGGACCCCGATCGGGATCGATCAGGATGTTGGACGGTTTAACATCTCTATGGACGATCTCAGCGCGGTGAGCGCTGTCGAGAGCGTCGGCGATGACGGCGACCATCTCCGCGCAATGGCGGTGCCAGTCACGCATCCCGGCGGCCCCCGAGCCCGTCATGGTCCTGCGCTTTTCCTCAATAACGCTCGCCAGGGTCGGCCCCTCGACGAGCTCCGATACCAGAAATGCGTCATCTCCATCGCGGCCGAATTTGAATACCGGGACGATCGCGGGATGTTTAAGGGCAGCGGCGCTGCGCGCTTCCTCGCGAAAGCGCGCCAATGCCTGCTCTGATCCCGAGAGGTGGCGCGCCAGAATCTTGAGCGCCACTTTTCGTCCCAGGACCGTGTCCTCAGCGAGGTAAACCACGCCCATTCCGCCTTCACCCAGTCGATGAAGAATCCGGAATTCCTCGATCATTGTCGGCCGCTCAGGCTCCGACATGGTCTTAGTTCGTTCGGTGAGAAAATCCTCAGACGCTTCACTGTGATGCCGTAGAAGCGTGCGAATGCGGTCGCGGGCAACATCATCGGGACAGGCCTTCTCAAGGAATGCCTCCCGCTGGTCCTCGGGCAATCCGAGAAAGGTCAGAAAGACAGCCTTTTCGTCCCAATCGCTCATGGATTGATTGCGCCGCTCGGAATACTCATTTCTTCCTCATCCTCCCGCCGTAATTAGTCGGAAGTCGTGCGCAGGAAAAATCGGCTAACCCTGTGACTTGCGCGGCTTCGATTCACGATCACTGGTCAGCCGCTCGTGCATCCACGCTTTGGCGTATTCCCAGTGTCGACGGGCCACCGCGAAGGTGAGGTCGGCCGCCGTAGCGCTTTCCTCGAGCGTGAGACCCGCATAGAACCGAAGCATCACGATGCGAGCGGCGTCGGGGTCCGCCAGGCTGAGTTCAGCCAGTGCCTCCTGCAGATCGAGAAGATCTATTCGACGTGACGAACCCTCGACAGTCACCTCCAGCAGGGGTACTTGCTTAAGTCCGCCACCGCGCTTTTCGGCAAGATCGCGGCGCACCTGCTCGACAAGCACATCGTGCATGGCTCTGCCAAAAAGGTAAAAGAGATGTCTTCGATCGGCCGCGTTCAGCGCCTCTCGTGAAGCAAGCCGTTCATAGGCAGCATTCACCAGGGCCGTGGCTTGAAGAACTCCCGCGCGATGCTTTTGCAAATGCTGTCGGGCGACTTGCCTCAGGTCATCATAGACATGAGCAAAGAGACGATCCGCCGCCCCTGCGCGACCTTCGCGGACTTCTCCCAATAGCGAGGTGATCGTGGCCAAAGTATTCCTCTCACGACCTAAGTCACATTCTAGCAACCCCGACCGCTCACGAGAAGCCCGGATTGCGTGAGTTGACGGCGATCACAATCAAATGGCGGAGACAGCCGAGTTGGAACATCGAGGAAAATATCGCGGCTATTCCGCGCAAGGGCGGACCTGGAATTCGGCTGTCTTGCTGTGAGCTGGTCTCAGAAGCTCGACTTACATTTGGACAGTTAAGGAGGCTCTAGTCCGGCACGGCGAGAACGGGCTTGCTCGCCTCGCCGTGCCCCTCGGGTCATGAAAATACGAAGCATCGGGACAGTCTTCAGTACACCCGGATGTTTGCACGATGCCTTGGCCGGTCCTGCTGCTGCGCGAAGCCAGCATCTGAATACGGGCGCAAAGCCGTTGGCCCATACGTCGAGCCACAGGCTGCCAATAGGTATGAACGACCAAATGTCCCGGGTCCACCAAAGTGTCCGGGACGCGGAGGAATGAAAATGTCAAAGGGTATGGCACTGACTATTGGGCTTAACAGCGTTGACCCCGGCCATTACGCCGGATGGAGCGGCCCCCTGATGGCCTGCGAAGCTGATGCCCGCGATATGGCGAGCATCGCAGAGGCAGAGGGCCTTTCCGTTATCACGCTGCTGACTCCTGCGGCCCGGTGTGACGCCGTGCTAATGCACCTCAGGCAGGCCGCCGCGTCGCTATCCGCCGGAGATTTGTTCGTGGTGAGCTACTCAGGCCATGGCGGACAGTTGCCGGACGAGAACTCCGACGAATTCGATGATGGCCAGGATGAAACCTGGTGCCTCTACGACGGCCAACTCATAGACGATCAGCTTTACCACGCGTTCGGGCAGTTTGAGCCCGGCGTGCGAATCGTGGTGTTTTCAGACAGTTGTCACAGTGGGACCGTGACCAAGTCCGAGCGACCGGGCGAGCGCGCGGCACCGGCTGAATCAGGTGATTGCGGATTGCGGCGGATGCCCCTGATGGTCGCCTTCAACACCTACCATGCAAGTCGCTCTCGCTACGACGCCTTGCTGGGCAACACCAAAATCCGCGGCTCATGGCAGACCATCGACGCAAGCGTTCTCCTCTTTGCCGCCTGCCAGGACAGCCAGACGGCGCTCGACGGCACATTCAACGGACTGTTCACGGGAAATCTCCTGCGAACATGGAACCGCGGCGCGTTTCAGGGCGGATACCGGGCCCTCTACGAGTCTATTGCTCGGAAATCACCGGCCGATCACATGCCCAATTACTTCAAGACAGGTCAGCCCTTGGACGGTCTTGATGCGATGCGACCCTTCAAAGTGTGAACTCGGACAGTCGAAGAACGACAAGCTTTTGAGCTCGGTGGCCGGTGTGCGAACTGTGGAGTCCCATTGGCAGGTGGCTGATCTGCTCGAACGGCGCGCGAATTCTAACTGAGAGGATTGTGACATGGAGCGTACCACTGGCATTGTTGCGCGGGCTCAATTGTTTTGTGCGTTAATACTGATCGGGTTGTCGTGCGGATGCAATGAGGCCGACCGCTATCCGACGATGAAAGACGCCAGGGCCTTTGATTGTGCCGCCGCACGGCGGCTCACCGAAGCTGAGGATCGCATCTGCGTCAAGTCTGCGGAAGTCGCCGAGCCGACACGCAAAGGCGTCGAGCAACTGGTCGTAACTGCCGGTCAATCTGCCGCGAAGATCCAGGAAATTGGATTGCTGCTCGAACACGCGTTGGATGAATCCGGGTGCTTCACAACAGGTCAATTCGTCAACCTGTTCTGGGAAAGATTGGACTCCTTGCGGCGGGAACTTGTGTCCCAATTGAAGGAAATGCCGTCGGCAAACGGGGGATTGCGCGATCTGGCCGACGAACGCATCCGAAAGACGGCCGAAGGCACCGAAGAACTCATCCGCCTGGCAGAGAGCATAGCTAACACGCAGAAAAAGGCCGACAAATCCTTGAAGGACCTCAAGGAACAGCACGACGATTTCATCGGGGAATTCGCTGGTTTCAGGGAGAAATTGAAAAGCGATAACGCTGGAATTGAGGGCATGCTAACAGCGGCGGCGAAGAGTCTCGAGGATCACGACAAGCAACTAAAGGAGATCCATACTGGCGTGGTCAACGTAGATGACACGCTCGCCGGCTTGCTGCAACTCGGCGGCAACATCAGTGCATATGGCGCCTTTCTCCTTCTGCTTGGTAATGCCATCGGACGGGAAAGAGCGAAAAAAACCGTGACGTGGGTTGTCGATAGGCTCACGACTCAAGATGGCCAGGAACCTTCCGAGAGTGTCCCTGCAACCACTCCAAACCCATGACCGGCAGTCTCATGGGCTCGCGACCGAAACGGATGAGGCCGAGGAATTCCCGCCGTACCGGGTCTGCTCGGTTGTAGTTGTGACTCGCGGATCTTCGCCGTGCGCCAAGGACCGCTTTCAGGGCAACCCGACCGTGATGCTCAAATGGTTCAACTTAAGACCCATTTGTAATTAGGATCCAATCGAATCCCGTGCCTTGTGTCCAAGAAGGCGGGTACCGGCCAGGAAAAGTTCTACTTCCGTCCCAGTGTCTCCTTGTCCCGCAAGATGTCCGTTCTCGATTAATTGGGCCGTCCCGCATGGGCACGGGGCCATGCATCAAACGGCTGTCAGTGCCTGCGAATTGCCGATCGTACAACCAACGGCCGTCGTGTGCGTGGGCCAACCCTATTGATCCGTCATTGAGTCTTCCCTCGATGGGATCGTTTCCTTCTCATCCGCCCGCGCCCCGGCCCGTTTGAATCTCCGTCAGCAACCTGCGCGACTCGGCCGTCTCCGGGTGCGTTTCACCGAGGACGCGGATTCGCATTTGCAATGCGTCCTCGCAAAACCGCCCAGCCTCGTCCGCATCGCCCCCCCGCCACGCCAGACTCGCCAGGTTATGCAAAACCCGAGCAATGTACTGATGGTCGCGCCCCAACCCCTCGTCGCGCTGCATGATGCGCAGCGACTCGCGATACGCATCCGTCGCCCCGTCAATGTCGCCCTGCTCCTCGAGAAACTTCCCGAGATTATTCTGCATCTTCGCGACCTCCGGGTGATCCGGTCCGAACGCCCCAAGGCGAATGCGCAGGGCCTCGCGATAACAGCGCTCCGCCTCCAGAATCGACTCCGCGCCGGCGCGGCTTCGGTATAGTCCGCCGAGATTGTTCAGCGTCTGTGCCACGTCATTGGCAGCGCGTCGGCGCTCCTTGAGGCTGTTAGGCTGCCGCGTCTGCGCATCGGCATATACCCGCCGTCGCAAAAGCAGCGACTCCTTCAAGTGGCGCTCGGCCTCGTCAAGCTTTCCGCGCCGCCGGAGCAGATTGCCGATGTTGTTGAGCGTCTCGGCCACGTCGGCCCCTGAACCGCTCTCGCGCCGAGCTGACAGGGCCCGACGCCACAGTTCCTCCGCGTCGTCGAGTCGCTCCTGAAAATATCGAAGCTCCCCGAGGTCGTTCAGGCTCTCGGCCGTCTCCGCGTCTGCATCGCCGAGCAGACGCTCGCGCGTCGAAAGCGCAAATGAAAGATGCGACTCCGCCCCGTCAAACTCGCTGAAGCTCAGGTAGGTCATTCCCATCGTGTTGCGAACGGCCGCCGCCACCAGCGGGTCATCCTCCAGCTCCGCCTCGATCTCCCGCGAGCGCGCGTTCAGCGTCTCCAGCACCGTGACATCCCGCCGGCCCGCCTTCCACGGATCGGCCGCTTCATAGAGCGCCTCAAACTCGGCGATGATGCGCGACTTCTTTGCCGCTTCCCCGGCAATCCGCCGCGCCTGCACAACCGCGACGACTCCCGTCACAGCAATGGACACGATCAACAGCCCCATCAACATCGCGGGAATCTTGTGCCGCGCGATCATCTTGCGAAGGTGATAAACCGTGCTCAACGGCCGCGCATGGATCGGATAGCCCTTGCGAAACCGATCGATGTCCTCCGCCATCGCCGCGACGCTCTGATACCGCCGCGCCGGGTCCTTCGCCAGCGCCTTGAGATTAATCGTCGCCACGTCACGCGGTATCTCAGGCGCCAGTCTTCTCGGATGCTCGGGCTCGCGATCGCAGATGATGCGCACCTTCTCCAGAATGGAATGGCTGTCCAGCCGGTACGGCATCTCCCCCGTCAGCATCTGATAGAGAATCACCCCCAGCGCATAAACGTCGCTGCGAAGATCGATCCCGTCGGCGCTGCCTCGCGCCTGCTCGGGGCTCATGTACGGAAGCGTTCCCACGAGCCGCCCGCTCTCCATCACCAGTGATCGCCCGTCGGCGCCCTCGTCGTCGATGATTCTGGCAAGACCGAAGTCCAGAATGCGCGGTTGCCCGCCCGCCGTCATCAGAATATTGCTCGGCTTCAGGTCGCGGTGAATCACGCCCCGTTGATGCGCGTAGTTGACGCCGTCGCAGATCTTCATGAAGAGTTCGAGCTTCCGCCCCATCGCCGCCGCCGACCGATCGCCCGACGCCACCGTCGCATCATCGAGCAGCGTCACACCCTCGACGAGTTCCATGGCGAAGTAGTGGTTCCCGTCCTCGGTCCGGCCCGCCTGATAGATCGCGGCAATCGCCGGATGATTCAGCCGCGCCAGCGAGATGATCTCCCGTTGAAAGAGCTTGATCTGCAAATCGCTGACGTGCCGTCCCCCGATGATGACCTTCAGCGCCACGCGCCGCTGCGTCTCGGGCTGCTCGGCCTCATAAACCACGCCCATGCCGCCCTGACCAATCTTGCGAATGATCCGGTAAGGCCCGATGAAATCCGGCGGTGCCGCTGACGCAACAGGCACCACCCGTGCGGCATCTCCGATGTCGCCGAGCAGCGCGCGCATCTCCGCCGCGCGCCGGCCGCACTCCGCGCAATCCTCGACGTGCCGCGCGACCTCGGCGCACAACGCGTCGTCGTCTTCTTCGTCGTGTACCCAGGCCCAAAGGCGATCGTTCGACATCCCGCAAGTCATGGATTCGTCCCGGAAAGACCCTCCAGGCGTTCTCGCAGAAACTCCGATGCCCGAACCAGCCGCCCCTTCACCGCGATCTCCGTGATACCCAGCGTCTGCGCCATTTCCTCGCGCGAAAATCCGTCGTAGTGCTTGAGCATCAACACTTCCCGATACTCCGGCGGCATCTGTGCGATGATCTGTCGAATGATCTCCGCCCGCTCCTCCCGCGCCGCCCGCGTATGCGGCCCCGCCGTCGACTGCGCCGCGTCAAACCCGGTACGAATCAGCCGGTTGTGCGTCGGGCTGCGCTGATGTCGACGCAGAATATCCAGACAGCGATTGCGAGCGACCTTGTAAAGCCAGGGCCTCGCCGATCCAGCGGGCAGTTCAGTCGTCGACGCAATCTTCGAAAACGTCTCCTGCACCACGTCCTCGGCCAGCGCATCGTCCCCCAGGTAAGAGGCACAAAATCGATGCAGGGGCGACCAGTAACGGCGCGTCAATTCATCCGTGGCCGTGGTGTCGCCCTTCCGAAGGGATTCGATCAGGGTTTCGTCAGAAGGGGGAGTGGATTCGCTGGTCATGAGCCTGCCTGGACGAGAAGACTTACCGCAACACCCGGCGAGAGGCCATTTTACGGAGTTTCACCACCCCCGGGGAGTTCCCGGCGTAAATCCGGCATCTCCCACACCTCATGGCGACCGGCCCACGCCCCTGAAAAGGGCCTCTACAGGGCCGCAATCGAGCATTTTTACCTATTTCGAAATTCGCGGTCCGCCCGCTGCCCTAGTTCGTGACAAAGGTAGGCCGGCCAGTGGAGGTGGGCCTGTGAGAGTGATCAAGAGCCCGTCACCTCACAGGCCCCCGGCCGGCTGAATGGGACAACGAAACCTCGAACCGAAGGAGTCACGAACATGACCACGAAACGAAACAAGACGAACCTCAGTATGCTTGCGGCGGCAATGTGCTTCCTGCTTCTCGTCGCACCACTTTCGGCACAGCCGACTTCAGCATCGAACCGTGAGGCGCGGATCGCGGAACTTGTCGGTATGGAGATGGCCGGCGCAGTTCATGCAAATGATGACATCCTTCATGACACTGACGAGGGTGGGCGCTGCGTGAGCCTTCCTGATTTGAGCATCATGTTCGACACGGATGCGACACTCGACGGGATGATCGACACGCTGAACAACATACCGGACGACTCGTTGTTCGGTGCGTATCTGCCGCAGGGCAGCCGTTGGACGACAACTGCGACCGATGGCGCAGTGTCGCAGGGCCAGCGAATCACGCTCACCTACAGCTTCGTGCCGGACGGTACGCCGATTACAATTGCGGGAGCCACCGGCACAGAGCAAAGTACGCTCTTCGCCAACTTTGACGCGACTTTCCCCGGTGGTCGGGCGGCCTGGAAGGCGAAGTTCGCCCAGGCTTTCAATCAGTGGGGCGAATTGCTCAACATCACCTACGTGGAAGTCAGTGACGACGGCGCGGCCTTCCCGACGAGTACCGGCCAGCTCGGTTCACGCGGTGATATTCGCATCGCCATGCGAAGTCTGGGCGAGCCGCTGGCGGTTAATTTCTTCCCCCAATTCGGCGGCGACATGGTGCTCGACAGCCTGAACATGGCGGAATTCTCAAATTCAAACGGCGACTTCATTCGGCTTCGCAATGTCCTCGGTCACGAACACGGCCACGGACTGGGGCTGAATCATACCGTCCCCCAAAGCGGGACAAAGCTGATGGAACCGGCCCTTAACACCAACTTCGATGGTCCCCAGGAAGACGACATCCGAGGCGCACAGTTCATCTACGGCGACTGGGCCGAACCGAACACCGGCATCGGCGACGAGGAATTCCTCGGCGGTCCGCTCCGCGATGTCGCGTCGGGTGGCACACAGGTCTTCGAGTTCGAGAACCTCTCGCTGGAACGAAGCGGCGAGTCGGATTGGTACGGCTTCACGGCCTTTGCCATGGCGCCGATCGCCATCCGCGTCGATCCAATCGGCACGACCTATGACTTTGCACCGCAGAACAATCCGGCCAGCGAGACCACTGTGAACGCCAAATCGATCCGCAACCTGGGCCTGAGGCTCTGGCGGCGCGTCTCCGCACAAACCAATCAGATTCAGATGGTTGCTCAGATTGACTTCAACGCAGTCGGCGAAGCGGAATATCATCCGCCTGTTCCCTACAGCATCGCCGGATACATGCTCGCTGAAATCTACTCTAACGACAACGTGAACGATTCGCAGCGATACAAGCTCACCCTCAGCAACAGCGCCATCGCGGCACCGGTTGAGCCGGCCTCCATGACGGTCTTCAATGTCGCCGCGGGACAACAGGTATTCGATGGAACCAGCGTCCAATTCGGTCAGGTGAACATCGGCAGCTCGAACAATAATACGCTTTCAATCGCCAACGCTGGACCAGGCACGCTTCAGATCGGTCAGATCACCCTCGCCGGACCGGGCGCGGCCGACTATGGCTTCACCCTACTCCAGAGCACGATCGCCCCGGGTTCGACGGGCAACCTCGCCGTCAGCTTTCTGC
>CAZCGF010000174.1:1367-9251 GCA_964498115.1 uncultured Planctomycetaceae bacterium | reverse complement strand
AGCATGCGGCGCTGGATCAGCGTGAACAGGCCGGTTGCGACACTCGCGGCCCGCAGCGACGATATGAGCAGCACGAGCGCCCGGCCGATGTTGATGATCATGCCGGCGACCTGCACGGCCGCGAACGCGTAGAGGGCCTTCTTGAGAATTTCGAAGTTGTCGTAGGCGAAATTGATTGCCCGCGCCACGCCCTCGAACGCGCCGCCCAGCACCGACAGCGTCCCCGACATGAGCCGGGACAGTGCCTCCGCCAGCCCGTTGGAGCCCACGACAAGCGTGCTCATCCGGGTCGCGAAGTCGATAAGCGCGCGGCTGAACCCGGCCTCGCCGATCGCCAGCGCGAATGCCTGCCACGCCCGCTGCAGGGTGGTGAAGGCCGCCGAAACCTCGGGCACCTTGGCGTTGATGCTGGTGATCGACCGGACGAAGCCCGCCAGCAAGTTGCCGCCGGCGAACGCGCCCGCCAGCACCTTCAACTGCTGCATCGACCGGTTGATGCCGGCAAGGCCCCGCTGCGTCGCGGCAAAGCCGTTCCGCGTCCGGTCCGTCGCTACGATGTCAATGCCGAGCCGGGCGGTGGTGGGCATGGTCACGCTTCTCAATCTTGAAGTAAGCGATCCATCCCGAGATTTCCTCGAAGGTCATCTCTTCAATGACGTAGAGAGGCTGGTGCAATACATGAGCCAGCCGGTACAGCGTCATTCGGAATGGATCGTCTCGGAGTTTTTTTCGGCGGCCTCGACGTCGATCTTGGCCTCGGCCATGATGGCCTGCGCGATGCGGGACACGACAGCGGGGTCGACCTCTCGCATCAGCGAAAACACGTCAGCGTTGGAGAATAGCCGCGCCCCGGCGGCGTCCTGCGCCTTCAGCGCAACGAGCCGGGCGGCCTGCTCGATCGGGTCGCCCTTGGATTCCTTCACGACCTTAGACAGGTCGGCCGCAGATGGCGTTTTGAAATGCACGACGAGCGGCACGCCGTCCTTGCCCCATTCAGGAACCTCGATCGTGCAGACTGGCCTCGAAGCCCAGTGCTCCTTGGCGATGTCCAGAACTGACATCAGGCCACCGTGCCCAGCGTGAGGGCACCGTTGCCCATGAAGCTAAAGGTGCGCTTCGTGGTCTCGCCGTCATGCTTCACTGCCACGCCCATTTCCGTGATGGTCGCCGTCCCGCTCCAATACTTGTCGCCGGTCGTCGAGCCTTCCGGGTAGAGGTTCAGCGTCACGGACGCACCGACCGTCATGGCCTCCTGACCGTTCGTGTCGGTTTCATCCCAGTGGCACGTCACGGTGCCGCTCCAAGACTTGATTCCCGACGACGCAATGTGCGTCCTGTAGGTATCGCCCATCGCGGTGTCTTCGATCGGCTCCACCGTCTCTGTGAACTCAAACTCGATGATCTCCGCCACGGCGTTCGAGCCGAGCTTGACCTGGCCTTCGTTGCCCCAATGGGTCGCCATTGCGGTGTCTCCTCAGATTGCGTTGGTGGAAGGATCGGAAGCGCGCGTGCGGTAACGCAGCGAGAACGTGAGAACGATCGAGCCGATTTCTTTCTGGGATTCGCCGCCGCGCACACTCACGCGGGTCTGCGACAGCGAGCAGTCGTAGCAGAGCCCGCCGAACGTCGGATCGGCGGCGACGGCCGTCTCGACCTCCAGCGCGATCTGGTCGAGCGCGTCATCGAGTGCGCCGTTGTTGACGGCCATGCCTTCGACGGCAAGTTCCAGCGACCGCGCGAGACCGCGGGTCGAGACCTTCATGCTATCGACGGCAGAGTCCTCGCTGATCGTGTAGACGCACAGCGCCGGCAGCTTGGTTTCATCGAGGGGGTAGGTGCGCGTCGGGTAGACAGACGATCCCGTCGTGGCAAGCCCGGTGAGCGCCGTGACGACCGCGTCACGGATGCTTTTTCGCAGATGCGGCATAGCTATTGCTTTTCGAGGATCAGTTCGACCATGCCGGTGCCGTCCGGCTGTACAACGCGGACGAGGTAAGTGCCGGCGGCATTGGTATCGAGGCCGGCAGCCAACAGTTGCGATGACGACAGCACGAGCTGGTCGCTCTCCTTGCCGCCATTCGTGAGGTCGTCGACACGGCACAGGAATCGCGGACGGCGGGACTGCACTGCCGCCTCGCCGTCCAACTCTATGACCTCGGCAGAGCTGTCGAAGATGCCAAGCACCGTCGACGATGCCCCACCACTGACCGGCGTGTAGGTGGCCTCAACCGCGAAGTCGTCCGTTTCAAAGAACGCCAGGCGGTCGGAGGCGGTTTCGACGGGCATGCTATTTCCGCTTGGCTCCGGCAGTCTTCCGGACAACCGGCAGCGGCTCAACCTTCGTTTCGGTCACACCGTCGGCGGTCTGGACAAGCCGCTCGATGCCCAGCGCGGACTGCTGCTCGCGGCTGAGTCCTTCGACAGAAACCACTATCTCTTCGCCTGACTTGAACTGCAGTGGAGCCTTGGCTGTGAACAAGTCCTTTTCAGGCAATGGTTCAATCACATGCCTGCGGCGCATCGCCTGCTTCGGGGTCAATCCAATAACCGTGCCAGCTCCGACGCGATAGATGGCGCCCGTGACCTTCACTTTCTGCATGATATTTCCTTTCGAGGGAGGGAGAGGCAACGGCCTCTCCCATCATCATCACACCATCGTCACGTAGCAGGCGCGCTGCCAGTACCCGTAACCGACACCGCGCCACCCATCGATGCCGAACTGCCATGCATCGTTGTCAAACTCGAATTCCGAACCTTCGGCTTTCGCCTTCAATTCGATTTCCTGCTCGGTCTGGCGGATGAATGCCTTGATCGGGCTGTCAGTGCGGAACACGGCGAATGAGTCCGTCCAGGTCAGTCTGACGAGTGGCATGACTTCCACGTTGAAGTTGGCGAGCAGGTTCGGGTTCATGTCCTGCTGCATGGCGCCATTCACCATGTTGGTCACGGCGGCTATCGCAGCTGGGTAGAGACTCATCGGGACGAGCACGAGGAAGCTGCTTGCGTCCTCGTTCATGGGCTCGCCACGATCATCCTTGAAACTGGCGATCTGCATGATCGCCTGCAGGATGGATTGCTGCATTTCCTCCTTCGACGGAGCCGTCACAGTGCCATGAACCGCTGCAGGCAGGGCAGAGATGTCGACGGTGATGTCGTTGCTCTGCGACCCGCTTTCGCCTTCGCTGTGGTCTGTATCGAAGAAGTACTGGCCGTCGTAGCAGACGGTCGACGTTCCATTCAGGAGCAGGGTTGACAACAGGCTCGCCCAATGGGTCTGCCCGCGGTCGGCCAGCTCTTCCATGCGCGCCCTGATCTGCCCGGTCTTGTCCCGGCGGGCATCGCGTTTCTTGACCTCGATCGTGGCCTCGTAGTGATTGTTGACGATCGTGATGCCTTGGCCGGAGAAGCCCTTGGCGGCGCGATTGCCAATCCACTGACGCATGGCCGGCGACTGCCCTATAAAGTTGTAGGTCTCGCTGGCCTGATCGCTGTTGAACATATTGGCGACACCTTCGATCCAGCGCATTCCTGCGTTGGCCTCGAGGCGGGCAAAATACATACCCATGATCGCCCGACTGGAGAGAAGAGATTGATCCATTGCCTTTGCCTTTCAGTTTGGCGTTGGGTTGATTATGCCTCTGCCGTCCAGGTGCCCTTGATCGAGGCCGAATATCCATCGGCATCGCCAAGGAAAATCCTGGCATAGTCACCGCGGCGCTGGGTGGCTTTGGTGAGCAGAAGGTCTTTGTTGTCGACCGCAGCAAGGTCGGCAGCGCGAATGCTGTCGGCGGCGGCCGGATCGATCTTGATTTGTGTCGACCCATAGGCGCCGATCGCGACGATGAGGATGTCGTTGAGACCGTCGGCAATCGCCGGCAGCGTGAGGGCATCGCCATCCGCTGCGTCGGTGCAGAAGAACGCTTTGCCACAATCCTGAGCGTCAAAGGTCTTGATGCCCGTCAGGGTTTCACGGATGGGCCAGTCACCATATGGGTCCGCCATCGCGTTGACGTCGAAGTTGACGACGACCACGCCGGACGAGACGAAACGGTGAACGATGCCGATGAACGATCCGCCCACCGGGTTGAACACGAACGTATCGTCGTCGGTCGCATAGACCGGCTGTCCGATGTCGGTGATCACCGCGCCGCTGACGGAAAGCTGAACCGCTCCGCGCGTGCGGAGATCGACATTGATGGCCGCCGCTGCACCAGCCGAGTTGTCGGCCTTCGCGTCGGCAAAGCCGGCAAAGCGATCACCGCCGACGAGCGGTCGGCCGTGGCCGGAAGCATCGACGACGCCGACTGCGGCGCCCTCGTAGATGATGTCGGATGCGATGACGGGAAGTGCGTATTCGTCAATCACATCCTTGCCGCCGAAATAGGCGCGGGGCTTGTTGGCTGCGAGAGTTGTCATGACTTCAGTTCCTCTGGTTGATTGGAGTTAGCGGTTCTTGAGGAACCGCACCTGCCCTCTGGACTCGGCGCGCTTGAAGGACAGATAGTCCGACTTTGTCGGGTATTCCGCCTGCAACTCGGCACTGGCGTCGAATTCGGCTGACCACTTGGCCTCGCCCGACAACGTGGCGCCCGGTTTCGCGCTTTCTGCGACGATCGTGTCATTTGCAGTTGTCGCCTCGGACCGAAGATTCTTCACCTTCTGTTCGTCGGCATCGAGCGCCTGCAGGAACTTCCCGGCCTTGGCCTTCTGATCCTTGTTCAGGGCGATCGCGGCATCGCCGAGGCTCACGCCATCGTCGATCAGTTTCGCGACGAGCTTGTCCTGGCCAGGAAACGACATGGACTGGATTCCGAGAATGCGGGCGCGCTCGGTCTTCACCGCCTTGTCCGTCATCTCTTCCTCGTCCTTTTCGTCTTCGTCTTCCTCGGGCGCGTCGGCCGGATCGGCCACCTTCGGCTTCTCCTCGTCTTCGCCGGCTGCCGCCGCAGCAACGGCGGCCATGAGCGTTTTCTCGGTCATGGTTTCACCTTTCTTCAGTTGCGGGCGGCTAGGCCCGATTGACTGCTTTCACGAACGCCATGAAGGCATTCGACGGGTGGCCCGTGGCGTCCGCCAGGCCCAGCGCGACGGCATCGGCGCCGGTGTAAACCTGCGCCTCTGTCGCCATCGCTGCATCGAATGTCAGTCGCGCGCCGCGGTACTTTGCGACCCGGCTTGCGAATGTCTGTCTTGCCGTCTCCAGCTCGGCACGAATCCTCTCGGCCACGTCGTCGCCGAGTGGTTCAAACGGTGTGCCTTCGGCCTTGTGCTCGCCGGCGCGAAGCACCGTGACCTTGATGCCGGCGCTGTCGAGCGCTCGGCTCATGTCCGTGTGCATGGTGATGACACCGATCGATCCTGCACCGCCCTGTTCGGGGATCACGATCTGCCGCGCTGCGGCGGCCATGAGATAGCCTGCCGAGTATGCGGCGTCAGAGAGAATGGCGATCGTCGGCTTGATGCCGGACAGGGCGTGGACCATGTCGGACGTCTCGAACGCTCCCGACAATTCGCCGCCACAGCTGTCGATTTCGAAGGCCACCGCCTTGATAGAGGGATCACGCGCCGCGCGAACCACCTGCGTCTGCAGACCCTGATAGCTCGTCTCGCCGCTGTCGCTTTCGATCCATGCGCCCTTGTGGACGAGGGTGCCTTCGACAGGGATCACGGCCACGCCGTCAATCACGTCGTAGGGCTTGATGCCGCGGTTATCGAAATGCCGCCCCATGCGGTCGCTGACCGTACCCATCGAGAACGGCCGATGGTCAAGCGGTGCAGCTCCGGTGAACTCGATATGACCGTCAACCAGGCGACCGCCGAGCCCGACCGCGATTGCAGCCGCCTTGCCGGGATGGATTAACAGCGGCGTGTTGAACACCCGCGACGCGATGCGATGATGGATCATTGCGTTGTCGTGTCCTGCTGTTGCTGTTCGGGCGGAGGCTGCAGGGCCTCGCTCATTGTCGCTGCCGTCGTCAGACCGGCGTCGTCCCGCATGCGTTGTTCCTTGACCAATTGCGCGTGTTTGGACTCGAAGCTGCCGCCAGTGCGTTCCATGATGATCTGGGCACGGGTTTTCGTGCCCATGTTCAAGTCGAGCATGTCCGCCGCCGCTTCCTTCTGCGGATCGAGCTGAATGCGGGACGGACCTATCCACTCGGAGCCGAGCCACGCCTCGCGAATGACAGGATCGTCAAAGAAGCCCGGCGCATCGAGACGACCGGCGGCGATTGCCTCGGTGATGACCCATTCGTAGACAGGCTGGCAGAATTTCCATGCGAGCCACGACCGGCGCGACCGGAACATTTGCCACGCGGTTTCCAGAGCTGCGCGCGAGGCCGAGTACGACGCCGTGAACGACTTGAGAAGCAATTCATAAGGCAGCTCGAGCGCCACGCCGATATGCCGGCTCATGGCCGTCACGAATGCGTCGAAGGCCGTGTTCGGCCGCTTCGGGTCCGCGAACGTGACGTCTTCGCCCGGCGCCAGGTCGACGATGGCACCGTTTCCGAGCTGTATCTCGGTTTCACGATCGACGTTCGCAGAGCTGTCGTTTGTTCCGATGAAGGACTCGTCGCTCGTATCTTCCAGCGTCTGCGGCTTCACGAACACCGTGAACATCGCCGAAATGACAGCGGCGCGGACCTCGGCTTCGCCATAGTCGCCGAGCTGCTTGATTGCCTCTATCACCGGGGAAAGGTATGGAACGCCGCGCGCCTGGTCCGGTCTGATCTGGTCGAACAAATGCAGGATCAGCGGCGACCCCGTTACCGACGATCCGGCCTCGTACCGCTTCCATTCCCGGCGAATACCCAGCGCCATGTCATCGGGATGCCGAGTCGAAATGTGGTAGGCCACCGGCCGACCGTCGGCATCGAGCTCGACACCGTCGACCAGCGTTGCGGTGTTGGCCTTGAAGTTCTCGTTTGACACCCTGTCGGCTTCGACGAACTGCAGCTTCAGCCCGTAGACGTCACCGCGATCGGCGTCTTGGCGCCGGCGGCGCACCACGAACACGTCGCCACTTTCCAGCTTCGAGCGCAGCGCCAGGGCCTGCATCTCATCGAAGTTCAGCCGCCCAGTGAAATCCGGGTTTTTGGCCCACAGCGCGAACTCACGCTCCGCCTTGCGCTGCCACTGATCGGCGGCATCCTCGTCAATCCCCAGCAATTCGCGGTCAACCTGCGCCTGTAGCACGAGACCGTCGCCGACGACCGACGTGACCACCGTGTTGATGGCACCCGTCGCAATCGGCACGTTTCTTACGAGGTCGCGAGAGCGAGAGCGAAGATGGGGAAGGTCTAACGCGTTTTCCTCGTTCGCGCTTGTCTGTGTCGGTCGCCAGTTCCTCGTTGCCCTCCGGTCGCGACGTCCCCCGACATAGCCCCCGGTTGCAGCCGTCATCGTCAGTTTCGACCGCAGCCGCTCAATGCCAGCCTTCGGGCTGATCCATGAGACGAAGCGATCGAGCACGCTCCACGAGACGTCAACGGTTTTGCGGCCAGCCTTGATTTGCATGGTCACTCGTTCACCACGTAGCGCGTGCGGCCACGGTTCGGCCGCGACAGCTTGCGGACCCATCCGTCCCAGTAGTTGATCTGCTCGCGGATTTCCGACGCATCGGTCCGCGACAGCGAGCGTCCGCCGATGGAATAGGACTGGCCCGAGGCGACCTTGGTGTTGGCATCGAGCCAGACAGCAAGCTGCGCCTCGGCTTGCGCCAAGGTGATTCCGGCCATCGGTGAGTGATCCTCAGAAAATCCCGCGAGAGCGCATGCGCCGCTGCGGCTTTGCCTTCTGTGCGACCGCCGCGCGCTGCGCGACGATGGTGATGTCTTCGCGTTTTTCTACCGTCTCGGCCTTCACCGTAGACGGCTTCGTGTC
>CAZCGF010000174.1:0-1267 GCA_964498115.1 uncultured Planctomycetaceae bacterium | reverse complement strand
GCGGTCTCCGGCCGGTGATCACCGTCGACCTTGTCCCACTTGACCTGCTCCCACCGGAGCGGAGCCCTCTCGCCACAGTGCGGGCATGGCACGATGAACCGGCGCATGTCGCTCCGCTTGTACTCCCGCTCGATCGGACTGGCGCCCTTCACCGTCGGCGTTGAACCGACCAGCGTCTTGCGATTCCAGAACGTGGTCTGCCGCTTCGACGCCAGCTTCAGCGGGTCGCCCTCGGTTCCGGCTGACACCGGATAGCGGTCGATCTCGTCGGCCAGCACGATCCTGATCGGTCTCGACGCCAGCCCCGCCGGTGCATTGGCGCCGATTATGGCGACATATCCGCCATGAAACTGCTTCAGCCGCAGCGTGTTGTTCGAGTCGCGCGACTTCGGATCTGAGAACAGGCCGGACAGAACCGGCGTGTCGCGGATCATCGGCGCGAGCCGTTCCTTGGACCACGCTTCAGCCATTTCGACTGTCGGCTGGACCATCAGAACAGGAGATGGGTCCTGATGCGCGAAGTACCCGAGTGCGTTCCCGAGCATCGCCGTCCAGCCGACCTGCGAACCCTTCATGAAGACCACGGTCTCCACTGCCGGGTCCGACATCGCGTCCATGATGCCGCGCTGAAACTCGGCGCGGGATGTGCTCCACGACCCCGGCTCAGCCGAGTCGTCTGCAGAAACCATCCGATATTCGTCAGCCCACTCCGACACCTTCATTCGCCGCAGCGGTCTTGTGACTGCGAGCACGCTTCCGATCGAGTCCAAGAACGACTCGAGGGTCTGACTGAGAGATGTCTCGGAGTAGTTCGTCGACAACGCCCGCGAGCCGCTGCTCCGCTTTTGCAATGTCCTTCAGTCCCACAAACAGGTGTGCCTTTGCGCGCGGTATCGACATCGCGTTCGTCCTGAACATCGACGCCAGCCGCATCCACGCATCGACGAACCACTGCATCGGAATGAGGCGGCGCTTCTTCTCGGCGATCTCGATTTCGTTCTTGTCGGCCTGCGTCCGCGCCAGCCGCGCGCGCTGCTCGTCGACCTCGTTCGCACCACGGCCCTTGTAGTGTTTCACGACCTGGCGAACGACTTCGCCGAGATCGTAGCCATTTTCTGGCCGCCGCGTGACGTGACCTGCGTCCAGAAGGTCGATGAACTGTCGGCGCGAGATGCCGAGATGCTTGGCACACTGGCCCTGCGATGCCATGCGGCGGTCCCCTATAGGCAACTTGTGACTAGAGACACGTCGTGGTCCGAATTACCCA
>CAZCGF010000173.1:0-9268 GCA_964498115.1 uncultured Planctomycetaceae bacterium | reverse complement strand
CTACAACCCTACAGCGGAGACATGCTGCGACTGATTCGGCGGGGTACAAAGGCACGTATTCGACCATCCGGTCATAACATCACCTCAAAATTCTCGCGAGACAGAGGTGGTTCAATTCCGCCAAATCTGATCTCTTGTGGTAATAATGAGAGTAATAGCAATTACATTCGAAAATCTAAAGAGTTCCAAAGGAAAATTCACCCCGCACGATTCCCATCTGAGATTCCGAGGTTCTTTATAGAATTCCTCACCGATGCAGGTGATCTCGTTGTTGATCCATTCGCGGGATCGAACACGACTGGTGCTGTTGCTGAGGGATTGCAGAGAAATTGGATTTCGATTGAGATTAATAAGGGCTACGCCAACGATTCAAAACTACGGTTTCAGAGTCCTCCGGACTCTGTACATTCACACGAGGACAATGCCGAGCCGTTGCTTTTTGATGCGAGTGAAGCCTGATTTTCAAGTGTGAGCCATGTTCAAGAAAGTCCTCATCGCCAACCGCGGCGAGATCACCTGCCGCATCGCCGCCACCCTCCAGGAGATGGGCATCACCGCCGTCGGCGTCTACTCCGACCCCGACCGCCGCGCGATGCACGTCCGCGCCTGCGACGAGGCCTATCCGTTGCCCGGCAAAACATCCGCCGAGACCTACCTGCGCGGCGAAAAGATCATCGAGCTCGCCAGGCTTCACGGCGTGGACGCAATCCATCCCGGCTACGGCTTCCTCTCCGAAAATGAAGACTTCGCACAGGCGTGCCACGACGCCGGCATCACCTTCATCGGTCCATCACCCTCCGTCATCCGCGACATGGGCGACAAGATCATCGCCAAGGACACCTTCACCAAGGCAGGCGTGCCCGTCGTCCCCGGCTGGTCCGGCGACACGGCCATCGGCATCGACGCTCTGAAGAAGGAGTCCGCGAAGATCGGCTACCCTGTCCTCATCAAGGCCGCCGCCGGTGGGGGGGGCAAGGGCATGCGCGTCGTGCCGAAGGAGTCCGACCTCGCCGCCGCCATCGAAGCAGCCCAGCGCGAGGCCGGCGCCGCCTTCGGCGACAGCCGCGTCTTCATCGAGAAATACATCACCAACCCGCGCCACGTGGAGATTCAGATCTTCGGCGACACCCACGGCAACGCCGTCCACCTCTTCGAGCGCGAGTGCTCCGTCCAGCGCCGCCACCAGAAGATCATCGAAGAATCACCCTCCCCGGCCCTCTCGCCGGAGCTCCGCGCCAAAATGGGCGAGGCCGCCGTCGCCGCCGCCAAGGCCATCGGCTACAGCAACGCCGGCACCGTCGAGTTCATCCTCGACCAAAGCGGCAACTTCTACTTCCTCGAAGTCAACACGCGCCTGCAGGTCGAGCACCCCGTCACGGAGATGGTCACCCACCGCGACCTCGTCCGCGCCCAGCTCGCCGTCGCCGCCGGCGGAAAGCTCCCGTTCACCCAGGCCGATCTCAAACAGGAAGGCCACGCCATCGAGTGCCGCATCTACGCCGAAGACGCCGCCCGCGGTTTCCTTCCGTCCATCGGCACCCTCGAGCGCTACATCGAACCGCGCGGCCCCGGCATTCGCATCGACACCGGTGTCGCCCAGGGCTCCGAGGTCTCAGTCTACTACGACCCCATGCTCGCCAAGCTCGTCTGCTGGGCGCGCACCCGCGAAGAGGCGATCGACAAAACAATCCGCGCCCTGGACCGCTACATCATCATGGGCGTGACGACCAACGTCGCCTTCCTGCGCGACGTCCTCGCGCATCCCGAGTTCCGCGCCGGCAATCTGCACACCCATTTCCTCGAGCAGCACGCCATCGCCGCTGCCGCGCCGGGCAACCCTCCGACCGAGGCCCTGATCGCCGCCGCTGTCGCCGCTCGCCTCGGCCCCGCTGCCGCAAAGGCTTCGCTCGGCGCAAGCATCACCGCCCCCGGCCCCTGGGAATCGGCCGGCCGCTGGCGCGGCCCGTAATCACGACCCATTCCAGCCTCCCGTTTTACCTGGTTCATCCCCCGTGCTAATCTGCACTCATGAGCGATGTCCTGCTCAAAACTTCCACGTCGCCCGATCCCATCGCCGTGCGCCTCGAGCGCGCCGACGATGAACATGACACGGCCTACCACGTCACCGTCAGCGGCCAGTCCCTTGATGCCGAGCTGATCGACTGGCACGACGACACCGGCCTCCTTCGCATCGCCGGCCGCGTCATCCCGTTTGCCGTGCTGCGACATGCCGGGCGCATCGATGTCTGGCTCGGCGGCCGCACCTACTCCCTCGAACTCATCGATCACGTCGCGAGGCGCACTGCATCTGGTCCCGCCGCCGCTGCTATGCAGTCGAAGTTAGCCGCCCCGATGCCCGGAACAATTCTGAAGATCAACATCGCCCCCGGCGATTCGTTCGAGGCCCATCAGCCGCTCATCGTCATGGAATCGATGAAGATGGAGATGACGCTCTCCGCCCCGCACGCCGGCCGCGTCAGGGAAGTCGCCTGCAAGCCCGGCCAGCTCGTGGACATGGGCGCGATGCTCGTGCGTTTCGAGGAGCCCGCCGCTTGAGCGCGCTACCGAAGGAAGTGAAGATCGTCGAAGTCGGCCCGCGCGACGGACTGCAAAACGAGCCCGAGCAGATTCCCACGGACTTGAAACTGGACTTCATCGCCGCTCTCGCCGGTTCTGGCTTGCGAAATATCGAGGCGACGTCCTTCGTCCACCCCAGGGCGATCCCCCAGCTTGCCGACGCGGTCGATGTCGCCGGTCGCCTGCCGCCTACTAAAGGTGTCACCTACTCGGCACTCGTCCCCAATCAAAAAGGCCTCGATCGGGCCCTGGAGACCGGCATCCGCCGCATCGCCGTCTTCACCGCCGCCTCCGACAGCTTCACAAAGAAGAACATCAACATGACCGTGGACGAGTCGGTCGCCACCTTCGCCCCGGTCGTGAAGTCCGCCCTCGCCGCCGGCCTCACCGTCCGCGGCTACGTCTCCACCAGCTTTGTCTGCCCCTACGAAGGAAATATCAGCAAGGATCGCGTCCTCGACGTCACGACCCGACTGCTCGAGATGGGCATCGACGAAGTCGCCGTCAGCGACACCATCGGCGCCGCCGCGCCGACCGACGTATTCGAGACAGTGGGCCACCTGCTCAAATCCATCCCGCCCGGCAGGCTCGCCCTGCACCTGCACGACACCTACGGCACCGCGCTGGCCAACGTCCTCGCCGGCCTGCAGCTCGGCATCACCACCTTCGACAGCTCCGCCGGCGGCCTCGGCGGCTGCCCCTACGCCCCCGGCGCATCCGGCAACCTCGCCACCGAAGATCTCGTCTACATGCTCGATCGAATGGGCATCCAGTGCGGAGTCAATCTGCAAACGGTATTCGAGGCTTCCAGCATCATCGCCGACAAGTGGGGCCGCACGCTGCCCAGCCGGCAGTGGCAACGCCTCAAGGCCGCCTGCCGATAGCCACACGACTTGCATTACAATCAAGCCCCATCGTGAATCTGATCCGCTTCGAAACCGTCGACTCCACCAACGACGCCGCAAAGCGCCTCATCGCGGATGGCTCGTTATCTGAAAACGTCATCGTCATCGCTCGCGAGCAGACGGTGGGGCGGGGGACGAAGGGGCGCTCGTGGCTGTCCCCGCGCGATGCCGGCCTCTATCTCTCAATTGTCACCCTCGATGCCGGCCCCGCGACACCAGACCTCACAACTCACACCCTCGCCGCCGGCATCGCCTGCGCCGAAATCCTCATCGCCGCCACGGGCCTCGAAATCCGCCTCAAGCCCATCAATGACCTCATCACAGGCAGCGGCAAGCTAGGCGGCATCCTCGTTGAGTCGCTGGTGGAGTCCGGCCGCGTCCGCGCCCTCATAACCGGCATCGGCATCAACACGCACGATGCCGATCGCCCGTTGCCGCCGGACGCACTGCCCCCGGTCAGCCTTCAGCAGCTCCTGCCGGCCGCGGTCTTCAACGAATTGAATCCAAGTGAATTAACAAACGGGATCGTCGACGCCGTCCGCCGGTGGCAACACCTTGTCACCAGTGGAAACGTCGAAACCGTCCAACATCGTTGGCAGTCGCTTTGCGTGTAAAGGGCTCGTCGCCGCGTTCGCTACCGCGTGCCCATCGGCTCCGGATGCCCCTCCAGCTTCGCCTCGATCTTTTCCAGCCGGTCCAGGAGCCGCCGGTTTTCCCTTTTCAACTTCGCCACCTCGTCGCGCAGCTCACCCGTCCCCTTGCCCGTCGACTCGCCGGCGCGAATCTTCTTCGCCATCTCAGCCGCCCGAGTGCGCACCCGCGGCTGGCCGATCTCCGCATACCGGTCCAGCTCCGGCAGCGCGGCCTTCGCGGCCGGGCCCATGTTCCCCAGCGCCTCCAGCGCCGACACCTGAAGCCGTCGCGATCCCCGGTGTAGGCACGTCAGAATCGTCTCCACCGCATACTCCTGTGCCTCCTCATCGACCCCAATCCGCGTCGCCGCCTCAGCAATCGCCCGCACCGCCGCGGCCCGGCAACGATTGTCCTTATCCGGCTCCGCCCATTCCGTCAGCAGGTCGATCACCCCCGGCTCGCCGTGCTTGCCGAGTGCCTCAATGACGGCACTCCGGATGATTTCCCCGTCCGACTCCCGGGTAAGCAGCGTCTCCAGCATCTCCGAAGGCTCGTCCTGGCAGACATCCGCCCACGAGGTAATGGCCGCCGCCTCCACGCGATAACTCGCATCGCCGTCCTGAACCAGCTTGAGTAGCGCCGCCTCGACCTTCGTCTCATCGCGGAAATTACCCAGTGCCTCCACCACCGCCCGCCGCGCCTTCGGATGTTCGATGCTCAGAGCGGCCAACAGCGCGTCGCGTGCCTCGTCGTTCTCGCTCTTGCCCAGCGCCCGGGCAATCGCCTCCTGCACCGCCCAGAACTTCTCCCGTGATAGTTGCGTCGCAAGCAGCCTCACGTCCCGTTCCCGGTCGCCCTTGCCAAAATGCTCTGCCGCCTGAATCCGACGGACAGGATTCGGATCGTCACAAAGTTGACCGACCCAAAGGTCCCGCGGCTTCTCCTCGGCAAGCTCCATCAGCACGGCCATGTCCGGGTCCACCCGCATGAGTGTCGGCCGGTGCGTCAGCGGCAAATAGAATTGCTGCCGCTTCTCCGTCACCTCCTGCGCGAAGACATACGGTTCATCCGTCTCCGCGAAGCGAAACTCCAGCTTCATCGGAAACGTGAACGCCTCGTCCTTCTGCTGCTGCTCGATCGTGATCGCCGCCAGACCATCCTCCGCCTGCCATCTGTAACTCACCTTTACATCAGGGCACCCCGGCCGCTCCGTCCAATCGTGAAAGAACCGTCCGAACGCCTCACCGCTCGCGTCCTCGATGGCCCTGCGCAGATCGATCGTCTCCACGTTCTGATGCCGGTTTCGCGTGGCATAAAGGTTGATCGCCTTCCAGAACATCTCGTCGCCCAGCCGCCGGCGCATCATGTGCAAAACCCACGCCCCCTTGGGATAAGCGCGACTGTCGAATTGCTCGTCCGGGTCCTTGTAGCCCGGCCAGACGATCGGCTTGTCCCGCCCGCCGCCGATGGCCCCGCCCGCCTTGCGATGCATGTTTACCGCGAATTCGTCCGGTCCGTTGTGGTGCTCGTCCCAAAGCGCCTCGAAGTAAGTGGCGAATCCCTCGTTCAGCCAGATGTGCGCCCAGTCGCGGCACGTAAGCAGGTCGCCCCACCATTGATGAGCCAGTTCGTGCGCCACCAGACCGTCGCTGTCGCCGTCGAGGTGCGCGCGATCGTCGTGCAGCGTGCCCTCCATCAGCGTCGTCGCGCTGGTGTTCTCCATGCCCCCGCCGAAGTTGTAACAGCAGACCTGCGCATACCTGTCCCACGGATACTCGACCCCGATCTTGTCGGAGAAAAAGTCGAGCATCTTCGTCGTGTTCGCGAAGGAGTTCTTGATCTTGTCCTTGTACTTCGGCCGCACGTGATAACTGACCGGCTTACCGCGCCAGGTCTCGGTCTCGCTGTGAAACTCTCCAACGACCAGCGTCATCAGATACGCGACGTGCGGCGTGTCCTGAAGCCAGTGGAATGTCTTCGTGCCGTCGGCATTCTTCTTTTCCTCAATCAGCTTCCCGTTGCTGATGGCGATGTTCGGGTCGTCCACCGTGGCGACGATCTCCGTCGTCTGCATTTCGTTGGGATGATCGAAGCAGGGCACCCAATAGCGATTGGTGATGCTCTCACCCTGCGACCAGACAATCTGCGGCGCGTCAGGGTCGTCATCCGTGGGGCCGTAGAAGTGAAGCCCGGACTCGGGGCTTTGCAACGCGTAATCGATCGTCGCCTGCACGCTGCGCCCGCGCGGCAGCGGTTCCGGCAGATTCAGCGTGATCTTCTGGCCGTCGTTGTCAAAGTCGCACTTCTGCGGCTGTCCGCCTTCAATGGAGACGGTGACGCCCTTCGTCTCGAATCCCACCGCATCAAGCTTGATATGTGAAACATCCCGCAGCGCCGCCATGTCCAGCGTCGCCCGCGCATCCACGTGCTCCTTCTCCAGATTCACCCGCAGGTCCAGCCGGATGTGCTTCATGTCCACCGGCCGATCGGCGGCAAAGTGCAGCTTCCGTTCCTGGGCCTGCAACAAGTCAGCGCCGAGGGAAAAAAGAAAAACAGTAGCGACGATCGGACGAAAGACCCCAAAGCGCGTCATGCGAAGGCTCTCCGAAATACTTGGATATTTATTCTGGACTGCTCGAACCAGCCGATAGTGTATCAGCCCGCCGTCGTCAGGCCCAACGGCCCGGCCACCGATTTCATCGCGTCGATGCAGTTGTGGATGTGCTCTTCCAGCGAAATGCCCAGGCTCTCCGCCCCCGACGTGATGTCCTCACGCTTCACCGCCGCCGCGAACGAAGGCGTCTTCATCTTCTTCTTGATTCCTGCGGGCTCCATGCCCTCCAGCCGCGTTGGCCTCACCAGCGCCGCCGCCATGATGAACCCGCAAAGCTCGTCCACCGCGAAGAGCGCCTTGCGAATCGGCCGATCCCGTGGGTACTCGTCCAGGTTCCACTCGGCGTGCGAGAGCATCGCCCCGACGATCTCCTCATCGACGCCGCGCTCCCGAAGGATCTTCGCCCCCTCGCGCGTGTGCTCCGGCGCCTCGGTCCATTTCTCATAGTCAAAATCGTGAAGCAGCCCGGCCATGCCCCATTGCTCGACGTCGCCCCCCAGCAGCCCGGCATAGTGCCGCATCGCCGCCTCCACCGCGAGCATATGCTTGCGCAGCGAATCCGACTGCACGTGCTCGCATAGGATTCTCCAAGCATCGTCGCGGGTCATGAATGGCCCCTTATCGCTTCATTCCCAGGATGCACTCCGCAATCTGCACCGCGTTCAACGCCGCCCCCTTGCGAAGCTGATCACCGCTCACAAACAGCTCAATCCCCCGGCCGTCCGGCTGGCTCACGTCCTGCCGAATCCGGCCCACCAGCACATCATCCTTACCGGACGCGTCAATCGGCATCGGGAAATAGTTCTTCTCCCGGTCATCGACGATCTTCACCCCCGGCGCGCTCGATAGGATCCGCCGCACCTCGTCAGCCTTCATCGGCCGTTCAAACGTCAGATTGATCGCCTCGCTGTGCGCCCGCATCACCGGCACGCGCACACAAGTCGCCGTGATCGCAATGGACGAGTCGCCGAAAATCTTATGCGTCTCGTGGATCATCTTCGTCTCTTCAATGTTGTACCCGTCCTCGCCCACGGCGCTGTTGTGCGAGAACACGTTGAACGCCGCCTGGTGGGGGAGTACCTTCGGCTGCGCCGGCTTGCCCGCGAGGATGTCCCGTGACTGATTTTCGAGTTCCATCATCGCCTGATAGCCCGCCCCGCTCGCCGCCTGATACGTCGAGATGACAGCCCGCTTCACCTTATTCGCCTGGTGCAGCGGCCACACCGCCACGTTCATGATGATCGTCGAGCAGTTCGGGTTGGCGATCACCTTCGCATCCCCGATCGCCGCAGGGTTCACCTCCGGCACGACCAGCGGCACCCCCGCGTCCATCCGAAACGCCGAGCTGTTATCCACCACCCGCGCCCCGGCCTTCGTCGCAACCGGCGCCCACTCGCGACTCGATGATGCACCGGCCGAGAATAGCGCAATGTCGATCCCGTCGAAGCTCTTCGGCCCGACCTCCTCGACCGTCAGCGTCTGCCCGCGAAAAGGCACCTTCGTCCCCGCCGACCGCGACGAGGCCAATAGCCGCAGCGTCCCGATTGCAAAGTCTCGCTCGCCGAGGATTTGCAGAAATTCCTGACCGACTGCGCCGGTCGCTCCGAGTATGGCAATGTTGGGTTTCATCGTCTCACTTTCTCATGGCCCGTACTGTTCGCTGCGAGTATAGTCGCCTCGAAAATATCGGCCAAACGCCGAACCTTTTGTACAGGTCCACTAAATGTCAAAGCTCTACGACATCACCCCGCTCATCACGCCGAACCTCGCCGTCTGGCCCGGCGACACGCCCCCCTCGCGAGAAGTCCTCCTCGACATCGACCGCGGCCACAACATCACCCTCTCCACCCTCCGCGCCACCGTCCATCTCGGCGCCCACGCCGACGGCCCGAATCACTACGGCAAGAATGCCCCGGCCATCCACGAGCGCTCGCTGAACTACTACCTCGGCCCCTGTCAGGTCATTCGCGTCGATGTCCCGCGCGGCACGCGCATCATGCCCGATCAGGTGAAAACAGAGATCGCCGCCCCGCGCATCCTCTTCGCCACCGGCGCCTATCCCGACCCGACCAATTGGAACGAAGACTTCGCCGCCCTCTCCCCGCAGCTCATCGACATGCTCGCCGCCAAAGGCGTCATCACCGTCGGCATCGACACCCCCAGCGTTGACTTATTCTCCTCCAAGGACCTCCCATCCCACCACGCGATTCTCAAACACGACATGGCCATCCTAGAGGGCCTCGTGCTCAACAACGTCCCCGAAGGCCGCTACGAACTCATCGCCCTCCCGCTCCCCCTCGTCAACTTCGACGCCAGCCCCGTCCGCGCCGTCCTTCGCGAAGTGTAGGCAATCGGGGCCGATCCCATGCACGACGACAGCTTCTTCACGACTTCAAACTACATCGAAGCCGCGCTCTGGGCCTGCATCGGTCTCGGCTTTCTCCTTCATGCATTGCGGGCCGTCGGCCAGAAGCGTCGCACATCTCTTCTGGCAGGTGCCACGTTCATCGTCTTCGGCGCCTCCGACATCGTCGAAACA
>CAZCGF010000172.1:0-9352 GCA_964498115.1 uncultured Planctomycetaceae bacterium | reverse complement strand
CCCGGTCCCCGTCAGACAGTATGACGCGCGAGCGGCCGGTTTCTTAGACGGGAAATTCGGAAGTTGGTTCCATTCGGCGATGAAAATCATTTCCGTGGGCGTCGTTTGCGATGCAGCGGAGCCGGTAACGCCGTAAAAAAACGAAGAGCCGGTACTGGGTACCGGCTCTCCGTCGTGCATGAAATGTGGCGACTGTGGGTCTTTAGCACCGCTTGCGGCGGCGGCGGATGACCATCAGGGCGGCCGGGACCAGCAGTGACAGCGTACCGGGCTCCGGTATCTGCACGAAGGCCACCGACAGGCCGAGTTCAAAGACATAACCGGGATCGAACGGGTTCAGCAGGTTGCCGAACTGGTTCGTGACCTTGTCCGCATTCGTCGGGGCGAGGATGTTCTTCCACGTCCACGAGGAGCTGACGCCACTGGCCAGCACGTCGAACTGATAAGGATTCGCCGTGCCGTCGGTGTACAACGAACCGGGCACCTGCACGTCGATCAGTCCGTTGCCGAACTGGTTGTAGGCATGGGTGCCGGGCGTGTTGTAGAAGTGGCCGTTGTAGTCACGCATGAACGAGGTGTAGTAGTTCGGGCTGTTGAGCATGAACGGCATGGCCAGGGCCAGGTTGTCGAACTCAAAGCTCGAAATGGTCACTTCGATGTCGCCTGCTCCGGGCTGGAACAGCGAAGTCGGACCAGGCGCGTCGATGTTCATGAGGCTCACCGGCACGTCGATGTACCAGTGGGCGACGCGGAAGCTCGCATCACCGTCGGTGGTGACCTTCAGGATGATCGGCGAACTTCCTCCGCCGATCGTGCCGATCTGGGTGAAGCTCTCAGGATCACCGTCCTGAAACGTGGCCTTCAGGTCGGAGAGCTCTCCGCCCATGCCGATGGTCACGGTGTCACTGGCGATGACATTCATGCCCTGCTTGACCGTGATGTTAAACGAGCCCTGCGGCTCGCCGATCTGTGCCTTGGCGACGCCGGCCGAGCCGAGCGAAGCCAGTGCGCAAACGAGTGCGATTCTGCCCAATATCTTCATCATGAAATACCCCCTTTGTGCCCGCCCCTCTCGGGCAGCCGTTCTCGCAAGAGTCACATCCCCTGCGGATGCGAAAATCTCTTTCGACATTCAGCAACGACCGGGCCGTGGAGAGTCCCTGCACAAAGTAAATGTGTTCATCTGATAATATGCCCGGCGCATTCGTGATTTCGCGTTTGATGTGAAGATAAATCGCGCGTGCCGATGGGTGGGATTATGCGGTGCCGTTGAAATGCGTATCACGCAAATGGAACTGGCACTCACTGAATCGCGGCGTAGGAGCGGTAAAACGCAGGTTGTGGGTATGGATGATCGCGAATCGGGCCGCACCACTTCCGAAAAGTGACGAGATGATGAATGCGAGAGCGATGCGACAGCCGTCGACTCCCCCGCCACGTCCGATCAACGATGAAGAGGTCCCCGGCTAGTCGGCGGCGGCGTCCTGGGTTCGGGCCGTGTCGATCAGCTCCCATAATTGATTGGTGACTTTTTCCAGGCCGCGGCCGCTGACGGCGGAAATGCCGACGACCTTTGCGCCGCCGAGTTCCTCGGCAAGCTCCGCCAACTCGGGCGGATTCGCATCGCCGGCGAGGTCGAGCTTATTGGCCACGATCATCTCCGGCTTGGATGCGAGGGTCGGGCTGTATTTCTCCAGCTCGTTGCGAATGATCCGATAAGCCTCGGCCGGACGGGGATTACCTTCGAGCGGGTACAGGTCGATCAGGTGCAGGACGACGCGCGTGCGCTCGATGTGCCGCAGAAACTTGTCGCCGAGCCCGACGCCTTCATGGGCCCCTTCGATGAGTCCCGGCACATCGGCCATGACGAATTGGCGAAAGCCCGAAAGCGAGACGATGCCCAGATTCGGCACAAGCGTTGTGAAGGGGTAATCGGCAATCTTCGGACGGGCGCGCGACACGCGCGAAAGGAGCGTGCTCTTACCGGCGTTGGGCAGGCCGATGACGCCGACATCTGCGATCAGTTTCAGCTCCAGCCGTATCCAGCGTTCCTGCCCGGCCTCGCCTTTTTCAAACTCGCGCGGGGTCTGATGAGTCGCCGTCGCGAATCTGGCATTGCCGCGACCGCCCGCCCCGCCGCGTACGACGCGTAGCGTGGAATTCGGTTCGACGAGGTCCTTAAGCAGAATGCCTGTGTCGCGGTCATAGACGAGCGTGCCCGGCGGAACGCGCACAATCTCGTCGTCGCCGGCGCTTCCGCTGCGATTATCGCCCATGCCGGACTGGCCGTTTTGCGCGGTCCAATGGTGCTTTCCGGTGAGATCGACGAGCGTGGAGAACTGCGGATCGACAAGCAGGATGACACTGCCGCCGTCGCCGCCGTCACCGCCGTCGGGTCCGCCCTTGGGGACGTACTTTTCACGGCGAAAGCTGACGCAGCCGTCGCCGCCCCTGCCGGAGCGGACGCAGATGATCGCCTCGTCAATAAACAGCATGAGTTTGGCCGACCGGAATCAGGTCGCCTCAGAGTAACACCGCGCAGCTCGAAACAGGATCAACCGACACGGGGTCGGCGCGCGGCACGTCGAATGTCCGTAAAGGAGAGCGATGGAGGAATCGTCACTGGGCGGCGGCGGCAACCGGCTCGATCGAGACCTTGCGGCCCCGGAAGATCACCTTGCCGTCGCGAAGGGCGAATAGCGTATCGTCGCGGCCGCGACCGACGTACATGCCGGGCTTAAAGGGCGTGCCGTTCTGGCGGACGAGGATCGTACCGACGCAGACCATTTGGCCGTCCCACCGCTTCAAACCGAGGAATTGCGGCCTGCTGTCTCGCCCGTTCCGAGTCGAGCCCTGTCCCTTTTTATGTGCCATGACGTATTCCCTTTCAACGCTATCGCTGTCTGATTCTCAATCTATCTCATGACCCAGGTCATTCGCCCGAGCACCGGCGTGGCGCTGCTTCGCGTTCGAAGATCGCCCGGCAGAGTATAAGGCATAGCCAGGGTCTTTCGCAGGACGAACAACTTAGGGTTCGATTCGTCGTCAGCCCGATGACCGTTCGACATGCTGCCGGAGGCATCATGATGAGCGGCGTAAGCCGGATTCGGGCGGGTGATGCGCTCTCCGGAGAGACCGCCGAAGTAGATGGTGAACTTGCTCACCCGTGGGTTCAGGTCGGGAAAGACCGCGACGCTGGTGCGGGCGTTATCGCCGCCCTGGAGCAATCGCCCGATCGCCTCGACCGGCGTGACCAGGAACGGGTGAGTCTTGGCATGGCGGGCGACGATGGCCTTATAGATTCGGGAATCGAGTCCGACGATGGCCGGATCGACGTTAACCGTCGGCGCGGCAGTGGGATTCGCTGCGATCTTGTCGGCGGGAAGCTCGCTCTCCGCTTCACTGACGCGGACGATCTCCGGGAGGAAATCGACATCTTCGCCGGTCTCATTCCTGACGGTGTAGAGCATGTACCAGTACATGCGCGGGCCGGAACCGGTATCGACCTGGATCCGCATGGGCGCGGTCGGATCGAGCTTGAGCTCCCAGGCAACCGGAACGGCGCTGGGCTCAGGCGTTGCCAGAGCGATAGCAGCCCCCGCACAAAGCAGGACAACCGTCGCCAATAGTGCACGCAGCCTCAAACCGGACATGTACTTGCCTCGTTCTCGAAACGGGATCTGGGTACCAGCCATTCGGCGTGGAAATCTACCCGCCGATACCCCGGGGCATCGAGCCCTACATCATATTACGCCCCAAAACCCTGTCAACGCAAACGGGGTTTGCCATGAATTTGCGGCCGTCCGGTAATGCGGCTTTGACCGCCGGAATCGGGGTCACATGCCCGAACCAGCGAACAATGCGCTCCGGCAGCTATTCTGGGCCTCAATTGACTCAATTGTGGGGTCCGAATCACCGATTAGGGGAGAATCCTAAATGGGAAGGGATGGACCGCCGAAACCCCGCCCCCAAGGAATCCTGAGGAGTAGCGGCCGTGGACACACCGACGACCAATCCAAATGTCATGATGATCTGCCCCAATCTGAAGTGCCGCAAGGTGCTGCAGGTGCCCGCGAAGTACCGCGGCCAGCAGGTGAAGTGTCACTATTGCAACTCGCTGTTCGCGGTGCCGATGGCCAAGGTTGTCGACGCGCCGGCCGCCAAGAAACCAGCCGACGACTCCTCGAAGTAGTCACCATCGACGATTATCTCACTAGTTCCAAATAAAGCGCGACCCCTCGCGCATCATAGACGTTTCGCGGTCTTCAGCAGACGGCCGCGATGCTGCTTGAGCAGCGCCGCCAGCCGTTTGCCCAGGCCGGGGTGACTGCCGTCAAACGTCATCTTCGCCGGGCTGCCCGCCAATGCGACGAACCACTTCACCAGGTTCTCAAAGTCCCGCAGGTCGATGAACTCCGGGCCGATCTTCTTCTTGTCCGTATCCATATTGTGATAGTTGCCCAGCGGCAGGCAGATTCCCGTCGCGTCGTAACCGTAGTGGCAATAGGCGGTCGATTCGCAGGTCCCGCCGTCCATCAGCTTGCGCTGGAAGCGGAATGACTTGTCCTGCCCCGCGAGCTGTTCCGCGACGATCTGGCAGTAAGCGGTCGCGGCCGGCGTAAAGACCGACGCCCGATCGCCGACGCGAAGGACCGGCCCGTCACCCAGAGCGACGCCGGTGACAGCCTTGCTGCACTCCACGGCGACGACGATCGTGTTCCTCGGCACCGTCTTGTCGGCCACGGCGGCAAGGGCCCCGGCAAACCCGACCTCCTCAGCGCGCGTGAAAAAGGCGTGACAGGCGGTGCCAGACCTCTTGCGGCAAATCTCATCCAGCATGCACAGGATGCCCGCGAGGCCGGCGATGTCGTCGCACATGCGGGCGCGAATCTGGTGACCGCGAATCACCGCGTCGCCGATGCCCCACATGCCCGGGCTGCCCGGCTCAACGGGTTCGCGCACTTTCGCCACCACCGCGGCGGGCGGCGCTTCGGCGCCGAAGGATCGGGCACTGGCCACGGCGCGCCGACCGTCGGCGCTGGTCGGCTTCTGCGGAATGACCTTGACGATTCGACCGGGTATCCAGCGCGACCCGCAGCGGAACTGCACGCGCTCATTGAGGAAATAGGTGCCCATGACCCAGCCGCGCCACTCGGCATGGACGTGATGCTTGTCGATCATCTTGGTCGCGCAGAATCCGGGATGGTCCATGTGCGCGGCGAACAGCACCGGGCGGCCCTTCGACCGATCGGCGCCGGTAGGCGTGTATCGCACTCGGAGGTTGCCGAACCTGTCCGCGTTCATCTTCAACTGCGGCCGGGCAGCGACAAAACGCCGGAGATAATCGATGACGCAGCCCTCGACGAACGGGGCCGTGGGCAGGTTGACGAGGTCCTTCAGGATTCTGAGATGTCGTTGATTGGGCACGGGAAAAATCCTCCAAAGCAAGCAGCCGCCGTCGTTTGCGGCGGTTCGGCCGAAATAGGCCGGAGACGGACCATCGGAAACGGTCGATATTTCATACGAACATGACGATGATTGCCACCTCGATGAATGCTCCCGCCATCCAGGCTACCCAGCAGGCCGCTCGCTTTGAGTGCGCCGCCTGCGGTGCCAGCCTCGATTCGCCGCGCCGCGTCCTGCGAAGCGGGGCCGCATGCCCCTTCGACCTCTTTCGGTGCTCCGACTGCGGCATGGTGCAGCAGCAGCCGCGCTACACGCCGGCCGAATTGTCGCGGCTCTACTCGGCGGACTACTACGTCTTTGAAGAGAGCGACTCGCATCGCTGGGCGCGGGCCGTACAGCAATACATGGTTCACCTCGCACCTCTGGAGTCGCGGGGTGAGCGGCGGCTTCTCGATGTGGGTTGCGCCCTCGGCCATCTGTCGGCACTCGCCCGGGCACGCGGATGGGAAGTCGTCGGCCTCGATGTCTCCGCCGAAGCCGCCAGTCAGGCCGCGGTTCGGTTCGGCCTGGAAGTCCGCGCGGGGCCGTTGGCTCGCCATGTCGACACGCTTCGACGATTCGACGTCGTCTTCCTCGGCGATGTGATCGAGCACGTGCCGCATCCCGCCCTGCTGCTGCGCGACGTGCGACGCATTCTCGCCAGGGACGGCTCCGTCTGCATCGACACGCCGAACTGGGGCGGATTCTGGCGACGATGGACCGGCCGGCGATGGATCGGCCTGAATCGATTTCACATCAACCTCTTCGACGAGCGAAGTCTGTCGCATCTCGCACAAGCCGCGGGCTTCGGGCAAATCGTCGCCGGCAGCTACACGCACTATCGATATGAAGGTTGGGGCGCGCGGCCGGAACTCCTGGCTTGGGTGCAGCGTCTGCCTCGGGCGCTCGGCTGGCGCGTGGGACGAGTGCTCTCGCGACTTGGTCGACATACCGCGTTCGGGTTTCTATGCAGTCGCCCGCCGGCCGACGAAGCGGCGGCGCTCCATTTAATCGGGCAACTGGCGGCGAAGCAGGCCGGCCGATCCATCTCGTCAGATCGTTCGGGCGACAACCTCATTATCCGCGCCGTACGCGGCTGATTACTGCAATTCCGAGTTGACGTTTCACGCTAACAGAATGCCGACTTAATCCCCGCGGGTTGCGACGGCGGCGAGGCTTGGCCAATGGTGGTCGTAGTGCTCGATGGCCGCATCGTCGATCCAATCGCGGGCGGGCGAGTCGATGAGCTGCTTGTCGGGCACGGCTCGCACGGCGGCGATGAGGCGCTCCTCGGCGGCGCGCAGTTGCGGCAGGAGCATGACGTACGACATGCGCCGGTACTTCTGATAGACCTCGGCGTTGACCTTGTCGAAGTCGTACTTCGGGGCGGGCTTTCCGGCGGCGATCTCACCGAGCCGCGCGGCCACCTCGACATCCCAGAAGACAAAGTGACCGACGAGATCGCGGACGTTCCACTTCGGGCCGACCTTGCACGCCTCGGCGCCGGTGTCGTCGAACTTTTCGAGGACGACGCGCATGCGCATCATCCGATCGGTCAGGCGCTGAAGAATGGCGTCGCGAACCTGCATCCGCACAATGTAGGCTCGGACGAGCGGACCGACAAGACATCACGACCGCTCCGTCAAACTGCGCCGATAGCGGATGTGCGGCAGATCGACGTCCCAGCGGCGGACGCTCATGCTTGCCCCCTCCTCCAACACGAACCCAGCCAACTCGTAGAAGCGTATCGCCCGGGCATTTCCGCGCAGGACCCATAGCGTCACTTCGCGAAAGCTGTCGCGCTTCATCGATGCCAGGGCCTCGTCACACAGGGCGCGACCGATGCCGCGATTCCAGAAGGCGGAATCGAGATAGAGGCCGAAGATTTCACCGACGCCGCCGTCGGCGCCTTCGTCGCGCGTCGGGCCGAATGAGACGAATCCGGCGATGTCGTCATCGACCGCCGCCACCAGATTCCGCCGATTCTCCGCCGCCAGATTCTCCACCCAGACGGCCTCGAATTCGGCAAGCGTCAGGGCCGCCAGACCCTCGGCGGGCATGAGGCCGCGATAGGCCGCGCGCCACGAGTTTAAATTGACGCGGGCAAGTGGAGACACATCGCCGGACGTCGCGGGTCGAATAATAAAGCGGCTCATGACGTACCTCGGCGAACCTGGGCGGCGCATCGCTCAAGGGTCCCAGTATAAGGGCTGCGATACGGGCAAATACACCAAGTTGAGCGGCTGACCGTCCGATGAATCCGAACGCCGCGACCTGTCTTTGGGCCGCGCGATTTGTTGACTTCGCATCGGAGGATATTGCCGTGAGCACCACGACCGCAAACCCGCTGGCCAGCGTGATCAATGGACTCAAGGCTCTGACGCGCGAGGCGATCTCGACCCGGTCGCCTGAGCATTTCGAGACGCTCGAGCAGCAGATCAACCGATTCGAAGCCACGGTCCGCGAGATGCAGCAGTCGATGCTCTCGGAGCGATCGAAGTCGGCGCTGAAGAACCTTCGCGCGGGTCGGCCGCTTTCGGAAGAAGAGAAGTCGGTCCTGCAATCGGTCGTCGTCGGTGACGCGGAGAGCTATCTGCGCGTCGAGAACAACCTTCAGGACTGGATCAACGAACTCCAGCGCCTCATCGGCGAGATGGAGCGCCTCGCGCGATGCGAGGACGAGGCGACGATGAGCCAGCTTCGCGGCGTCTCCAAGGACGCCGTCCGCCTCATGCCCAGCCTGCGGGCCTACATGGAAGAGAAGGACCGCCTCGACCGATTCAACCGGGCGATGGCCAACCTCGACGAGCCGAACCGGCAGATTCTCACGCAGGTCGTCTCGGAAATGCTCTCCAGCCCGAAGCGGTAGAGACCGCAGGCCCCTCGATACACCACACTCACCTGAAGCTTGCCGGGAAAACCGCGCTGAAAATCCGCTCGGCGGCGGCTCCATGCTCGTCGAAAACCAAGGTGACATAAGGTGACACAGCCGATTTTTTTCGGTTGCAACTCCTGTGGCGGGCATGTGTTGGGGCGGCGCGCGAAAAAGGTGGTTTTGCGCGAAAACAGCGTGACACACCGCCGCCGGTTTCGTATGCACTTGTGACATGGCCCGTTCCATCACCGACTCCGCCCTCCGTCCATTACACTTGCTCAGCGCTCTCGCCTTTTTGAGCCGCGACGCAGGACCGGGCGGCTGTTTATAAGGGTGAGACACAGCCGGGACGCCGGGCCACTAGGAAGCTGGACATGGATTTCGCGCAGACGCTATTTCTGGAGAGCCCGATCCGGCTGGGGATTCTCGCGTTTATTCTGATGTCCGCCGCGCTGGTGATTCGCAAGCGGATGGTGTTTGCCGTTGACGATGCGTCTGACGGGGCAGGCGGCGGCGTGGGCCGCGCGATTCTCAACCCCCGGGCGATCGTTCCCGGCACATTTGCGTTGATCGCCCTGCTGTTCGCGGTGCAGTACGCCGTGGTGACCGATCGCGAGCGGATCAGCCTGGCGACCGATCGGTTTATCGCCGCGGTGGAACGTGCCGACCGCGCGGCACTGGCCGATCTATTCAGCGACCAATACGACAGCGAGGGGATGGACAAGATGGCGGTGCTGGAATTCATCGAGACGGCCCTGGCCCGCGTGCGGATTTACGACACGCGCACGCATCGGCGCGACATCTCCGTGACCGGCCGCCAAGCCGAGCTGATCCTCGCCGCGCGGGCGACGGTGAGCGTCGGCGGCGACGTCGGGCAGCTTCACTGGGGCGCGTGGCGGCTGGCGTGGGCAGAGGAGGCGGACGCGGCAGGCGGCTGGCGGATCACGGCGCTGGAGCCGCGGCTGCTGGACGGGGTGGAGTTTTCGACGCTGGGGCACTTCCTTGCGGGTCATTCCCTATAGTGCTCATGTC
>CAZCGF010000171.1:0-9381 GCA_964498115.1 uncultured Planctomycetaceae bacterium | reverse complement strand
GCGTCTGCAATTCGTCCCAGTCAATCGGCCCTTTTTCCCCGAGGATCGCCCCCGCCAGCGCTGCCACAATGCTCACCTCGCTCCGCGGCCCGTCGTGTCGCGCCGGCCCGCCCTCGCTCAGACGCACATAGTTAAACATCGACTCCTGCGTCGTCGGCTGCGCCTCCTCGTCGCGCGCCAGCACCGGCAGCACAATCGTCTCTTTGCCAAGTCCCCAAACGTGCCCCAGGTTCAGCGTCGTGCTCAGATAGACAACCAGGTCCAGCTTCCCCATCGCCCGTCGGGCAAATGTTGAATCGGGGTTCGACGCGAACAGATTTCCGCCGAGGCACACGCCGACATCCATCTCGCCGCGCTCCGCCGCATGCATGCAGCTCATCGTGTCGTGCCCGGCCCACGTCGGCAGGCTCACGCCGAAATGGCCTTGCAATCGCTCGAACACCGCCGCCTTCAGCGTCGGCGTGACCCCCATCGAGCCGACCCCCTGCACATTGCTGTGTCCGCGAATCGGCAGCAGCCCGGCGTGCGGCTTGCCGACCATCCCGCGCAGCAGGGCGAGATTGACGATTGAATGGATGTTCTGCACGCCGTGCTCGTGATGGGTGATCCCCATGGTCCAACCGAAGACCGTCGCCTTCGATTGGATGTAGCGTTCGGCAATTCTCTCAATAACTTCGCGCGCCACGCCCGATCGGCCGACGATCTCCTCCCATGACGCGCCGCGAACGCTCGCCTCCCACTCCGCCGCGCCGTCGGTCGCCGCCTCGATAAAGGCATGATCCGCCGCCCCGCGCTCCAGCACCACCTTGGCCACGCCGGTCAGTAGGGCGATATCGCCGCCGATGTGCGGCTGAACGTAATCGCTGGCGATCTGCGATCCGAACAGAAGGCTCCGCACGTCCGACGGAACGCTGAAGTTCACCAGCCCCGGCTCCACCACAGGATTGATCACCACCACCTGCCCGCCCCGGCGGCGCAGATTCATCAGCGTGCGCATCAGCCGTGGATGGTTCGACGCCGGATTGCCCCCGATCAAGAAGAAAAGGTCGGCATGCTCCAGATCGTCGAGCGTCACTGTCGCCGTCCCGCTGCCGATGCAGTCGCTCAGCGCCACGCCGCTCGCCTGATGGCAGTAATACGAACAATTGTTGACGTGATTCGTCCCGTACAGTCGGGCAAACAGTTGCAGCAAAAAGGCCGCCTCATTCGAAGAGCGCCCGCTCATGTAGAAAAAGCTGCGCGCCGGATCGGTCGCCTTCAGCTTCTCCGCCACCCGGGCAAGCGCCTCGTCCCAGTCGATCGGCCGATAGCGTCCCTCGCCCGGCCCGGCGTGGAGCGGTTGCACGATCCGCCCGGCCGCCTCCAGTTCGCGTGAGGTCAGCATTTGCAATTCGTCGAATCCGTACTTATCGAAGAACTCGCGCCGCAGCCCTTCCTGCATGTCGGCGGCCATCGCCTGAAGTGACTTCTTGCAGATCTCCGGCCAGTGCCCCGCCTCGTTGCGCATGCCGCCGAGCTGTCCGCCCATCCCCAGGGCACACGTCTTGCACGCGTTCTTCGAGCGCACGCTCCGCCACATCCGCCGCCACCCCACGCGCCGCGCAACGCTCAGGGTGTAGCCGATCGCCTGCCACCCCCCGCCGCTCTGCCGCCTGCCCATGTGATCGCGCCTCCCGATTGAAGATGCGCCTCCCGAACGAACGCGCATTCTACCGCCATCTGCCCCGCGGTCATTGACCGGCGTCCCTCGTCCACACATTAACTCCGCCCGCTTCCAGGAAAAAAATCCGCGCGCACATGGAGCAAGAATCTTCTATTGAGATGTCCGGCACCCAACCCACTCCTGAGCCCGCCGACCTAAGACGCCAATCCGCGCTCACCCGGCCCGGCCCGTTTCCATCCGCGCCGCCTCCGCTTCAACAAAAACCACCCAAATCGCGAACCACCCCAACACACGACCGCCGCGCGAGTTGCAATCGAAAAAAATCCGCTGTGTCACCTTATGTCACCTTCGATTTTGCACGACTTGCGCGAGCCGCCGCACCCGCCGGTCGCATGACACACGAGGATTCGCGAATGCCGGCGCGCAACCCCGCCGCCCCAACCCGCCCGCCGTGCAGAGCCGGTTTTGCGCGCGGAACTCCCGGTAGAGCAATCTCAATGAAAATTGAAACGGAAAACCTGAAACTACATGCCCGGCTTGCCGCCGCCGCGACCGCCCTGATCGTCGTCGCCGCTCTCGGCGCCGTCCTTCTTAATCGGCGACTTCAGATCGATGACGATCCCGCCTCTGCGGCCGTAAACCACCATCGCGGTCACGTCCTGCTTCAGTTCGAAGTCGGCCGGTTCAATGGCTTGATTGGCGGAGTCCTTGTACTTCGTCACATCGTCAAAGACCCGGAGCTTCAGCTTCTTGTTGATCACCCTGGATTTGACATTGCCCTTGTCGCCTCGGGGGTTGTCCTTCTTCGGCGGTGCGTCGGGCCATGGGATATCGTTGATCGGCTTGCCCTTGATCACCACGAGATCGTCGCGAATCTCTTCCAGCCGCCCGGTGACCTCGAGACTGTCAAAGGTCACGCGAGAGAGCACGTTGACCTTCTTCGTCTTCTTGTCGTCGGGGTTCTTCTTGCGATCGGTCACCTTCCAGGTGCACTTGCAGTAAAGCCCTTTGATCAGGACGTCAGCGTACTCCTCCGGCGCAAAATCCTTTCGCTCGCCCAGTTCAATCATCACCGGGTCGTCGCGCAGCACCAGCAGCTTCACCGGTCGCCCCGTCGCCGGCTTTACCGAGAAATAGGCGAGCACATCCTCGGGGTCCCCCTTCTTGGGTCCGGTGTATTTCATGATCCAGCCCGATGCCGAACCGGTTGCTCGATCGTCAGGTGTGTCTCCGCCAGGATCGCGCGGTCCACCGCCGCCCCGGCCTCCTCCGCCGCCACCGCCACCCGTCATCTGCGCGAAACTGGTGTTGGCAACGATCATGGCCGCCGCGACGGCCAGGAGCGCTGTGTACGCGGAGATGGGTTGTCGCTTTCTCGTTGCGAGTCTCATGGGAGGTCTCCTTCGGGTGTGCGCTCGCGCGTCGGGATGGACGATGTACGGGGGCTCGCCCGCCTGCCGGGACCCATCCCGCCACACTCAATTATAGCGACTATTGGTGTCTCGGTGGAGTTAGTCAGGATTGATCAGGTTCGGCGTAAATTCGCGGGATACAGCCCGTCATTTGCCGCAGTAGTCGATGATCCGGGCGATCTCCGTCCGCAGATTGACCCGTTCGACGATCCGGTCCACATAGCCGTGCTCGAGCATGAACTCGGCCGTCTGAAAACCTTCCGGAAGCTCGGCCTTGACCGTGTTCCAGATAACTCGCGGCCCCGCAAAGCCGATCATGGCCTTCGGTTCCGCGATCAGGACATCTCCCAGAAAGGCAAAGCTGGCCGCGACGCCTGCCGTCGTCGGGTCGGTCATCACGGTGATGTAGAGTCCGCCGGCGTCGTCGTGCCGGGCAATGGCCGCCGAGGTCTTGGCCATCTGCATCAGGCTGACCAACCCCTCCTGCATTCTCGCCCCGCCCGAGCAGGTCACGATAATCACCGGGAGCGACTCGTCCGTCCCCAGCTCGATCGCCGCCGTGATCTTCTCGCCCACAACCGAGCCCATCGAACCCATGACAAAAAACGGGTCCATCACCGCCAGCACGACGGCCCGGCCCTTGATATAAGCCTTGCCCGTCAGCACTGCCTCGGTCAGGCCGGTCTTTTCCCGGGCTCCGGCCAGCCGCTTCGGATAGGGGCTGCTGTCAGTCCACCCCAGCGGGTTCGTCGACACAAGGGCGGGGTTGGTCTCTTCAAACGTGTCGGGATCGACCAACTGCTGCACCCGGGTCCGTGCGTCCACCCGATAGTGGTAGCTGCACTCCGGACAAACCCGAAGCTTCTCTTCCAGCACTTTCTTGAAGATCATCTTCGCGCAGCCGTCGCAGCGCATCCAAAGACCTTCGGGTACTTCGACTTTCTTGGCCATAACGCGATCAATCCCTGGGGTGGTTCGCAGCGTGCTAAAGCCGCCGCGATGTCGCTCGCCATTATACCGCCGAGGGTGCCAGTTCAAAAAGGCGCCGCACGAACCGGCCGCGGGCGGCGAGGAATTGGGGGCAAACGATGGGCAGTAAAAAAAGAACAGGACCTGAACGCGATTTCACGTACAGGTCCTGCAACTGCTAGCAGAAGCAGATTGTCATGCCCAAGCCGTCCGAAGACGACCGGGGCGAGTCGAGGTGACACGAGCCATGCCCATCAAGAGCCCGAATCGTGTTGTAGCGGGCATGTCCCGCTCAGATCGCGATGGGCCACCTCGAAGCAGGCGCCCTGCAAGATGCAGGTGCACCCAAACCCGTCGCAACGATCTTCAGAACCTGATTACTCAGGTTCCGTTCAAACGCGGTTGATTTAGCCGCGGAAGAACAGCAGCGCCCAAGAGAGCGGGGTGAAGATCAGGTCGAGCAGGGGATTGAGGTCGATGAGACCAATCAACGCACCAATCAAAAGATCAAGCGTCATGTGTATCCTTCCTTCTTAAAAAGGATGTTCCAGTTTAGGAGCCGCACACGGGCCCCTTTTCAAGTTCATTCAGACCAGATCAGCTCGTTCCCGGCTTAGCCGCGGAAGAAGAGCAGCGCCCAAGAGAGCGGCGTGAAGATCAGGTCGAGGAGCGGGTTGAGGTCGATGAGACCGATCAACGCACCAATGAGAAGATCCAACGTCATAGCAATTCCTCACTTCTTACTGTGTTCCCGTTGATTCGGTGACTTCCACATTTGAGGCCCATCTCAGAGTTGACCGGTGGGAACGAATCCCGACCAACCTGCAAGGGCCTCGGCCTTGCCGCGCCTAAAGGACGAGGCTTATCAGGCAATATCGCCCGATGCAGAGGGCGGAGTTTAGCTAGACGTGGTTTTCCGTGTCAATAGGTTTTCAGCGTCATGAGGCGGGAATCTACCCTGTTACCGGACCCCCCAGGCGAAAGTGAGGCACTCCGATACGGCCGAGTCGGCAGGATGTTCCCCCAAACCGTCAAGTCCTGCCGGATGCTAATATTATGAATCGTATGAGGTTGTGGGCGAACAGCTTTTTGCGATCGCAGCATTGAATTCGCGGAACTGGCGAGAAACTCCCCCTGGGAAGCCCGGCGAGGCCATCTCGAAAAGGAAAAATTCCTCGTGAAAAAAATCGCAAAATCGGTCGGTGACCCCGAAAAAATTGTCACCGAAGCTTGAACTGTGTCACGACCGGATTGTGATCCGAGCCGGCGGTTTCGACGGTCCCGGGAATGATCTTGTAGGAACCGGCCACGTGAAACTTGGCCATGGCCGGCGAGGCGAGGATGAAGTCGATCACGCTGTCGTTCTGCATCCGGTTATAGCTGCTGGCTTTTTCGGGCAATTCCTTCGTAAAATCAGCCAGTGCCGTAGCACCGGCACCGCGAAGCACCTTCATCGGCTTGCTGTCGAAGGTGTCGTTGAAGTCGCCGCAGATCAGAAACATCGCCTTCGGATCATCCTTGAGAATCTCGTCGAAAATCTCCCGTGTTTTCGTGCATTCCGCGACCCGGGCCTTTTCCGTCTGCGACGCGCCGCCCCGCTTGCTCTTGTAGTGGACCACGAAGAGATCGAACGCCTTGCAGTCCGGCGGCTCAATGCGGGCCCGCAGCAGGTCGCGATTGAAGGACATTAGCCCGCCCGAACCGTCGCTGAATTGCAAATGCCGATACGACGTCACCGGTCCGACGGGCAGTCGTGACAAGATGGCGCAGTCGATTCCCCGCCGATCGTTGCTGTCAAAACAGACGACGTGCTGATAGCCGAGGTCGGCGAGCATGGCGGCGTTGAAACGCTCCAAATATCCCCTGTTTTCAACCTCTTCGAGGGCAATGACGTCGGCGTTCAGCTTGCGGATGGCGCCCGCGAGACGCTCCAGTTCCGCCTTCGGCTTGGCCGGAGTGCCTTCGTCGGCGTGGTATGGGTCGTCATACTCATCGAAAAGATTCAGCACGTTAAACGTCGCGACCGTGACCGTCCCGTTGAACTCCCCGGCCTTACTCGTTGCGGCTTCCCGAAGCGGCAGTTCCTTCTCAAGTATCGTGATCTGCTCGGGCCGGGAGACTTCGATTTGCGGCTTGCCCTGGTAGGCGCTGATGATGCCGCGGATGCGCACAAGTTTTCCGGCGTAGATCTGTTCGGCCGGCTTGGTGAAGTTCTTGTAATTCTCCTTATGCACGACGGCCGTAAAGCTGCGGGCGCTGTCGAAATTCAAAAACGTGATTCGACCGATGTTGCGACCCTGAACGATCCGCCCCTGGACAATGACCTCTTTATCCATGTACTTCGGGGCTTCCTTCCAATCGACAACCGGAAGTCCGGCGTCGGCCGGGAGGATTTCGTCACCTGCCTGCAGGATCGTGGGAATCAGAAACAGCGAAAGGAATGCAAACCGGCATGCACGCATCATCGGGTCGTCTCCGCTAACAAGTACTTGAACTCGGGAACGCGGTCCCGCGCCGGCCGCCATCCGTACCGCCGGCTGACAGGGGCGCAAGGAGCGGCAATTGTAGCAGAAAGGTTCGCCGCACACCCGATCCGTCGAGTGTTTGTAAAGCTGCTGCCGAAAGTGGCCCGCCGGTGTTTGTCCCCCGACGTGGATGACGGCGGCACGGTTGCCGCGGCCTCCGATCGGCACATGGCGACTGTACCCGGAGACCGGGATATCAGCATTGAGAACGCCGACCGCCGGTCTATTCGCCGTGCCCTAAGTGATGATCGAGGCAATGAAAAAGGTGCATTGGACCGGGGGCCACACCGCTTCCATGGTGCCACGACCGAGGCGGCCGAGCGCAAGTGCTTTGTAGCACGGGGTCAACGGGTGACGATATCGACGCATCGGGTACTTTGTTATCTGGTGGTCTTGCGGAATCGACGCAGAGTGACAACGATGCCGAGTTGAGTCTGTGCCAGGCTTGCCGGCGCGAACGGGATGTGCGGGCCCGGCAAACGGTTTACCCGAGGCACTGAGTCACGGAGGCAGGCAGGGTTTTGCACCGTCGTCGAACAGCCTTAACGCTCGCCTGTGCGACGGTTGTGTTGCACGGCTTCGGCACGACCTCGCTGGGCCAGATGGCCTTGGATTCCGGCCCTTCCAATGCATTCCTGGAGCGGCAGCGGGCGCTGACTCGTGAGAACGATGCCAAGGTGCAACGCGAATTGCCCGTTTCGCAGCGCCTGCGAGTCGATTACGGCGGGTGGGTCAACGATTACTTCTTCCTGTTTGACGACGGATTCGAAAGCAGCCGAACGCTCCGACAATACGAGCTTCGCCTGTGGGCGTCGTTAAGCGCCGATCGCGGCATTCACACCGGTTACGTTCGTGGGCGCGGCACCTATCTCGATTGGAACCACGGCGACAGCTTCACGCCCAACGAAGATGACTTCGACGGTTTCAATCTTGAGCGCGGCTGGTACGAATTCGACTTTGCCAAAGCCCTGCGCGTCTATGAGCTGAACCAGGCGCCTTACGAGTTCAAGGTGAAAATCGGGCGCGATCTGGTCAACGCCGGAACGGGCTACGCCATCAGTCTGCCGCTGGATCATGTCCAGGTGAAAGGCGAAATGGCGGGCTTTGAGACGACTTTCATCTACGGTCGCACGCCTTCCAGCACGCCGAATATCGATCGCAGCAGGCCCGTCGCCGATCACAGCGATCGGGACTTCTTTATCATCGAGGAGCGCTACAAAGGCTGGGACAAGCACGAGCCGTTCGCCTATGTCGCGTGGCAGAAAGACAACACGCGGGAGGATCCGCCGCGATATCTACAGAATTACGACTACAACTCGGCCTACATCGGCTGGGGATCGACCGGCGAGCTGATCGACAATCTGCGCTACGGCACCGAGTGGGTGATTGAGCGCGGCTCCAGCTTCGGCGACCGTCGCTTCCTTTACTCCGATGAGATAAAGGCCTGGGCCTTCGATCAGAAGCTGGACTACTACTTCCGACACAAGACCAAGCCGGTGCTGTCGGCGGAATACATGTTTGCCAGCGGCGACTCCAATCGTCTCGGCAGCCCGACAAATGCCGAGGGCGGCAATCGCAACGACTACGTCGATCGAAGCTTCTCCGGCTTCGGCTTCCGCGATACGGGTCTCTCTTTTGCGCCGCGGCTCTCCAACATCCACATCTGGCGACTGGGCGGCGCCTTCCGTCCTTTGCCCGACGTAGAAGCGGCCAAGGAGCTTGAATTAGGGGCGGATTACTATCTCTATTACAAGAATAAGAGCGTCGCGGCGGTCAGCGACGTGCTTGCCGACGAGCGCTCCGGCTACCTCGGCTGGGAAATGGACTATTACGCTAATTACCGTATTTTCAGTGACTTATCGTGGACAGTCCGTTTCGGGACCTTCTTTCCCGGATCGGCTTTTTCCGATCAAACGACGCGGACGTTTCTCCTCACGGGCGTGACATGGTCGTTCTAGTGGAATCATTGGACTTCAGGGGTAGGGCGGCGCCTATAATCGGGTGCATCCGTCCTCGCCTATTTTTCCTCGCATTGATTCTGAGTGGTTCGGCACTTGTCTGCGGCTGCGCGCATCCACGGCAGACCGAGCCCGAAGTGAATCCGAACGATCTGAACGATCAGGGATTCCAGGTGTACCTTGCCCGGGCGCCGCTCATCACGGTGGATGAAGCGTATCGGGCAATGCTGATTCTGGCGGACGGCGAGGATACATCGCAGGGATTCGCGGAGCGGAAGGAGAAACTGGAATCGCGCGGAATCGCCAGAGCGGCGTGGAATCTTCAGGCGGAGAACGTGATCGACGCCGGCTCGCTGGCTTTCATGGTTTGCCGGATTTGTAAGATTTCCGGAGGCGTGAATTCAACCTTGTTCGGTTCCTGGGGTCTGGGAGATCGGCGATATGCCCTGCGTGAGTTGATCTACCGACAGATGGTGGACGAGATGATCGACTACCAGTTCGTGACCGGGGCCGACCTCCACGGACTGATGCGAAAGGCAGACGCCTTGATGATGGAGAAGGGGCTCTACGAGTCCGAAAACATCGACCTGACCGACGAGGGCGACCGCGACGAGCACGGCGAGCTGATCGTTCCGCCTTCGCCGAATTAATTCTAAGTGGCTATATTGCAAGCGGTTAGGGTCGCCTTAGGCCCTAAAACGAGCGAGCGGGGGAAAATGCATTGGCCGACGGCCGCTTGATATCGTAATTTTTGGAGTGGACCGGAAAGAAGCCGGATTTCCGGCTGGATTTGCCGCGGACGCGAAAACCGTCCGCAGCGCTAGTACGAGCGAGGGCTACGCGATATGACAAAG
>CAZCGF010000170.1:0-9387 GCA_964498115.1 uncultured Planctomycetaceae bacterium | reverse complement strand
GCGACGAATAGCATCATCACCCCGAGCGCGAAGATCAGCACGACATCGCGGACGTCGGCGATGCCGAGCGTGGGAATGGGAACGGTGAGGAGGTCGGCGATGACCGCGAGCCACGGCGACCAGCTTCCCCCGGCCGCGGCTGTCTGCGGGTCCATCGGCCCGGCGCCGCTGTAGAGGCAGGTCGTGCCGGCGCAGGCGAGGACGACGATTACAACCATCGCGATGGACAGGCGGCGGGGCATGGTTGAATTGAAACGTCGATGCGGCGAAAAGTCGAAGAGAGGGACCTGCGGCTTAGAACCTGGGGCGCTTGACGGAGGCGCGTAAAAAAGGAGAAACGCAGGCTGTTAAGAGCCCGCGCTTCCCACTCTCCCCTCCAAGAAGACCGTACCGCCGAAGAGCGAATTCGTTGGCACGCTTGTCGGTGGATCCCCCGATGGGTTCGCCCTTCCCCCCCGAGTCAGGCGAACCTGAGTCCCGTTCCCCAACAGAACTCAAGGAATCTTGTTTGAAGGACCACCGCACCCCCGTTTGAGGCTTCTTGTCGGGATGACTACTGGTTTCTCGAACCGTATCTCAATTAAACTCGCAGGTATCCGGGCCGGGCGAGTCAGGCTTCAGGCTCTTCGAGCATCTTGCGGAGGTAGTCGTTTTCCCGCCGCGTTGCCTCCAGATCGAAGAGCAGATATTTGATGGACAGTCGCAGATAGTCGATGGAGTCGTGAAGGCTGGCGACCGTCGCTTTGAGCTTTTCGTGGCGTGCCCGAGTCTGGTCGGCAAGGACTTCGAGCTTCGATCGCTCGGCGTCGGGCAGGGTTCCAATCTCCGAGACAAGTTCGGTGAGTTTCTGTTGGAAGGTGGTCTCGTCCATTGCTTCAACCCGCCTTTCGCAGTTGCCTTCGCAGTTCTGCCGCCGAGCCACCTCGGCGTCCCCTCGTGCCGGGCCTCGCCTCGGCGTCGTTCGCTGCGGGGAAGAAAGGCAATCGCCGTTCCCGATGTGCCGCGCGTTGAAAACGAGCAAGATTCGCGCGCAAACGTTTGTCGGAACGACAATTATGATCGCTGCGGAGTTACCGGACGCGCGACGGCGAATGTCCGTTTGTAGTGACGGGTTGAGGCCGTGCATCGTTTGCGTTGATAGGGCGGGGTTTTTGATGTTTCGTTTGCGGGACAGCGAACGAATCGCGCCGCGCAACCGCTCAGTTTGGAGGGTCCGTCGGTACGGCGTAAACTCTGCCTTTTTGCGCATGACGACCGCGCCCCATCCTGCTTTGTAGTCCGATGCAGGGTGAGGCAATGACGAAGACTATTACCTATGGATGCCCCTCACACCTATCCGCCGAAGGCCCTTCGAGAGAAGTGGCAGAAGTACTGGGACGAGCACCAGACCTTTCGCACGGCGAACCCCGGCGAAGCGGACTTCGACGCCTCGCGGCCCAAGGCATATATCCTTGATTTCTTCCCCTACCCCAGCGGGTCCGGTCTGCACGTCGGACATCCCGAGGGATACACCGCGACGGACATCCTTGCCCGATATCGGCGGATGCGCGGGTACAACGTCCTGCACACGATGGGCTGGGATGCCTTCGGACTGCCCGCCGAGCAGCACGCCATCGAGACCGGCGAGCATCCGGCGGTCACGACGAATCGCAACATCGATACGTTTCGCCGGCAGCTCAAGATGCTGGGCTTCTCGTACGACTGGCGGCGCGAGCTCTCCACGACCGACACCGGTTACTACAAGTGGACGCAGTGGATCTTCCTGAAAATCTTCAATAGCTGGTACGACGCCGAGAAGAAGAAGGCCCGGCCGATTGCCGAGCTGCCGATTCCGGCGGATGTGAAGTCGCGCGGCGAGAAGGCGGTGCGCGAGTATGTCGATTCGCAGCGGCTGGCGTACATCGCCGAGGTGCCGGTCAACTGGTGCCCCGCGCTGGGCACGGTGCTGGCCAATGAGGAAGTGACCAACGAAGGCCGCAGCGAGCGCGGTAACCACCCCGTCTTCAAGCGGCCGCTGAAGCAGTGGATGCTACGGATCACGAAGTACGGCGACCGGCTGATTGAGGACCTCGAGGAACTCGACTGGCCTGAGTCGGTGAAGATCATGCAGCGCAACTGGATCGGCCGCAGCGAGGGCGCGCAGGTCAAGTTCCGCATCGACGGCCGCGATGACGTATTGGAGATCTACACGACGCGGCCGGACACGCTGTTCGGGGCGACGTACATGGTCATCGCCCCGGAGCATCCGTTCGTCACGAAGATCACGGCTGCGGATTGCCGCGCCGAGGTGGAGAGCTATTGCCGCGAGGCCGCGAACCGCACCGAGCTCGACCGCACGGCCGACGCCAAGAAAAAGACCGGCGTGTTCACCGGCGCGTACGCGATCAATCCGGTCTTCCCGGCGGGCGACGCGCGCGGGCGCATTCCGATCTGGGTCGCGGACTATGTGATGATGAGCTACGGCACCGGCGCGATCATGGCGGTGCCGGGGCAGGATCAGCGCGACTGGGATTTCGCCAAGGCCTTCAACCTGCCGATCATCCGCACCGTTCAGGCGCCCGCGGATTTCGATGGCGAGGCGTATCTCGGCGACGGCGTCGCGATTAACAGCGAATTTCTCAACGGCCTCGAAGTCGACGCCGCCAAGCAGAAGATCATTGCCTGGCTGGAGGAAAAGGGCGTCGGTGTTCGGGCGATCAACTACAAGCTGCGCGACTGGCTTTTCTCTCGCCAGCGATACTGGGGCGAGCCGATTCCGATTCTGCACGGGCCGGACGGCGAACTGCTGCCGCTCGATGATTCAGAACTGCCGCTCACGCTGCCGGAGATGGCCGACTTCCGCCCGACGACGCGCGAGGGTAATGACGCGAGCACGCCGGAGCCGCCGCTGGGCCGCGCGAAGGAGTGGGCGAGCGTCACCCGAAACGGAAAGACGTACAAACGCGAATTGAACACGATGCCGCAATGGGCCGGTTCGTGCTGGTACTACCTGCGCTTCTGCGAGCCGTGGAACGAGGCGCGATTCGTCGGCGCCGAGGCCGAGCGCTACTGGATGCTGTCGAAGCGCAAGGACGGCAAGCCGCATGTCGGCGGGATCGATCTGTATCTCGGCGGCGCGGAGCACGCCGTGCTGCATCTGCTGTACGCCAGATTCTGGCACAAGGTGCTTTACGATCTCGGCGAGGTGTCAACGGTCGAACCGTTCGGCAAGCTCTTCAATCAGGGGATGATCCGCGCGTTTGCCTATCGAGACAGCCGCGGCGTCCCTGTCGGTTACGACGAGATCGACTTCCGCGAGGAGGGCGCGTTTCGGAAGTCCGACAAGGAAAAGCTGGTCGGCACGGTCGAGAAGATGTCCAAGAGCCTGAAGAACGTCATCAATCCTGAAGAGGTGGTGGATGAATACGGCGCGGACTCGCTTCGGCTGTACGAGATGTTCATGGGCCCGCTGGAGGCGAGTAAGCCGTGGAACCCGCGTGACGTGCCCGGCGTGTTTCGGTTTCTGCAGCGATCCTGGCGTCTAGTCGTGGACGAGAACACCGGCGAGCTCGCCGCGACCGTGATCGCCGATCAGCCGGTCGCATCGTTTGACGCCCTGGAGCGCACGCTGCACAAGACCATTCAGAAGACGACGCAGGACCTCGACCGCATGGCCTTCAACACCGCGATCAGCGCGATGATGGAGTTCGTCAACGAGGCCTATCGGGCCAAGGGTCTGCACAAGTCGCAAGCCGAGCGATTTGTCATGCTGCTCTCCGTCTTCGCGCCGCACATCGGCGAGGAGCTTTGGCAGCGCCTGCGCGGCAAAGAGTGGCGCGGCAGCGTGTCGAAGGAGCCGTGGCCGACCTGGGACGACAAGTACGTTGTCGAAAGCGAGATCGAGATTCCGGTGCAGATCAACGGCAAGGTCGTGACGAAGATCCTGATCGCCCGCGACGCTGACGAGTCAGCGGTGAAAATCGCCGCGTTTGCCAACGACAAGATCAAGGATCGCATCGGCGCGGGCCAAGTCGCCAAGAGCATCTTCGTTCCGGGCCGTATGCTGAATCTCGTCGTGAAGTGAGCCGGATCATCGTCCGCACTCAAGTACATCCACCGGCATGACGGCGGGGATCTACGACATTTCCACCAGCGCCTGTCGCAGAAGCGGCAGCAGAATCTCGTGATGACCGGTGACGTGGAGGCCCCGCCCCTTCTGCACCGGGCGTCCGATGACGTTTTCGCTGGGGCGATAGTGGCGGATCATGTCGAGGTTCGCCGTGGTGATGTCGTCGAGGTTGGCGCCGAGGTTTCTCGCAACGGCCACCGCCTTCAGGAACACTTCCGGCAAGAGGACCGCCGAGCCGACGTTCACCCACACGCCCGCCGGCGCGCCGCCCTTCGCGCCTGCCATGTCGGCGACGACGGCGCAGATCAGTCGAAAATCAATCGTGCTTCGGGCAGCCAGGTCGCTGTCGCTGACGGATCGGTGAACGTGGATCGTGTCGGTCCCCAGCGCGACGTGCACGCTTGCCGGCATTCCCAGCCGGGCCGCGGTCGCGAGCAGGCTGAGCTTCGCGTTCGGCGGATTGGTCTGCGTCAGGTGCGCGCCCAGCGCCGCGCCCAGCCCCGCTTCTTTCGGCGCCGCGGCCAGGGCATCGGCGAAGAACTTCGGCGTTTCCTGCACCATGCCAAAGCTGCCGTCCTTGATGGTGTCGGCGACCTCTTCGCTGGTCTGACCGAAGATCGCGACCTCAATGTCGTGAATCGCCGTCGCTCCGTTCATCGCCAGCGCCGTGACGAGCCCGCGCTCCATGAGGTCGCAGACAATCGGCGAGCAGCCGACTTTGACGACGTGAGCGCCAAGGGCGAAGACAACCGGCCGGTCGGCGCGACGCGCCTCGACAACGGCCGTGACGAGTTTCTTCAGTGAGTTCGTGGCGAGATACGGCGGGAGACTCTCCCAGAAGTCGCGGAAACTCGCGCCCTTGTCCGGAAGGCCCGCCGTCGCGTGAGCGTCGAACTTGTGGGCCCGATCGGAGATCGAGTAGGTGCGCAGGGCGGACAGGTCGACGGGTTGATATTTTTTGCGTGCCATAGGCGTGGCTCCGCGACCGCCGCGTGGCGATCACGGCCCACATCCTAACCGTGGCCCGAGCCTCAGGCCACCGCCAGCCCGCAGCCGAGCCTCGCAAGCTCCTCCTCGTCGGCCGGATGATCCCAGCCCAGCCGGCGCTCCCGCGACATCGAGCGGAGCCGGGCAAACACCGTATCCTTCTCCAGCCGCTGGGCCACTAACTCGCGAAAGCGATCTTCGCAGCGCGTGATGCGGCCGATGGATGAGCCCGTCCGGCCGGCGACCTGTCGAATCGACGTGCGGGCCGACTCCTCGGGGATCTCCCAACGCTCGCTCATGCAGGCTTCGAGGAGCGATTGATAGTCCGCTCGCCCGAAGGGTGAGGCCTTCATCTCGCGCAGTGCGTCGCGCATCGCCGAGTCGAGCCGATCGCGCGCCAGGTCGCCGATCGAAACGCGAGCGGCGCCGGACGGGTCGTCGCCTGCTCGCCACTGCGATCTACTGCCCATCGATCGCCGCAGTCGGGTAGTCGGCTCGTTCAGACTTTCGACGGATGGCGGCGCGTCGGGGCGGTGACGGTCCTCATCGGGCACGGCCCGTCGCCGACGATGCAGCGACTGGCCGGCGGCGCGGCGCTGAGTGATGAACGGCACGCGGACGAGAGAGTCGTTCTCCTGGGCGTAGCGCCGCATGGCGAATCGAATGCGCGAGATGGCGTAGGCCCCGAATGGACCGTGCTGCCGCGGATCGTGGGTGCGCAGGGCCTCGGCCAGCGCGACCGACCCTTCCTGAAAGAGCTCCTCGTGCGATCGGCCGATCTTCCCGCGGCGCGCCAGGCGGTCGAAATGGCGGATGGTCCAGTGGACCAGCGGCAGATTCCGACGGACGATCTCCTGCTGAGCAAGGCTCAGGGAGGTGAGCGGAATCTGAGTTTCGTTCGGCAGCTTCATGGCGCCTCCTTAAGGGACGAAGGGACGGGTCGGCGACTCGGCACCGGCTGCCCAAAGCCGCCCTCGGCAAAATCGGCCTACCCTATTATACCTAACAAAAACCGAATATCTGGTGAAACTTCGGGAAAATATTGGCGCCGGGGCCGGGGCGATACGTAAGCCCTTATCGATACGACGCCTGTGTGAGATGGGGAAGACCGGCGGTCAGGGAGGTGCGGGGAGAGCCCCTACTTTTCCTTCAACTCCAGCGCCCCGGCCCAGTCTTCGTCCGGGGGGAAGGTCTTGAATTCCTGGCAGGCGTCGATGTAGCGGCTGGCACCCGCGTCGTCGAAGCGGCGGGCGAGCATGCGCGTGAAATGCACGATGCACTCGTCCCACTTGCGGCTCTTGTACAGCTCCACGCCGGCCTCGAAGCGCTCGATGTACTCCTTCTGCTCCGGCGTGATCTGACCGCGACGGCAGACGACTTCATAGACTGGCACCGTCCTGGCCTTACCCTTGACCTGAAGCTCGGCGAGATATCGAAACTCGTAGCTGTCGCGGACGAGCTCGCGCGTGGGTCCGCTGATCATGATGCTGGTGCCGAAGACCTTGTTCGCCGGCTCCAATCGCGCAGCGAGGTTCACCACGTCGCCGATGACGGTGTAGTCGGCCTTGAGTTCCGAGCCCATGTCGCCGTTCATCGCGAAGCCGCTGGCCAGGCCGGCGCGCATCGAAAGGACGTCGAAAACGCGCGAGGCCGGGTCGCGCTTGCGCTCGACCTTCAACTTCTCCAGTTCTTCCAGCGCGCACACCGCCGTGTCCACGGCCGTTCGGGCGTGATCCTCCATGGGGTCCACCGAGGCATTGAAGAACGCCATGATGCCGTCACCCATGAACTTGTTGAGCAGGCCGCGCCGGGCCCAGATGACTTCGCTCATGCGGTGCAGGTAGATGTTGAGCACGTGCTGAATCGTCTCGGCGTCCTCCGCTTCGCTAAGCGACGTGAAGCCGGCGAGGTCTGAGAAATAGCAGGTCACCTCGCGCTTCTGGACAGTCTTGAAGACCTGGGCCGCCTGCGGATTCTCGGCGATCTTCGCGGCGATGGCGGGGGCGGTGTATTGACCGAGCTGCTTGGCGAAGAGCCGCTTCTCGCGCTCGGCAGTCAGTTGGCGATAAAGCGTGACGAAGGCCCACGAGACGAAGAGACATATCTCCGGTCCGGCGAGCGGCGCCCAGATGTTCATACGCCGGAAGAGTGCTTCACAGTTGAGACCGGCATAGGCCACCATCAGGCCAAGTGTCGAAATCAGCGCGGCGCGCGGTGCGAGCGTGGCGGTGGCGAGGCTGACGAGCGCTCCACCGAGAAAGCAGATGGCCACGCCCAGCCAATGCGGCGCGATATGGATCGGTCGATCTTGCAGGATGGCGTTGAAGACGTTGGCGTGACACATGACCCCGTTGGTGCGGCCGTCGATGGGCGTGGTCACAATGTCGCCCTGCGCCGTCGCCGCGAAGCCGAGAAAGACGATCTTGTCGGCGAGGCGATCAGTCAGCTCCGCCTGGACGGCGACGATGGACTGCCGCAGCGATTCGTTCGCGCCCTCCAGCGCGGCGATGTCCTGATCGATCACGCGCGCCGCGTCGCGAAAGCGCTTTGCGTCGGCGGCAAGCAGCGGGTCGGCCGCGATCTCCGCCTCGGGAATCTCCGCCAGGTCGGCAACGGACATCTTGATGAACGAGACCGCGTTCTTCTGCTCGGACTGAAGCGCCTCGAGCAGCTTCGCCGCCTCGGCCTCCATCGCGGCGATTTCCTCTTCCGGCAGGTCGCGCCGCAGCCGCGCCATCCTCGCCTTGCGCGCCAGTTCGAGCTGCCGGTTCACCTTCAGGCGATAAGGATTGTCCGCCGCCAGTGCCGTTTTGCCGTCACCCGTGTCGCCCGACTCGATGACCAATTCACCCTTCGATGCCGCGACGATCTCGGCAAGCTTGTAGTTGATGGCCGTCTCGTTGTCGGCCAGCTCGCGCTGGGCTTCGATGATGGTCATCAGCTTGGCCGCCGTGATGTGCGGCATGTCCTTGCCGGCTCGCCACTGGGTGCCCGTGCCGGTCCAGTGAATGATCAGTCCGCCGTTGCCGTCCAGCGGGAGCGTGATGGCGTTTTGCGCGGCTCCTAGTTGCAGGTTGCCGTCCTCATCCACCCGCGCCGGGCTCTCCGCTGCGTTGCTCAGCCCCATCACGTTTGCCGCCGCCGCGAGGCCCAGGTGCATGACGCTTTCACCGCCGCCGACGTCCATGAGCACCGGCACGCGTCGCACGGGCCCGTCCTCGTCGGCGTGGAAGTTGACCGCCGCGACGTGCATAGACGCCTTGGCGAGCGGTGCGATCAGGGGCGTCACCTCGGCACTGACGAAGAGCGGTCCGCCTTCATTCAACGGGATCGCCGCCTTCTGCATCGTGGCGATGCGTGACTGATACCAGTCGAACGCGGCGAGGACGTCGGCCCGATCGGCGGTGCGGCGATTCATCTGAGCGCCCAGCGTGGCGCGAAGCACGTCATCCAGCGCCGGCGACCGTCCGGTCTCCTGGGCGAGTGATTTCCAACTCTTGGCGACCCATTGCCGCGCGGCCAGTCGTTTCGTCCCGGCGATGACGCGGGATATCTCCGTCGTCGGTCTGCCGATGCGTCCGGCAAGGCCCTCGATGGTCAGCGTGAAATCGCGGTCCAGCTCTTCAAGGATGCGCGTGCGTAGGAATTCCCGTTCGACCGCCATGCGCGTGGCGACATCGCGCTTCAGGCCCAGGTCGCCGATCGCATGATCGACATCCCAGGCATCGTGCTCCTTTCGCCATTGCTGCAATCTCAGCGCAAGCGGCTCCACATCGTTCGGTGCGCGCGGGTCGAACTCGGCCGACATGATGACGTTGCCGGCCCGGCGGATCGCGTCGGCCAGCTCCAGATCGCCGAAGACCTTGTTCTCCTCGGAGATCGCGCCAACGGCCTGCACATCTTCGCCAGGCAGGCCCTGCAGGGTGGGGTCATCGTAGTAGATGGTTTCGCGCTCGGAGAAGAGGAAGTCCACCATGATGAGCTTCGGCTGGAACTCGGACAGGGTGCGAATGAGACTGGCCATCTGCCGCCGCTTCCACGGCCAGCGGCCGAAACGCTCGACCGCGCTGTCGTCGATGTCGACGTGCACGATGCGCGGGTCGGCCTTGAGCGAATTGAAGTTTCTCATCCGCCAGTCGAAGGTCAGCAGCTCCGACTTGCGATCGCCCTGCGCGGAGAAAAAGTAGGCGGTCACCGTGGTCGTCACGGTGAGGCCGATGAGCAGGCCCAGAAACTGCTGGAGTCGTCGTCGATTGCTGAACATTTGTACCGGACAGGTAGCCTATCCGGTG
>CAZCGF010000169.1:0-9496 GCA_964498115.1 uncultured Planctomycetaceae bacterium | reverse complement strand
AAAAAAGCCCCAGGCAAATGCCCGGGGCTTGAATGATACGAAATATCAGCGAAATTCCTAAGAATTACGCCGCTTTTTTCAGCTTGCTGCGAGCCAGTTCGACGAGCATGTCGAAGGCCGCCACATCGTGAATGGCAATCTCGCTGAGCATCTTGCGGTTCAGATCGACGTTTGCGATCTTCAGGCCGTTGATGAAGCGGCTGTAGCTGATGCCGCGCGTCCGGCACGCACCGGTGATGCGCGTGATCCACAACGAGCGGAAATCCCGCTTGCGCGCCCGACGATCGCGGAAGGCGTACACGCCGGCGCGAAGGACGGTGTCACGAGCCGATCGAAGCAACTTGCTGCGTCCGCCGTAATAGCCCTTGGCGGCCTTGAGCGTCCGCTTCACGCGCTTGTGGTGAGCGACGTGTGTTCGTGTCTTTGGCATCTCTCAAACTCCTCGCGTCGAATCTCGCGCGGAAACGAATCCTCTGGTATTTGCGTCAGGCCTGAAGGGCGCGAACGATTTTCCTGTTCAACTTAGGGTTGTTCAGAATTCCCTTGGACCGCAGCGAGCGCTTGCGATCGCCGCTCTTGCCGCTCATCAGGTGGCCCATGTTGGCCTTCCGGTATTTCACCTTGCCGTTGGCGGTGATCTTCACGCGCTTGGCAAGTCCCTTGTGTCGCTTCATTTTGGGCATCGAACTTCTCCGCTCTTCGCCGGGGCCATGATGGCGAGCCCAATACATTAACCGGTCCCCCCCGACCAGACAAGCTGCGGGGCCGCCTCGATTCAGCCGGTCGAGGCGGCCAGCGCGAACTCCGCCGAGCGGGCCCGTCCGGCCGCGGCAGATCAGAGCCTAAGATTTGCAAGGAACTTGGGTTATGAAAAAGGCCAGGGGGATCGCCGGCATCGACTCGGGCTGGGCGATTACCAGATGTAGTCCCCGACCGTCGGCGCCTTGCGATTGAACCGCTCGCAATCCTTCCTCCACCACTTTCGCAGGGTCTTCATGTCCTCTTCCACCCGCTGCGTGCCGTCAACTTCGCGTTGGCCAATCTGGTTCGCCGTCACGTTGACCTTGTCCCACCGGCGTTGAATGCGACGGCGAGAGTAGGGATCGTCGCAGCCGGCCGTGTTCAAAAAACCCAATGCCAAAAGGAGAAATAAGCATCGCTGTATCCCGAGGATGTTCCGTCGGGCGCGTAATGTTCTCGGCTGAAAGATCATCCGTCATGCCTCCGCCAGGCTTGTACGCAGAAGCCGGGCCTTCGATGCGGTGAGATGACGGGTCGTCGGCGACAGTGCATTCATTCCCATCGGCGGAATCGAGGCCAAAGCCATCGGACTGATCCTTGCCATTAAATAAGACATAGAGTATCCGAAAAAATGTTATCGGACGATATGGAGCGATGTTCCACGTGGAACATCGCCAGAGCTCTTCTGTGTGTGGCTCCTCGCAAGCCAGGCAAAGCAAGTGAATACGTAGGATTCGAGTCTGAAGTGGTGGGAATCAGAATAGAAACTTCCGATGCTCCAAGCCTCCAAGGGTAACCCAAGCCGCCCCATCCCCTCGTCACCATTGCCAACGACAATCGCACGTTCCACGTGGAACATCATTGCGAACTGACCCATTCAAAGCTACTCTACGCGAAATCACGTGTCTCAGAAGCTTCAAATGCCGGTCAAATGAACGCCAGGGAGGGCAGAATGTCCAAGGATACAAAACGACTGGGTAGGGGGATCGCTTCGATCATTTCCACTCCCCCCGCGGATGCCCAGGGAGTCCAGGGGCTTCCATCGCCCCCGCCGGCCCCGACGCTCCATTCTCCGATCGCCGGGCACCAGCGGCTCGCCATGATCCCCCTGTCGTCCATCCGGCCCAATCCCTCCCAGCCTCGTCGCACATTCGATCAGGCTGCACTGGAGACGCTGGCGGAGTCCATTCGTCGCCGAGGAGCCCTGCAGCCGATTGCCCTGCGCCCTACGGAGTCCGGGTTCGAGTTGATCGCAGGCGAACGCCGATTCCGCGCCGCCCAGATGGCCGGCTTGGAATCAATCCCCGCCATCGTTCGCCCGGTCAAGGATGAAGACCTCCTCGAGCTCGCCCTCATCGAAAACGTCCAGCGCGAGAACCTGAATCCCGTGGAGCGTGCCATCGCCTACAGGAATCTCAACACCCAGCACAAGCTATCGCACGACGAGATCGCCGCCCGAATGGGCGAGGATCGGGCGACGGTTACTAATTACATGCGACTGCTCGCGTTGGACCCCGAGGTACTTGCACTCGTAGCGGGCGGCGACCTCTCCATGGGCCACGCCAAGGCATTACTGGGTATTTCAGATATAAAACATCAACAATCTTTGGCGGGCAAGATCGTCCGCGAGGGGTGGTCGGTCAGGCAGACAGAGGCCGCGGTGAATAACGCGACAAAAGATGTCGCAAATAAGCCCGCGAAAGAGGTCAAGGCAAGGCCCGCTGTCGCCGACATGGAACGCAAGTTAACGGACGCGCTGGGTACGCGCGTCACCATCAAGGAAGGGCGGCGTCGGCACACGGGCAAGATCACGATAGAATACTACGCTCTCGATGACTTTGAGCGCGTAACCGAGAAGCTGGGCGTCGAACGCGACTCTGCATGATGTTGATCCGCTGACGAGCCGCAGACTTCCGGAGCCGATTGATTTGAACTCATCCAGTCCAGGAACACCCCCCTTCGTCGACGCCCCGCGTGGCCGGGTGTGGGGACACGTTCTCGTCTCACTTTCCGCGTGCCTGTTGACCGTCTCGATCCTCGGATCAGGCGTCTTCCTGGCCTACAAGATTTACCAGCGATATCAGCTCACCACGCGCGTCCGCAGCTTCATCAGTTCTCTCGAGAACCGAACGCCCGAGGAACTCGCCGAGCGCGCGGCCGAATTGAAGGACCGTCCCAAGGTGGCCCAGCATGTTCTTCCGGAACTGCGCCGCGGCCTGGCCAATGCGCGCTCGGACGAGCAGCTCTCGGCCATGATTGAGATTTCCAAGGCATTCATCTCTCATAAGAGTATTGAGCGAGCGCTGTTCGAGTTGCGGCGCGATCGCAGAGAGCACATCGCCGGCGAAGCCATCGCGGCCCTTGCCGAGCTCGAACCGCCGGAATACGCGGCGGAGGTTCTCGGTAAGAGCCTTCAGGGCGCCGAGTCGGGCGAGGTGTCGCAGAGCGTCATCGACGAAGCCTGCGCCGGCCTGCTGCGGCAGGGTGCGCCGGGCCTGGCTGAAATGCAGCGTCGACTCGGCGAACTGAGCGTTGACCGCCGGGTCTGGATTGTCGGATATGTACAGGCCGTCGGCGGTCCCTACCGCAAGGCCTGGCTGGAAATGTTATCGGCCGATGCAGAGCCCCGCGTCGCGGATGCCGCGCGTATGGCACTGACCCCGGCCCAGACGCAGCGTGAATCCGCCGCGGACCCGGTGGCACGGGCCGGGTCGATGGAGCATTAGTGCGGCGGCGGCCGGACATGGAGTAAGTCAGGCGTGGACTCGGTATTCTTTACATTCCTCTCGCAGTTCTCCTACATCGGCCTGTTCGCGATTCTCTTCATCGCCGGCCTGGGAGTTCCGCTGCCCGAAGATATTCCGCTCCTCGCCGCCGGCTGGCTTGCCTATCGCGGAAGCGCCGATCTTTACCTGATGATCCTGACCGGCCTGGCCGGCGTCATGGTGGGCGACTCGCTCATCTTCAGCATGGGCCGCAAATACGGCACCCAGATCGTCGAGCATCGCTGGCTCAAGAGAATCGCCAAGCCCTGGCTGCTCGAACGCGCACGGACGCTCTATGCCAACCACGGCATAAAGATTCTCTTCGCGGCGAGATTCATGCCCGGCCTGCGATCGGTGCTGTATCTCACCGCCGGCGTGTGCCGCGTTCCATTCTGGAAGTTCTTCCTGATCGACTCCTGCGCCGCGGTGATCTCCGTCCCCCTGTGGGTCTGGGCGGGCTACAAGTTCAGCGCCCACATCGAGAGCATCCTCGGCGGCACGCGCGTCGCCAGCTACGTCATCGGCGGTCTGTTTGCCGTCGCCCTGATCGGCTGGGGCGTCTACGAGTACTATCACAATCTTCGGAAGAAGAACCGCGACGCGCTGGATGCCGCAGCCGCAATCGAGCACGTCGTCAAGTCGGCCCCGCTCGTCGTGGAACACCCAAAGCATCGCGAGCCCAAGGAGCCGCACGCCGCCGCCGGGGCCACCCAACCGTAGCGACCGCCTTCTCCCTTCCTTGCCATCTCCAGATTCATCGCAGCCTTTGACGCAGAAACGCCACGCGCCGTCAGTTTGCCCAATTGCGCCGCGAAGATGACAATGGCGCCTCCGATGCACGACAACCCCGTCTCATTTGACATTCCCGTGGAGCGCTCCGCGGCGATGATGCGCGCACTCTGGCGTCTGATGGTCGTGGCGGCGATGGTCGGTCTGATGTCGATCATTCGACCCGACTGGCGCTTGCTCCGGCTGACTGACAGCGCCTCATTCTTTGCGATGGTCGTCGTCATGGTCCTGCTCGGGGTGCTGTCGGCCTGGCTCTTCTATACGGCCATGCGCTGGCTCATCCTCGCCTGTTGGCCGTCACACGTCGGCATGCGCGTCGGGTCCGATGCAATTGAGCTGCACCTCGGCCCGTTTGGCGATCGGCGGTACCCGTGGACCGACATCACGGCCGACTACGGAGAAGCGATGGATCCGGAGGTTCTGGCCGCCATGCCCGATCACGCCCTGACCCCGCGCCTCATGCACCGAGTCGACGGCGATCTGTTCACCGTGATACTGCGTTTTTCGCGGATCGACGCCGAAGACCTGGCCAAAGCGCTGACCCCGTTCGCCCGGCGTGGGGGCCGCGAATGATTCCACCGGCCGGTGCGGGGTAATCCGCCCCGGAATATGGATCGCTTAAGATTCCGAGCCGTGAAAGGGCGGTCCCCGGTGTGATAGGGTTCGCAACCGCCGCAAAAGGGCTGAAAACCGGCTTACGGACGCGATTCACCTGAAATGGCACGAATGTTGCCTTATTCTTATACACTTGACGGGAGGAACGGTGTTCGGGCGTTGGTATTACCCCTCAAGCTGCCCTGCTCTCGCCCCCAAGGCCAGACGCATTCTCGCCCGATCTCACTCAGGATAGAAAGGTCCTCACATGCACCCCCCGCTTTCCGGTTGGCTTGGTAATCCGGTCATCCGCCTGCTCGCGAGCATCCGTTTCGGCGTGAGCATGATGTTCGTCATCCTCGCCTACGCCTGCGTGGCGTCAGCCCTGCCGCAGGTGCGCGGGGCCCTGGAAATGACGGAAATGGAAATCTTCCGTCATTGGCTCTTCAGCGGCCTGATCATCGTCTTCGGCATCTCGATCACCACCGCCACGCTCACGAGAATCGCATTCAATAAGTTCAATGCCGGCGTCCTGACCGTCCACACCGGGCTTCTCCTGCTGGTAATCGGCTCCGTCGTTTACTTCTCCACCAAGATCGAAGGCGACGCCCTGCTGATCTCCCCGAAGGTGCAGGTTGTCAGCATCGCCGGGTCGCAACAGCGCGTGATCGCCGAGGTCCTCGCCGAAAAAGGCCAGAAGTGGGAGACCACCATGCCGGCCTTCGGCGGCGCCGCACGTGTCGAAGTCGTGGACGTCGCGCGCGACTCCGCCGGCATCGTCTCCAGCGCCGTCATCACCGCCGCTGTCGGTGGCGAAGAGAAACAGTTCAGAATCGACAATGGCTCCGCCGGCGACCTGGCTGGGGGGCGGCTCGTAGTTCAGTTGCAGCCCGCCGAGCCCGTTAGAACTTTCTATGACAACGAAACCGCGGCGCTCTTCGTCAGAAAGGCCGGCGCCGATCGACCGACGGTCATGCCGATCGAAGGTCTGCCGTTCTTCCGCGAGCGCTACCTGGATGAGGGTTACGTCCTCAAGGACACCGAAGGTCGCGAAGTGCCCTCGAAGCGAATCACACCGAATCTGACCATCGGCAGCGCGAAGATTCCGACGCAGTGGTTAGAGCATTGGCGAATGCCGATCGAGCTCGACGCCGGTGACTTGCCGTTCTCGGTTCGCGTGACGGGTTATGTCCCGTACATCTCGCGGTTCGATTCGACCGCCGTGGAATCATCGACCGGTCCGCACAATCCAGCCGCCGAAGTCAGCCTGGCCGTCGGCGAGGCATCCATCTCCGAGCCGCTCTTCGCATTGCAACCTGCCAAGTCGATGATGTCGCGCGGCATTCCCATCGAATTTCGCTGGGCCGCCGACGAAGCCGAGCAGGCCGCCTATCTCAAGTCGATGGCCTCCACACACGAGTTGTATGTTCAGGTGATCGACCCGCCGGTGTCGAAGACAATGGCGATCATTCGCGGCCAGAGCATCAAGATCGAAGGCACGCCCTACGAATTATCCATCAAAGACCTACAACCGAATTGGCCCCTGATGACGCCAGGTTTCGAGGGAGCGAGTTCGCCGATGGCGTCGGTCGACGTGACCAACGGTGAGAAGTCGTACAATCGAACGGTCATCCAGCGCTATCCCGCGCTCTCGCAGGACATCGACGAGCAGGGCGTTCGCCACCGCGAAGGTCCTTACGACCCCAATCTCATCCTCAAGTACCGAACCGCCGAGAACGGCTGGGTGACGATCGTCGGTGGGCCGAAGCTCACGCCGAAGATCGCCGTCTTCGATCAAACCGGCGCCGCGACCGTGTCGGATGTCGAGCTGGGCAAGTTGCAGCGCGTGTCGATCATGAACACGCCGGTCGATCTGAAGATCGCCAAGCTTCTCGATCGCGCCACAAGCGTCGAACAGCCGATCATCGAGCCGCTGGAGCGCCGCCGGCCCAACCTCGCCGCGAGGTCCGTCTCCGCCGTGCGTCTGAAGTTCACGCCCAAAGACGACAAGGGCGAAACCGTGACGCGATGGTGCGTGTTCAGTCAGTACCCGCATACCGACGCCCGACCGATTCAACTCCGCGTGCCGGGAGACGAGAGCGACTACGAAGTCATTTTCTCCAGGCTGCCGCGATCCCTCGGCGCCGAGCTCATCCCCGGCAAACTCAGCGTCAAGTTCTTCCCGGGCCGTCAGAACGTCGAATCCTGGCGGAGCGATTTCTGGGTAAGCTCCGGGGACGACGCTGCCCCGCGGCCCGCCGCTGTCTATACCAATCAAACCTGCGGCGCCGGCCGATGGACCCTGTTCCAGAGCGGCGCGGCGGGCGACCACTGGAGCTACACGATTCTCGGCGTCGGCAACCGCAACGGCATCTGGACAATGCTCATCGGCTGCACGCTCATTCCGCTCGGCTGCTTCTACGCGTTCTATGTGAAGCCTGTTTTGATTCGCGGTCGCCGCAAGAATGGCGCAACTAAGGAATCGCACGAAGTTGACGACCATGTCTCAAAGCCCGGCGGCGGAAACGGCCGCTTTGAAATCGACAACATGGAAGCCGTCGTCAGCCAGCCCGAGGAAGAGGTGCACGTATGAAGCCGACCGCACCTGCTGCCGGATCGCCCGCAAGACAGATGAATCTGATCGAGAGGATCGATATGCAACCTAAGCGTCTATTGGCCCTTGGATGTTCACTATGCCTGATGGTCGCGGCCATCGCGGCCCCGGCGCATGCCGATGAAGTCGCATTCGCCGCCTCAGAGAAGGCCGCCGCGATCGACGCGCAAATCGACTGGTCGCGAGCCCGGCTCATCGCCGTGCAGGACGCGGGGCGCTACAAGACGCTCGACTCCTTCGCCCGCGAGGCGATTCACGAAATGTACGGCAAGGAGCATTTCCCCGGCCTCTCTCCCATGGCCACGATGATGGAGTGGCTCTTCAATCGCGATGCCTATGCCGATTCGCCGGTCCTTCGCATCAAGGACAAAGGCATTCAGATTCATCTCTCGGCGCACATGCCCGAGGCGGCGCGGCAGCGCATCCAGCAGACCGGCTACATGACGCCGCGCGAGTTCGACGACCCGGTCGTCGCCCAGCGAATCATCGAGCTCGAGCCGATGGCCCCGATGGTCTCGGCCATGCGCCGCGTCCGCGGAACCGAGGCCGTCTCCCGTCACATGGAAGAAATGTTGCGGATCGTCCCGGCCCCGAATGAGGCGAGCGACGCCATGTGGCACACCATCGCCGAGCTCCAGGCGAATCTCCCGCCCGATCTGCTCGCCAAGGCCGGTCGCTCGGCCGATTCCATCGGCGCGCCGATTCCCGGCGTGACCACCGAGCAAGCCGTGCGCGGCGTGCAGGCATGGGCGAAGGTCTGGAGCGCCTGGAAAGAAGGCGATGCGGCGAAGGTGCAGGCGAGCATCGACCAGCTCGCTGAGTTCCTGCCGACCATGGCCGGCGAGGGCGTCTATCCCGCCGAGGCGCAGCGCGCCGCCGAGGCCAGTTACTACTCCTGGGGCAAGTTCACCTGGGGCTACTGGTTCTACATGGCGGGCCTGATCTTCGCCATTCCGGCGCTGGTCACCGGCTGGCGCAAGCCGTGGGTCACTTCTATCGCGTTTCTAATGATTGCGATGGGTGTTCACGCCTTTGGAATTGGCCTGCGTTGGTACATCCTCGGGCGTATCCCCGTGGCCAACATGTTTGAGGCCATCGTCGGCTCGGCATGGATCGGCATCGCCATCGCCCTTCTCGTTGAACTCAAGTATCGAACCCGCGTCGCGCTCATCGGCGCTCATGCGACCGGCTTCGTCGCTCTGATGCTTGCAGGCTTTGTGGTCCCCGGAGGCGGGACGATCACGACCATCATGGGCATCCTCGATGACCTCATGCTGCGCATTCACACGGTGCTGATCATCGCTTCCTACGCCCTTATCTTCGTGGCTTCCATCATCGCGGTGGTCTACCTCTTCGGCTATTACCACCATCGCGCATCGGCGAAGTCCGCGGAGTTCGGCGCTGTCGTCGCCCTCTTCGGCGGCATTGTGCTGGCCATGCTCAACTTCGTCTTCGTCAAGGGGCTCGACCCGTCCGGCGAATACGTAAAGAGCTCCACCGCCACCACCGCGTTCTGGGTCGCCGCGATCGGCTCGCTTGCGCTCCTGCTCATTGTCGTGCGGCCCGACACGTCGCATCGCCTCATTGCCGCCGTGACCGGCCTGTTCCTCTCCTGTCTGACACTCGCCATCGGCAATCATGGATTCTCGCTCGGCATGGGCTGGGTGATGATCGGCGTCGGCGGCGTCTGGTGTCTCGGCAATCTCGTCGGCCGCATCGTTCGCGGCGCGTCCAATCCAATCGGGGCGAATCCCCGCCTCGCGGCCGTCGGCGTCTCAGGGTCGTTCCACGACCTCGCGCTCGAGAAACCCATCCTCGCAGGCGCCCTGCCTGGGGATAAGTCCTCACCGACCGGCCTGCCCATGTGGTTGCAGCATGTCGACTGGAGCCATCTCATCATTCTGAACATGGTCTTCGTCATGCTCTTCGTCGGCACCATCCTCGGCGCCGTCTGGGCAGACTACTCCTGGGGCCGCCCCTGGGGATGGGACCC
>CAZCGF010000168.1:3574-9509 GCA_964498115.1 uncultured Planctomycetaceae bacterium | reverse complement strand
GCACCGGCCTGCGGGTCGCGGCAGAGGAGTCGGCCTCTCGCGCGTTCATCGCCTGCTCGAAGCGGGTGGTGGATCGATTCGCTTGGAGAGCCGCCCGGGCATCGGGACTGAGGCCCAGCTCCGCCTTCCGATTCGTCGGACACAAGTGTCCGATGCGTCGAACGCGGACTGAATTGAGATCTGCTGATTGGGCGCGGGGGCCCAAAGCACAACCTTGGGGGGTTGTTCACTTAGTGCGAAAAAATTATGCCGCCGGAATCCGGGCCGGGCGGGTCGTGTAGGCCTCTCTCCCTCCTCCCCTCGCTCTCACGGCTGAAGCGTCCCGCCGGCCTTTTTTGTTGGTGCCTGAGGACTCCGAAAATCCTCGGCGAGTAAGTTCAGGGAAAGAAGCAGGGCAGCTGCCGGACAGGGTGAAGGAAGCCACCATGAAGCGGAAGGATATGCAGTTACTCATTGTTGCAGACGACTCGAAGACCATCGCCGTCCTGGCGGCCGAGATCGTTGCGCGCCTCGACGCAAACCTCACCATCGTGGACACAGTCCGCGAAGCCGGCGAGCTGATGAAGAGCGACGCCTTTGACATCGTGCTCGCGGCGCCGGTGCTCTCCGACGGTCCCTCCGCGGGCCTGGTCTCCACGTGCGCCACGCCGATGATGCTGCTGGACCGGATCTCTGAAGTCGGCCATCTCCTGGATTCATTCCGTGCCGGGTTTGTCGACGTTATCGATCCCAGCGCCGACGCCAAAGTCCTCACCGATCGGATTCGCCACTTCGTGGCCGACAGCCGACGCCGAAAGCGGACCGTTAGTCGAAACGTTCGCCTGCGCCGCGTTTCCAGTCGCCTCATTAAGGACCGACGGGAACTGCGACAGCGAGTCGATCTGATCTGCCGCGACCTCGTTCAGGCGTACCAGCGCCTCGCCCATAAGGTCGTCAGCACCTCCGATATCGGTCAGGCCGACTACCCGGACGACTCTGAGCAGTTCTAACCCCCAAGCGCTATCTAAAAAAAACGCATCTGCTAGAATCGTGCGGTGGAAATAAGCCGCATACGAAATTTCTCGATCATTGCCCACATTGACCACGGCAAGAGCACCCTCGCCGATCGTCTCCTCCTGCGCTGCGGGGCCATCACCGAACGCGAATTCCGCGAGCAGTTCCTAGATGACATGGACCTCGAACGCGAGATGGGCATCACGATCAAGGCCAACCGCGCCTGCCTGAACTACAAATACCCCGGACCGCGCACCGCCGCCCCTGACGGCGTGACCAGCCCCTTGCCCGGCGACTACATCCTCAATCTCATCGACACGCCCGGCCATGTCGATTTTCACTACGAAGTCAGCCGCGCCCTCGCTGCTTGCGAAGGCGTGCTCCTTCTCGTGGACGCCACGCAGGGCATCGAGGCCCAGACTCTCGCCAATGCCTACAAGGCCATCGAGGCCGGTCTGATCATCATTCCGGTCATCAACAAGATCGACCTCCCCTCCGCGCGTGCCGAAGACATCGCCCTGGAACTGGAACAGGTCCTCTCCATACCCGCCGAAGACGCCATCTTCGCCTCGGCCAAAGTCGGCACCGGCGTCGAGGACATTCTCTACGCCGTTGTCGAGCGCATCCCGCCGCCGACCGGCGATATCAATAAGCCCCTCAAGGCGCTCATCTATGATGCGAAGGTCGACGTCCATCGCGGCGTCGTCTGCCACATGCGCGTGCTCGACGGCGTCGTCCGCAAGGGCGACAAAGTGCGCCTCATGGCCGCCGGCCGCACCTATCAGGTCAATGATGTAGGGGTCTTTGCACCGAAAATCACCAGCAAGCCCGAACTCGACGCCGGCCGCGTCGGCTACATCTTCGCAGGCATCAAGACCATTCACGACGTGAACATCGGCGACACAATCACCCACGAAAGCCGCCCGTGCGATGCCGCTCTTCAGGGCTATCGCCCGCCGCAGCAGATGGTCTTTTGCGACTTCTACCCCGGCCCCGGTACCACCAGCGCCGAGCTGCGCGAGGCGATGGAGACCCTCTGGCTCAACGATTCCAGCTTCAACTTCACGCCCGCGGCCAGCGCGGCCCTCGGCGTCGGCTTTCGATGCGGTTTCCTCGGCCTCCTCCACATGAAGATCATTCAGGAGCGTCTCGAGCGTGAGAGCGAGGTCGATCTCGTCCAGACCGCGCCGACCGTCGGTTTTGAAGTCGTCTTTAAGGACGGCGTCGTGCGCATCATCGAGTCGCCCGCCGACCTGCCTGGCCCCGACCAGATCACCGAGATCCGCGAGCCCTACGTCCGCTGCGAGATCATCACCCCCTCGCGATACATCGGCGCCGTCATGCAGCTATCCGAGGAGCGGCGTGGCTCGCAGAAGCGCACCGAATACCTTTCGCCCGAGCGCGTCGTGCTGACCTACGAGTTCCCGCTCGCCGAAGTGATCTACGACTTCTTTGACCGGCTCAAGAGCGTCACCAGCGGCTACGCCACCATGGACTACGAGCTGATCGGCTTCCGCCCCGACGACCTCGTGAAGCTCAACATTCTCGTAAACAGCATGCCGGTCGATGCCCTCAGCGTCATCGTCCACCGCAGTCGCGCCGAGATGCGCGGCCGGCGGCTCATCATCCGGCTCAAGAAGGAAATCTCCCGCCACCTCTTCGAAATCCCCATCCAGGCGGCCATCGGCGGCAAGATCATCGCCCGTGAGTCGATCAAGCCTGTCCGCAAGGACGTGACCGCCAAGTGCTACGGCGGCGACGTCAGCCGCAAGCGCAAGCTGCTGGAGAAACAGAAGGAAGGCAAGAAGCGCATGAAGAGCGTCGGCAGCGTCAACATCCCGCAATCCGCCTTCATGGCCGTGCTGGATTCGTCCGACGACTAGTTGCTGTCGCTTTCAGACCCGAATTCACCGCCACTCGTCTGTCCCTGCAATCAGTATTGCCAATGCTAAGGAATGGCGAGGAGCAGATCGACGAATCCTGCCAGATCGTCCGTGTCGATCACGAAATCGTTCTGCGGCAACGCCACATCGGCGCAAGGGGCGTAGTACGGAGCCTCCGTCATCGCCGATACGAACAACTGTACATCCAGCCCGTCCGCCGCTCCGCTTGAATTGAGATCTCCGGGAATCGCGCAAGGACACTTGGTCTCTCCGACCACCAGGTCGTCAACCGCCGCCTCAATGATCGATCCGCTGCCCAGGTCCGACGCAACAAATCGAAGCCGGACAGTACTCGTCGGGGCGACAAAGTCCGCCACGCGAAACTCGTGCTGGAACCATCCACCGCCCGTGCCAACCCCTACCGGGCCGACCGTCTCGACGTTGACCCAGTTTGTTCCGTTGTTGTTGGTGATATCAACGGTAAACACATCGGCGTTCGGTGCTGCGCCCGCGCTGTTCGAATACCACCGCCAATAGCTGATGCTTGGATCGGCAGGCACACCGAGGTCCAGCGTCGGTGACTTCAACGTGGTCTTACCCCCGTCCACGTCAAACGACCCCACACTCGAGCCCGCGTTTCCGTCAGTGACCCAGCAGATCGTCCCCGCGCCCGGCGTATGATCGTCCTCCGGCTGCGCATCGGTGGCCTGCGGGTTCATGCGGTTCCAGATGCCGGTCGTGGCATTATCGCCGGTGTCCCCGACCGTCCAGCCGAGATTCGCCTCAATATCGTCGGCGAATTCGATTTCCGTTTCGATGGCCCTTGCCGAGTAAGAACTTGTTGGAGCGTCGCAGGGACTCTTCGCGATGTACCCTTCGCTGCCCGTCGCCGTGAAGTAGTACTCAACGATTGCCCCGCAAGGTGTCGGGGGAATGGTCGCCGTGTAAAGCCCACCGCCCACCGCCGCTAGCGGCGCCGACGAGAACGGATCCCCGGCGTCGAATCGATAGTGACACTGGCCCGATCCCGCCGAGTAAATCTGTTGTGAGTCCGTGATTCGCACGTTCAAGACGGTATTCTGATCCGCGAGAATCGTGTCCGGCGGCGTCGATTCCAGATCCAGCAGGATGCCGGACGAAGCCCATCGTGACAGATGCAGGATCGCCGGAAGGTTCTCCTCGCAGTTGGGAATGATCTGATCTGTGGGCAGGAGAAAACCAAACTCACCCGTGTCGCGACACTCGATGCTGAATCCAAATCGTCCCGCGCTGCCGTACACCCAGTCCGCCGAACCGCCGTTCGCCGGATAGATCGTCGACCAGATCGGCCCCGCGTCGTAGAAGCGGCCGTGTACCGCCTGAATGAGTGACTGCATCTTGCCGCCGATCTGATCGAACGTCGTCCGATCCGGCAACGGTGCAAGCACATTGTCATATCCATATGGCCACAGGATGAGCTGCGAATAGCTGTGATAGTCCATATAGGCGCGGACATTGGGATGAGCGATCACGAAGTCGCGCAATACCTGTGTCTCCGGCTCGCTGAATGCCGATGGCCCCCGATAAGTCTCCGAGCTCGTCGTCGGGCTCGATCCGCCGTTGTCATAACCCCACTGGTATCCCCAGTTGCGATTCAGATCGACGCCGAAGGTGCCGTTTCCGTTATTGCGGCGATTCTTCCGCCAAAGCCGATTGCCCGCCGTCCACGTGTACTCATACCCGTCAGGGTTTACGCACGGCGCAAGATAAAAGTCAGTCTGATCCACCAGTGCCCGAGTGCACGAGTCTGTGTCGTAGTTGCTCACCAGATAGTCGGCGAGGTAAAGAACCGTCGGCCCCGTGATCCACTCCCGGCAATGCTGCAATCCATGATAGAACACGCCCGGCTTCGGACCCGCGCCCGCGCCGGTGATGTGCAGCACCCAAATCGGCCGGCCTTCCAGCGAGTTGCCGATGCTCATGACCTCGCACAGGTCAGGCCGCGCCGTCGCCATGTCATTGATGAACGTGACCATCTCCGACAACTGCATGTAGTTGTCAAACGGCCCCGCGCCGCGGACCAGATGCGAGGCCTGCTCAGCCTGATACAGCGCCTGCAGGTCATCGATTTCCACCGAGTAGGTCATTCCCAGGTTTTCAATCGTCTTGCATTCCTGGACTGAAACGTGAACGTCGATCGGTCCGACGCCGATCTCGTGTGACCACACATCCAGGTCCATATCGATGAGCTGTTTGAGTTGCTCGTCACTCTGGACATCCACCCGAACAACCCGGTCGCCCGGCTTGATGGTCAGGTCTGCCGCGAATCCCGTTGCGGGAATCGACAGGCTCAACAGGGCGACGAGAACGAGCGAGATGACTTTCTGCACGGTGTTCCACTCCTTACTTTTTTCAGTACGGGGTGGTCCGCCCCGTGGACTACCTCCATCATACTGGAAACGCCGATCCCATTCCCAAACCCAAGCGGGGTTGACGATCCGATGGGGGTGTCATACGCTTCGTCCATCCGTGGTGATCGCCCGGATTATCGACGCATTCAACAGGAAATCCTGCCTTGGCCACTCCTACTTCCGACGCACAGACCTTTGAGCAGAAGAACCATTTTTTGCTCCGAAAACTCCATTCTCTCAGCGGCATCGTGCCCATCGGCGCCTTTCTGATTGAACACCTCCTGACGAACTCGCGGGCCTTCGATTGGTTCGGCCTCTTCAAGGGTGGTCGCGAGGTCTTCAACGAGGAAGTCCACTGGATCCATAACCTGCCCTACCTCGCCGCCCTGGAGATCGGGTTCATCTTTCTGCCTATCGCCTTCCACGCCATCTACGGCATCCGCATCGCCATGACTGCCGAGGCAAACACCCGCGCCTATCCATACATGGACAATCGCCGGTTCACCCTTCAGCGTGTCACCGGCTACATCGCGTTTCTCTTTCTCATTGTCCATCTGCTCAAGTTCCGCTTCGCCCACTGGGTCGGCTGGGGGCCCGAGTTCATCGGCAGCGAAGACCCCTTCGAAATCACCCGAAACGGCATGCAGGCCTGGGAACCTCTTAAGGGCT
>CAZCGF010000168.1:0-3474 GCA_964498115.1 uncultured Planctomycetaceae bacterium | reverse complement strand
GAGAAGCAGGCCGCGGTGATCTCCGCCGAATCACACTGAGTTTGTCTGGTCTGCATCCTGTTCAACGATTCCTGACGAAGGTTAAGCACTCATGGCTAAGCAACGTGTCGCAATGATCGGTGGCGGGCTGGCCGGCCTCGCCGGCGCGATGAAGCTCGCGGAGGACGGCTTTGCCGTCGATCTCGTGAGCATGGTTCCCGTCAAGCGCTCGCACAGCGTCTGCGCACAGGGCGGCATCAACAGCGTCAACGACACCACCCGCGCCCAGGGCGACAGCGAATGGAAGCACCTCGACGACACCGTCTATGGCGGCGACTTTCTGAATCACCAGCCCCCGGTCAAGGAAATGACCGAATGGGGTCCCAAGGTCATCGACCTGCTCGATCGTCTCGGCGTCCCCTTCAACCGCACCGGCGAAGGTCATCTCGACCGGCGGCGATTCGGTGGGACACTTTACAAGCGCACCGCATTCGCCGGCGCGACCACCGGCCAGCAGCTTCTTTACGCGCTCGACGAGCAGGTGCGCCGCTACGAGTCCGAGGGCCTCATCAAGAACTGGGAGTTCTACGAGTTTCTCGGTTTGGTTCTCGATGATGCCGGCGTCTGTCGCGGTTGCATCGTCCAGAACATGTTCACCATGGACATCGTCGCCCTACGTGCCGATGCCGTCGTCATGGCCACCGGCGGCTGCGGGCTGATCTACGGCAAGAGCACCATGTCGGTCATCTGCACCGGCGGGGCGAACAGCCGCGTCTTTCAGGAAGGCGTCAAGTACGCCAACGGTGAATTCATCCAGGTCCACCCGACCGCCGTGCCCGGCGCGGACAAGCTCCGCCTGATGAGCGAGAGCGCCCGCGGCGAGGGCGGCCGCGTCTGGGTTCCGCGCACGCCGCAGGACACGCGCGATCCCCGTTCGATTCCCGAGTCCGAGCGCTATTACTTCCTCGAAGAGCGCTATCCGACATACGGCAACCTCGTCCCGCGCGACATCGCCACCCGGGAAATCTTCCACGTCTGCGCCAACGAGGGCCTCAGCGTCGAGAAGAACGACTTCTGCGTCTATCTCGACCTGACCCATCTGCCGGGCACCACGCATCACAAGCTCGAGGGCATTCTCGCCATCTATGAGAAGTTCGCCGGCGCGGACCCTCGCGTCACGCCGATGAAAATTTTCCCCGCCGTCCACTATTCAATGGGCGGCCTCTGGGTCGATTTCGCGAAGAACGCCAAGACCGGCGGCCTGATCCTGGGCGACCCGCGCAATCAGCAGACCAATGTTCCCGGCGTCTTCGCCATCGGCGAGGCAGACTATCAGTACCACGGGGCCAATCGCCTCGGCGCCAATTCGCTGCTCTCCTGCATCTTCGCGGGCCTCATCACGGCTCCGTCGATCGCCAGCTACTTCAAGTCGGTCAAGTCGGCCGCCGCCGATCAGTCCGCTTCGCTCTTTGACGCCGCCGTTCGTAAGCACAAGGATCGTTACGACGCCCTCGTCGCTCGCACCGGCAATGAGAACGCCTACAAGCTGCACGAAGAGCTCGGCCGCACGATGACGCAGAACGTCACCGTCGTCCGGCACAACGACAAGATCAAAGAGACCCTCGCACGCATCGACGAGCTTTCGGCCCGCTACCAGAAGGCCCCGCTCGCCGACACCGGCATGTGGACCAATCAGAATCTCTCCTTCACCCGGGCCCTCGGCGACATGCTGATCCTGGCGAAGGTGATCGCCCAGGGGGCGCTGCAGCGCGACGAATGCCGCGGGGCCCACTACAAGCCCGACTTTGAGATTGCCGGTCTCGATCCCGACGCCGGAAACCTCACCGATCAGGCGCGGAAGTGGTGCGAGATCTTCAAGACGCGCAACGACAAGTGGCTCAAGACGACCGTCGCCGAGCATGGCAAGGACGGCCCCAAGCTCTCCTACGAGGCGGTGGACACGTCTCTCGTTCATCCCCGGCCTCGCACGTACGGGCTCAAGGGGGCCGAGGAAATCGAGCGCATCTGGAAGACCGAATTCTCCGGCAAGCCCGCCAAAGAACCCGCCGCCGTGTAAACAGCCAAAGTGACATAAGGTGACACAGCGATTTGCAGCCGACCGCAACTCGCGTAGCGGGCGCGTGTTGGAATTGCGGGTGGAAACGTCAAAACGGCAACAATTCAAAAAGTCAAAACTTTGAGCAGCGGCGAGTCTGCGCGTTTTCATTCGAGAGCGATCCTGAATCGTGCGTCCGGCAGGGCGCGGGATGCGCGTTAGTCGTGCAGAATCGAAGGTGACAATAGGCGAAAAAAGTTTTGGCGGACGCTGGCAAGTCTTGTGGCGGTCATGTGTTGGGGCGCATCGCATTTTGGGTGGTTTTTGGTGAAAAAGCCCTGAGGCTTGCGGCCTGGGGTTTGAGGTTTGGATAGCCGGCATCGGTGACATCGCGCGCTACCTCGCGGGGCAATGGTTGGATTGATCTCCATGTATCCAATCTTGCTCCGCGTGCGCGCGGTTTTGACATGCGTTACTCACGGCCGGTCTTCAGCCGGCCGGTGTTTGCCGCCGGTTTCAACCGGGGGTGGTCGGGCCAGTCTTATTGTTTTGCTTCCTGTCTCACTTCAGCCGGGCTTTAGCCGGACTTGTATAGGTGTGCGCTTGCGCCTTGGCGGATCGGGCAATCCCAAGCCCGGCTGAAGCCGGCTGAAAGACAGGAATAGGAGAAAGGGTGTGTTGGGGTCCGCTCCCACCAGCTCAAGCTGGCGGCAAACGCTGATCGGCTAAAGCCGACCTATCGCAGGCCGCGCCGTCGGGAGCGAATTGCGAGGATGGGTAGCGCGAGCAGCAACGCGGCGGCGGGTTCGGGGATGGGCGTGATGGTGAAGTGAAAATCGCCGGAGGCTTCGCCGAAGGTGCCGGGCGGCGTGGGGTCGAAGTGGCGTGTCGTGGCTGAGTAAAAGAGGAAATACTGCTGGTTGGCCATTAGCAGGCCGCTCCCGTTGGACGTCCACGAGCCAAACGGCGAGCCAACGCCAACGTTCCCGCCAGTGCGCGAGTCTCCGATGATGCCGATGTCGTGGTCGAGATCGGATATCCCCCAGAAAAAATGTGTGTTTCCAAGAACGGCGCTGGGCCAGGCGTACTGCCAACTACCACTGAAGGTAACGATCGAGTCGACGGAAGGAATGAAATACATGCGGCCGGAGGTGATCGTCTCGCCGTCTAGCTGCGCCAAGTGATGCGCCGTGGTGATGTCGAAATGGGCATTGTCGAGTAGCCAGCCGATGTCATAGGAGGCAGAAATATTTGAGTTTCGATAGCTCACCGAATGAGAATTCTGGAAGGGATTAACGACGGTAGAAAAATGGACTCCTTCCTGTCCTGACAATTCGGAATTCCCGGCACCGATGGACCATGAGTATACTACTAGGTACGCCTTTGCGCGCGAGCTCACTACCGATGCCAGGATGGCGGCAGTGGTAAGGATTGTCGGC
>CAZCGF010000167.1:0-9549 GCA_964498115.1 uncultured Planctomycetaceae bacterium | reverse complement strand
CTCGCAGACCTGCGCCGGCTTGTCGCCCTCGACGAAGTGCTCCACCGGGACGATTTCAAGACGCGGCATTTCCGTCATCAGCCGGGCCGTTCGTCCGAATGTCTCGCTGTGGTGAGTTCCGCCCGCGAGCATGGAGATTTCAAAATCCCCGGCTCGCGAAAGCGCGGCCAGCAGCGGCGCGTAAATCCCCGAGTCGGCGCGCGTCGTACTGATGCAGGCAATGTGCCTGACCCAGTGCCCGCCCGGCGCGATGCGCACGGAGGTGGCAGGGGCCACGGCGGTAACTGATTGATGGTTTGTGGAATATGAATTCATGACCGGCCATGTCGCCGGCCGTTGTCAGTCCACCCTGATTCGCGCCGGCCGCGCATCGGGGTTGTTCGCCAGCTCTTCGAGCCTCGGGAGTTGAACGCGAAGCGCCTCGGCCTGCGGCGATCCCGGAAACTTCTCCATGAGTCGCCGGCCGAGCTCGACGGCCTCTATATATCGACCGTGCCGCGCGTAGTCCATGATTCTCGCCTCGAGTTCCTGGCGAACCTCGATTTCGGCATTGCTCGACAGCGTCGGAATCTGCATCAACAGCGCCTCGGACTCCGAGCATCCGGGGAATCGCTCCACGAATGTCTTTGCCGCCACCACCGCCTCTTCCCACTGCCGGTTGGTCACGAATCGCTGCACTTCGGCGTACATGCGCCGCCGCTGCTCGGCCTGAAACGTCGCGTGATCCTTCTCGACGCGCAGCAGCAGCTGCCGCGCCTCCGCCGAGTCGCGATGCCGCTCCACCAGTTGCTGCACGACCTGCCGGGCCCGCGGCCATGCCGAAATGCTCATCAGGTCCTCGACCTGCCGCGTGATCGTCTTCACATCCTGCGACTCGTATCGCTCCCGATGAACCTCGGTCTCGCGAATGAGCTGATCGGCGCGCTGCGACGCCGGATAGCGGGCCTTGAAAGTCTCCACCACCTGCCGGGCGCGGACAAAGTCGCCCTCGCGCGTCAGGCTCTTGAGCAGCTCCGTCGCCTGCTCGAATTCGGCGTTTTCGGATTGCTCGCGCTTGATGACCCGCTCCTCGTCGGTCAGCAGTGAGTTGTCCCGCATCTGTTGAAGCAGCGACACCAGTTCCTGCCACGGCGGCGGGCTCGAAGCGGGGGCGTCCGTCGTTCCCGTCGTCGGGTCGAACATGGAAAGGGTGCCCTCGCCGACCGGGACGTCCAGTGCATCTGCCTGCTTCGCGCCGGCCGCCGCGCCCACTTCGTATTGATACTTCTCCATGCGGATCAGCGCGGCCTCTAGATGGCTCGAATAGCGAACCAGGACCGAGAGCCCCATGAGCATGCCGAAGATGGCAACGCCCAGCGCCGAATACAGCCCGAGGATGCTCAGGCCGATCGACAATCCCTCTGTCGGATCTCGCCAGTTGGCGATCAGACGAAGCACGCCGCCGGCCACGCACAGAATCAGGGCGACAACCGCCAGAATGCGCAGCGTCCGGTCCGCGGACGATTCGCGCCGCTCGGTCGACTCAGTTTGGACGGCCTTTTCGGTCATGGCGATTCTGAATTCCAGGGCGAGCCGGTCAGGGTGGGTGATGGGGCCGCAATAGCCCTTCTAACATCCTATCCGCCCACCGGGGTCGATCAAGCTTGGCGCTTGCCTTATCGGGCTGAACGGCGCGTCATTCGTGGATCGTCCGCTATGAATGCGTGCCCTCGCTCAGGCCGTCCGGTAGCATTCGCCGTATGAACCGTCCCGACGCCATCACCCTCAGCCCGCCGCCCGGCCGAATTGACTGCACCGTCCACCTCCCCGGCAGCAAGAGCCTGACCAATCGGGCACTGCTCGTCTCGGCGCTGGCGCGCGGCACCTCGCAGTTGTCCGGTGTCCTCTTCTCCGACGACACACGACGTATGCTCGACGCGCTCGAGAGCCTCGGCGTAGGGCTCCGCGTCGATGACATCTCCTGCCGCGTTCGCGTCGACAGCAGCGGCGGTTTCTTTCCCGACGGCCAGGTCAAGCTGCATTGCGGCAACGCCGGCACCGTCATGCGTTTCCTCCTCGCCGCATGCAGCGCCGGCCAGGGAGAATACGAGCTCGACGGCGACCCGCGCATGCGCGAACGTCCCATCGGCCAGTTGGTCAACGCCCTGCGTGACCTCGGCGCACAGATCGCATACGCCGGCCCAGAGGGCTTTTGTCCGCTCACCGTTCGCGCCGGCCGTCTGCGCGCAGGCACAGTCGTCTTCGACAAGCCCGTTTCGAGTCAGTTCGTCTCAGCTCTGCTTATGGCCGCGCCGCTCGCATCCGGCGACGTCATGATCGACGTCTCGCGCGGCCTCCCCAGTCGCCCCTATGTGAGCATGACGCTCTCGGTGATGGAGGCCTTCGGTGTCGAGGTGATCGCCGATGGCCTGCAGCGCTTCATCGTCCCCGCGCCGCAGTCCTACAAGGCGACGAGCTACAGCGTGGAGCCCGACGCCTCCGCCGCGTCGTACTTTTTCGGCGCTGCCGCGCTGACCGGCGGAAGAATCACAATCGAGGGGCTCGGATCGGCCAGCACCCAGGGCGACATCGGTTTCGTGAAGATACTCGAACAGATGGGTTGCCGCGTCGATGCCTCGCCGCGCAGCACCACCGTCACCGGCCCCGCCGATCGCCGGCTGCGCGGTGTGGATGTGGACCTCAACGAGATGCCGGACATGGCCCAGACCCTGGCCGTCATCGCCGCCTTTGCTGAAGGCCCGACCTGCATACGCAACGTCTCAAACTTGCGCGTCAAAGAGACCGATCGCCTGTTCGCCCTCTCCGCTGAGCTTGGCCGCCTCGGCGTCGAGACCGAAGTAACGGACGATAGTCTCATCGTCCGGCCCGACAAACCGCCCGCAGCCGCGCGGGTAAGGACCTACGACGATCATCGCATGGCGATGAGCTTCGCGCTGGCGGGATTGCGCGTCGACGGCGTGGTGATCGAAGACCCCGGGTGCGTCTCGAAGACCTTTCCCGATTTCTTTGCGACGTGGAATCAACTCGGCAGGAAGCCGTAGAGAAATACCGAAGCAAAAAATCGTGTAGGTGGAAAAAAACAGCACCTCGAGCGAATCGGCGGAAACCCTACCGTTTTTTTGCCGCGGAGCTTGCCGCGACTGCGCACATGGGCGCTCGTCAGTCGGGTTGCGAATTCGACCCCCGGCCAAATCCGCTTAGCGCTTACATCGCTCGAAGCGCTCGTCTATAGATAGATAGCACACGAACAAGTGGAATGCAATTTCTTTCGAGCGATTTTTCGTTTCGGACTTTAGTACTCGCGAAGCGTTAACATCGCGTCGCGAATTCAATCGAAAATCGACTCATTACGACGGGTTCTCAATCGGCCGCGGGGCCGTGGTCTGCGTCTCGATCGCTTCTTTCAGGCGATTCAGCGCCTGCTCGCGATCGCCTGCCGTGCCGCCGTCCTCAACCCCGGGCCATGATGGGACAAAGCGCTTCGCCAGTTGAACTAGGCGCACTTCCACGTCGGTCGCCGCCTCGTCGTCCGGATTCGCGCGCACAAGGCGATCGTAAATCCGCGGCAGGACGGCTTGCTTGCCCAGGTGAAACAGCTTGGCCTCGGCCTCGGGATCGCGGGCGATGACCGCCAGAAGGTCGTCAACGCTGCGATCGCGCTTTGCCCAAAGCGCGTCGCGTATACTCTGAAGCTCGCGCGCAAACGTATCGCCCGCCTTGTGGGCGAATCCGCCGAGAAGATTGATCAGTCCCAGCGCCGACTCGTAGGAAGCGCCGTCCGACGCCGAAGCCAGCCGCGCCTTCAATTCGGCGATAATCCCATCGGCGGCCCCGCGCGTGTCTTCCAGTTCCCCGTTGATCTGCTGCCCATCGAAAAGCTCGCCCAGTCGCGCGACCGCCGCCGCATCCTCGCGGCCCTGGAAAAGCGCCGACAAAGATCGCAGTGCCAAGGCGGCGTAGCGTTCCTTCTGCTTGCCCCCAAGCAGTCTCATCGCCTGTTCGAGACTGGCCGAAGCGGAGGTGAACTCCTTGAGCTCGACCTGTGCGTCCGCCATGCGCTCGAGAACGTCGATCTTCAGATTCTGTGCCAGCGCATCAAACTGGGCCTCGTCCGTGCGAAGCGCCTTGAGCAGATCGAGCCGGTGTCGCTGGGAAGACGGATCGTCGGGAAGGTCCATCCGGTCTGAAATGCGAATCTGCGTCTCGGCAGGGAGCCTTCGCGCGATCAGCAGATAACTCTCCCACGCCTCCATGCGGATCGCCGCGTCAGATTCGCGATCGTTATCCAGCCTGCCGCGAAGCGCCTCCAGGTCCCGCTCGTCCGAGCCGCATATCCCCAGTGCCGAAACCGCCGCCATGCGGATGTCCGGCGACGATGCCTGCGTCAGCGGACGAATCGCATCGGCTGCGCCGGCATCCTCGCAGGTAGCCAGGCTGGAGATGGCGGCACTGCGCACCCGAACCGACCTGTTGTCGGCGATTTCCGATTCCAAGACCTTTCGAAACGAGGCCGCGCCGATGTTTGCCATCGCCTGGATGAATCGCTCGCGCAGCTCGTCGTCCTGCGGCCCCAGCTTCCCGTAGCGGACCTGCAACTTGTCGATGGCCGCCTGCGTGGTCAGCGGGTCCCGGTTGCCGCCGCGCCGCAGCAGCACGCCCAGGGCCCCAGCCGCCTCGCCCACAACGACCGGAGAGTCGTCATCGAGCCGATCCATCAGTGGCGCCTGCGCCGCCAGGTCGTCCAGCCGGCCCAGCGTCGTAGCCTGTGCGGCGCGGACCTCATCGTCGATCTCGCGCTGCATGGCCTCGATCAACTGCGTGCTTGCCGAGGAAAGTCGCAGGTCACCGACAATCCGCGTCGCCTTCAATCGAAGTCGCGCGTCGGCGTCAATGGTCAGTTCGGCGATGCGCGCCCGCGCCTCCGGAGAGACTTCCTTGCGATCCGTGATGAGATCGTTGATCAGGTCCAGGCCCAATATGCGAACCGATGCCAGTTCGTCGGCCAGAAGACTCTGAATCAGTCGCGGGCGATCCGACTCCGACGTCGCGAGGTAGGCGTCGCGATAGGCGCTGACCAGTCGACGAACCAGATCGGTCCGTTCGCGAATCAATCGTGAGACCTGCTGCGCTCGCGACTCGATGATCGCCCGATACCAGCCCTCGCCCGTCTTCGAAGACGTCCGTCGCCACCACGTCAGTGCCTCCGCGGCATCCGTCGCGCTCACGCCCGTTGCCTCGCCGAAAGCCATCAGGGCGGCGTGGCGCACGGCAGGGTTCGGGTCCTCCAAGAGCGCCGCCAGCACGCCCAGCGCCTGGACATCTTCGCCCAGCGCGCCCAACGCCCGGATGGCCCCGATGCGCTTGGGGCGCGGGTTGGCCGGCTCAATCGCGATAGGGCGAAGCTTGGCCACCACGATGCTGCTGTCGAATTTTCGAATCGCCCGCGTCACCCCCTCGAGTGTGTCGGGCCTCGGGTTTCCAAGCAGCGAGATCAGCGGCTCCACAATCTGAGGTGAGGGCTTCTCGACTTCCGCAATCGCCGCGCAGACGGCCAGCTGCGCCGCCAGGTCCGGCGGATTGGCCGAGAGGACGCCGACAAGCTTGCCGAGCGCCGCCTCGTCCCCCGACTCAAGCAGCAGCCGAGCGCCCAGCTTGCGCGCATCCGGCGTGTTGTTTGCGGTCAAAAGATTGAAGCTCTGGTCCAGCTCCGCGCTGGGCGCCGCCGGCGCAGTCGAAGTGGTCACCGTGGCGGGCGGTGTCTCCGACGGCTGCGCGCCGCTCGGCAATAGGACGCCCACCCAGATGAACAGGCAGGCTGCGAAGGTGGACAGAGCATACATGAGGAACTTATTAACTCCCGGAATCGCCGGAATGGGTTACTTGTCGCCGCGCGCAGTCCGCCCCCTCAGAATACACGCGTCTGAATGTGCATGTTTTATTCCCATATCCAATCGCGGTCAAAACTTTTCGCCCTTCGGCGCTCCAAACCGTCGCGTCTGTGACGCTCGCTCGCATCGTTGCCGTCGACCGCCGACGCAACGAAGCAGACACGCGCTCGGTCAACCCGTTAGAAGGTCAGCCGATTCTCCACTCGCCGGCCCGTACGCTCATGTGCCACGCAAACCCGACCCCGCACGCGCGCGAACTCCGCATCCCGCGACGTGGTCCAAATCGACCCCCATGAGTCGTACTTTCGGACGATTTCGCCAGGCACGTATCCCGGCCGAACCCCTCTCCCCGGGAAGAAGATGGACTGCTCAATCCGCCTCGTAACCCTCGTTTCCAGCGTCCAGACGGCCGGATGCTCCCTTTGCGGACTACGGCACCGCAATTCCTGTTCTTGCAACCGGGCCTGCCGTCCGACATACAATCGGTAGGAATGCTGTATAACGCCTCGCGTGGCAGCGATAACAAACTACAGGTACAATAGATGCTCATGTGTGCGATCCATTCAATTCTCTCCACAAATCGAGTTCGGGCCTTCGTCAGATCGACTTTCCAGGCCGCAATCGCCCTCGCGTTGACAACCGCCGTCACGTCGGCACAGGAGCCGGCGCCGCAGATGTCCACCGACACGCCGGCCTCCGCGACGCAGCCCGCCGGTGAGCAGAAAGTCACCGCCCAGACCCACCCGAATAATCCCGAGTTGTGGAACACCGAACAGATGATGGACGACGCCGTCGTCCAGATTTCGCGACGATACAACCTCAACGACGCTCAATCTGAGTACACCCGTCTGCTCCTCACCGGCCGGGTGCGCGCTTTCCTCGACATTCATGAGAAGGACATCCGCGAGCTGCTTCGCGAGTCAATCGACCTGAGATTGGGCAAGTCTCTCGGTTCCCCGCAGGCCTATCAGAAATGGGCCGAGCGGGCCGCGCCGATCTATCTCGCCGCACAGAATGCGATTCTCGAGGGCAACGCCGAATGGCGCGAGATCCTCGACGAAACGCAGAAGGTGACCCACGACGCCGATCTCGCCGCGATGCATGCCAACTTCGAGCAGGTCTCGCGCATGCTCGACACGTGGCGGGCCGGCAACGCACCGCCCATGCTGGCCAATGCCCAGCAGGCTCAAAACGCCCAGCAGACAGGCCTTTCCGGCGGCGGCGCGACGCCCGCTCAGCAGGGCCGCGTCTCCGATCCCCAGCAGCCCGTGATCCAGCGCCAGGTCGAAGATAGCTGGCTGGCTTACGTCAACCGGTTCATCGACACCTACCAGTTGGATGACAAGCAGGCCATCTCGGCGCGCGACAAGATCTACAAAGACATCCGCGATCAGGCCACCCGTTACCGCGATCAGAAGCGAAGCGAGTTCGCTGCGCTCGATGCCGAGACCCTGTCCGCCAAGCCCAAGTGGGACAAGCAGGAGATCGAGCGCCGCCGCAAGAAGCTCGAGCGGCCCATCGGCGACCTGTTCACCACGCTCGATCAGCGCCTGCGAACCCTCCCCGATCAGAAGCAGCTCCAAAGCGCCGACCCCGAAAAGATTCGCCAGCTCGAGGCCTGGTACAAGATGCTCGCCGGCCAGTTCGACATCAAGGAAACGAACGACAAGAAGGGCGCAGCGCCGTCGCCCACGCCGGCAAAGCCGTCCGCCGAAGACAAGCCGAGCGAACCAGCTTCCACTCCTTCGACGGATACCAAGCCCGACAAGGAGCCCGAGGCCGCCCCGGAAAAGGGCGACAAGGCCCCTTAACCGCGCTCGCTGACCCGCTTCCCGGCAGAATCTCACCATCCCTTCAAGTCAGATACTTCGTACCCAATCCCGTGTATGCGCTCTCCAGGTTAGACGTGGTCTATTCCGGTCCCCGGCGGAAGATGGGCCCAGCACATCGTTCGGGCATCCCAACCCGGAAGAGGGCTCTGGCTTGAGGCCCTTGACGAACGGCAGGGGCTCCCTAAAATGCGATTTTGAGACTCAGTCTCAAATAGATGCCGAGTACCCCAGCCCAGCTGGTTGTGCCGCACAAAAACGACAATCGCCCGCAAACCCGCAGGCTTGGATAGGGAGCCCTTAAGATGAACCAACTCGCCGGTCACGCAGAAGCAGGGCAGTTCGCCGCCGAATCGGTCGATCACCCGCAGTCCACCGCGTCACCCGCCCCCAAGCCCGCATTTGCCTGGCTCAAGAAACTGGGGTTCTTTGGTTTCATGTTCTTTTTGCTGAAGGGGTTGCTCTGGCTCGCGATTCCCGCCATTCTGGCCAATCGCCTCGCCGACTGATTCAAACATTCACCCACAGGGTTTTTCAATAGGAGACGAAAGCGATGCTCGCGCAGGAAACTGACACGCCCATCATGTTGAAACTCAAGACCGAGACTCAGGCTCGGCACGACGCCACCGAAGATGGAGCCTTCAATCAGGAGCTCGTCAAGGGGCGTCTGCCGCTCGATCGCTACGTCGAGTCGATCGCCCAGCTCTTCCTGATTCACCGCGCCCTGGAAGCGGCCCTGCGCGACAACACGTCGAAGCATCCCGCCTTTGCCCGCGTCCTCCGCGATTACCAGTTCCAGGAGCCCTATCTCCGCGATGACCTCGCCTACTTCGAGCGCAAGGAAGATTCGATCAAGCCCCTTCCGGCGACCGAGAAGTTCCTCTTCGCGATTAGCCGCCTCGTCGAGCATTGCCCCGTCGGCCTCCTCGGCATGCACTACGTCTTCGAGGGCAGCAACAACGGCGCCAAGTTCATCTCCCGTGCCGTCCGTCGCGCCTACGCTCTGCCCGAGGGACGCGGCACCACTTACCTCGATCCATACGGTGAGAATCAGCGCGAATACTGGCAGGCATTCAAGGACGACATGAACGCGTCATCCTTCACCCAGGAGGAGTCCACCGCCCTCATTCATGCCGCCTGCGGCGCCTTCGACCTGACCATGCAGTTGCACCGCGAGTTGTACGAAGGCGTCGGCCCCGCCCCGGCCCGTCCGGCCGAATCCGCCGCGCCGGCCGCCAAGCCGACGGGCAAGTGTCCGTTCCATCACGGCTAATCAGACTCGGCCGCGCCTGTGTGATTTGCGCTTTTAGCTGTTGCCGCTGTTGGCGTGAAGTTGCCCCAGTTCCTGGCCCCGGCGAAATGCCGCCAGCACCGCCTCGCGCACATGCTCAGCGACGCCGGACGCCTCCAGTTTTTTCATCGCCGCCTGCGTCGTCCCGCCCGGGCTCGTGACCGCGGCGCGCAGCTCCGACGGTGACGCGCCTTTCTCCAGCAGCATCCCGCCCGCGCCGACGCACGCATGCGCCGCCAGCACCTGCGCATCCTCCGGCCGCAGCCCGGCAGCCACCCCGCCCGCCATCATCATCTCCACGAAATAATAAAAATACGCCGGGCCCGATCCCGCGACCGCCGTCACGGCGTCCATCAATTCTTCCCGGTCCACCTCCACAGTCACTCCGCCCGCGTTGAAAAGGTGCCGCGCCTCATCCATGTCATCCGCCGAGGCGTGCTCACCGCGAAACAATCCCGTCACGCCGCAACCGAGTCCAAATGGCAAATTCGGCATCGCTCGCACGACGCGCACCAGTCCGCCGCCCAGTTCCTCCGCCACG
>CAZCGF010000166.1:5042-9571 GCA_964498115.1 uncultured Planctomycetaceae bacterium | reverse complement strand
TATTCATTGCGATGTCACCGTCCCGACAACCCCAACCCAATGCCACAGGCCTCCCAGATTTCGACGTTTCGACGTTTCGATTTTTCGACGTTTCCTCCAAAAAACCACCCAAAATGCGAATCACCCCAACCCATGCCCGCCACAAGCGTTGGCACAGTTCCGAAGGGCCGTGTGTCACTATATGTCACCTTCAATCTTGCGAGACTTGCACGCGAATAAGGAGGCGGCTTGCCGGCATGCCCATGGAGCGCAGCGAAGTGGGTTGGCGATGGACCACCAACTCGGCACCGAAACCGATCAACACCTATCCGGACCTTCCCAATCGTCCACCGCCGACACCCACGATGTCTCACCGCTTCGGTCCATTCCCGGACCCGCAAACATCGCCGCCGACGCCGGCTGCTTATTGGTGCGATTCACCTTGCTTGCCAGCACTGGCGAACCGATCTTTATAGAGACGATATCTGCGCCTTTGGGGGGCGAAGCCTTGGCCAATGCCATCACATCATTATTCGGTTCCGGCGGTCTTGCCGGCCTCTACGCGGCGCCGTCGTCCCGCTCGTCCTCCTCCGGTTCTGCCTCAACATTCGACGCATTCGGACCGGACTTTTTCCTCGGCGCCCTGACATCCTCGCGCATCGGCGCTTCAGCAGGTTACACCGCCACCGGCCAGCCCATCGGCCTCCCGGAGAACGCGCCACAGGTCAAACAGCGACAGGCCGACCTCAAGGCCGTTACCAACGCGCTGAAGGCCGGAAACCTCACCGCCGCCCGTGCCGGTGTCGATCGCATTCTCAAGGTCTTCCCCAACGACGTGACGGCGACCTACAACCTCGCACGTATCCAGTTGCTCGAGGGCGACTACAAGGGCGCGGAGAAGTCGCTGCTTCAGGTCTCGCAATCATCGAGCGACGAACTAATCACCTCCGACCTTCGCGCCGCCCGGACCCTCAAGAAGGGTCCCTCGGAAACCGTCGCCCAGATTCGCCGACTTCTCAGCTCACAGAAGACCGCCTCCGACGGCTTGCGGCTCGCAGATTACTTGCTGCAAAACCAGCCCGATAGCGCCGAGGCTCACCTTGCCGTTGCGGAATTCTACGAAGGGATCGGCAACCTGAATCTCGCCGGCGCGGAACTGCGTCAAACGATCGACAAAGTCCCGGCGAGAAATCTCAGCACCGTCATCTCCCACTTGGAAGGCTTCGCGGCCCGGCACTCCAGCGATCCGGGCTCATACGATCTCCTGGCCCAGGCATACGCGGCCGCCGGCTCGCTGAACAAGGCGAAGAGCGCCTTCCAAACGGCGATCCGCCTGTCCGAGGACGACCCCACTTTTCAGGCTGACATCCGAAAGGACTTCGCCGACATTTACAGTCGCCTCGGAAGACAAAAGAAACAGGCCGGTGACACCTCAGGAGCCTTGGCCGCCTTCGAGCAGGCCATCGATCTGCGCGACGACGACGTGCGCCGCGGCGATCTGTCCGACCTGCAATTCGAGCGGAGTCAGGCGCTCTTCAAGATCGGCGGCTACGCTCAATCCCTCAAGGCTCTCAATGAGTCCTATGTCAATCTCCCGATCGGCGAAGATGCCGAGCGGAAGGATCGCCTGCTGCCCGCATACGATCGGATCATCGAAAAGCTTACGTCCCTCGGCGATCTGAAGAATCTCGTCACCGCCCGGGCCGGCGCCTTCAATCAGGACCCCGCCGATGACGTGCGCAAGCGCGACCTGGCCGAGGCTCAAAACACCTACGGGCTCGACCTGCTCAGCAAGAACAAGTACCGCGAGGCCTATCGCCAGTTCCTCGCCGCGACCAGACTCTATCCGGGGGACACCAACTACACCGCCAATCTAAGCACGGCGCGGGCCCTGTTCTAAGATGTGATTACATGTCCTGCAGCCGGCGCTGCCGGTCGAATCGCCGAAGCGCCTCAATGACCTCATCGAGCTGCCCCGCGGAGATCTTCTCAAGCGAGAAATTGTCATTGAGCCGGTGATCCGTGCAGCGATTCTGCGGATAGTTATAAGTGCGCACGCGCTCGTTGCGATTGCCCGAGCCGATCATCGACTTTCGCGTCGAGTCCCGCTTGGCCCGGTCCTGCTCTTCAAAGTGAGCCTTAACCCGGCTGGCCATGATGCGCCGCGCCTTGGCCCGATTCTTGTGCTGGCTCCGCTCGTCGCGCATCGACACCATGATGCCCGTCGCAATGTGCTCTAGCCGAATGGCCGTGGCCACCTTGTTGACGTTCTGCCCGCCCGGTCCGCCCGCCGCGCTGACGTGTTCGAGGACGTCCTTGTTCCAGTCGATGTCGACCTCGGTCTCCTCCACCTCAGGCAGAACAGCGACCGTCGCCGCAGACGTGTGAATGCGCCCCTGCGTCTCCGTCACCGGCACGCGCTGGACACGATGCCCGCCGCCCTCGTATCCGAAGTGGGTGTAAACGCTCGCGCCCTTCACGGTGAAGACGACTTCGCGATAACCGCCGTATTCATTCGTGGAAAGATCGAGGACTTCGATCTTGAATCCCTTCGCCACGGCATAGCGCGAGTAAATCTCAAACAGGTCTTTCGCGAAAATCGCCGCCTCATCGCCGCCGGTGCCGGCGCGGATTTCCATAATGATGGAATCCACATTGGCATCCTCGCCGCCGAGCAGACCGTCGATGAGATTCTCCATCAGCGTAGCGGCGGTCGCGGTCAGCTCCCCCAACTCCGCCTCGGCCATCTCCTTGAATTCCGGATCGGCGGAGGGATCGGCGATGATCTGCTCCGCGTCGGCGATCTGAGCGTGCAGCTTCTGGTATCGCCGGTAAGGCTCGACCATCCGCGACAAGTTGGCATGTTCCTTGGCCAGCTTGACGATGCGCGTGGAGTTCGACGCCGCCTCGGGCTGATTCATCTCTTCAGCGACGGCGTCGTAGCGCGCGGAAAGTTCATCCAGCTTGGCGATAAACCCCGGGTTGACGGTCAGCTCAGCCATGATCGATGTGATGCTCGACTCTACGAAATGAGTCTGCGAAAAAGAACACGCCGCACGATCGCCGGATTCAACCGGCAACAATGCGGCGTACAGATCAACAGGTATTCAGCTAAGCCTTGGCGGCGGGCTTCTTTTTGGCGGCCTTGAAGTAGTCTCCGCCGAACTTCTTCTGGAACTTCTCGACGCGGCCGGCGGTATCGACGAACTTCTGCGTGCCGGTGAAGAACGGATGGCAGGCCGAGCAGATTTCCACGGCGATCTTGTCGCGCGTGCTTCGGGTCTCGAACGTGTGGCCGCAACCGCAGCTCACAACGCACTTAATGTACTTGGGATGGATGCCTTCCTTCATGGTGTCGCCTTCGGGATAAGATGCACTTAGTCGAACTTTTTACCGAGCCAAACATTATATCAGGCGGGAAACCGGCGGCAATCGGCCCGCGGAGACTCGGTGTGGGCGGTTGGACGTCGAGATGGCAGAGCGTCGCCAATCCCCGCCACCGCTGGATGCAACTTCCTTTCCGTCAGTGTTTTATGGCGAATGTCGGGGGGCCGCCCCTCAGCCTATAATCCGAACTCGGTCACCAGAGGAGCCCGCTGTATCCATGGAAACGCTGCTGAAATGCCGGAAGTTTGAGGTTCGCCAGGAGGTGGTGACCGGCACGGACGGTGCGTCGCATACGCGGGAGTACGTGATCCATCCTGGTGCGGTCGTGGTGCTCGCCCTTCCTGACGCCGACCACTGCCTGATGCTTCGTCAGCTGCGACCGGCGATCGGGCAGGAAATCTGGGAGCTGCCGGCCGGAACCCTGGATATTGCGGGTGAGCCGCCGGAGGTGGCGGCATCGCGTGAACTGGAGGAGGAGGCGGGCGTTCGGGCAGGAAAACTGACGCGCCTCTGCGAGTTTTATCCGTCACCGGGAATCATGAGTGAGAAAATCATCGCCTTCGTGGCGGAGGATTTGCAGCCGGGACGCCAGGCATTGGGGCCGACGGAGCAGATTCACGAAGTAAAGCGGCTGCCGATCGTCGATGCAATGAAGATGGCGATGGACGGACGAATCGTGGATGCGAAGACAATCATCACGCTGATGGTCTGGGACGCGCAGCGGCGGAGGAACGGATGAGCTGGGAGAATCGGCCCTACGCCCACGATAACGAGCCGCAATTCGGCGGCGATGGTCTTCGCTCCTGGTTTGGCGGAATGCCGGCGCCAGGGAAGGCTGTGAAGTGGATTGCAATTGCCAACATCGGGCTCTTCGTCATTTGCATGATCAGCGGGGGAAGTCAGGGACTGATTTTTCGGGCGCTCGAAATGCGCACCGACCTCGTCTGGAAGGGGCAGATCTGGCGGCTCTTCACGTTTACTTACCTGCATAGCCAGCACGACCTGCTTCACATTCTCTTCAACATGATCGGCCTGTACTTTCTCGGCATGTCGTTGGAGCGGCATCTGGGGTCGAAGCGGTTCTTTTATTTCTATACGGCGGCGGGCTTCATTGCCGTCGCAGCATATTTTCTCATTACGAGTTTGAGTTGGCTGGATCCTGA
>CAZCGF010000166.1:0-4942 GCA_964498115.1 uncultured Planctomycetaceae bacterium | reverse complement strand
CTCGACAAAGTCCATCAACACGGAATCGGCAGCTTGACGGCTCACGAGAAGAGAATCCTCGAAGGGGCCTCGAAACAGGGGCGGCGTTAGCCTTGCACAGGACACCGTTGGTCAACCATCTCCTATGGCAACATGGGAACAGATGAGATCGACTTCATGCCCACGGAATGTGAATTCAACGCCGATCACGTTCGCCGCCTCATCGCGCTCGCGCGGGAAGAAGACCTCGGGTCCCACGGCGACGTGACGACGCAGCTCCTGCCACCGCATACGGCCGCAGCGACGGGGGCATGGCACCTGACCTCGCGAACGACGGGACGATTCTGCGGGAGCGAGCTTCTCCCGATACTTCTGGAAGAACTTGCTCCGGAGGTGCACCTCGACTGGTGCCGGGCGACGAGCCTTCAGGAAGACCTGGAACCGGGCCAGCCGGTCGCCCGGCTGAGCGGACATGTCGGGCAGATGCTCGCGGCCGAGCGGACCATTCTCAACTTTCTGCAGCACCTCTCCGGGATCGCCACTTTGACGGCAAGGTTCGTCTCGGCCGTGGCAGGCACTCGTGCGAGGATATTCGACACACGTAAGACCATGCCGGGGATGCGGTCGCTGGAGAAGTATGCCGTTCGCTGCGGCGGCGGGCACAATCATCGCACCGGGTTGTATGACGCCGTGCTGCTGAAGGACAACCACCTCGCGGGAGTGCCGACCGGGCGCCTCGCCCATTCTGTCTTCGACATGCTCAATCGGCTGGCGTCGCTGCCGGTTCGACCGACTTTCGTGGAGGTGGAGTGCGACGGGCTGGACCAATTCGCCGAGTTGCTCAAGGTCGTCGGCATTGACGTAATCCTGCTTGATAACTTCTCGAATGAGGCACTGGGCAAGGCGGTGCAAATGAGAGACCACGAAGGCTTAAAAGGTAAACTTGAACTGGAGGCCAGCGGAGGGGCGACGCTCGAGTCCGTTCGCCGGATTGCCGAAACCGGGGTGGATCGTATTGCAGTCGGGGCGATCACACATTCCGCTCCGATTCTCGACCTGGGTCTGGATGCCGCATGAGGCCGGATAGCGACCCCCATGTGCTGTCCGCCGATGAGATTCGCCGCGGGCTCGCTACCACTCGGATCGGCCGGCACATCACCGTGCTCGCCGAGACAGACAGCACCAACACCTTCGCGCTCGACTTCGCCGAGTCGAAAGGGGCCGGGCCGTGCGACGGCGCTGTCATTCTTGCTGAGTATCAGACGGCCGGGCGGGGGCGCCTTGGGCGCAAGTGGCTCTCGCCGCGCGGCGCGGGCCTGCACATGACTGTCTTGCTGAGCATGCCTCGGTCCGAGTTCCTTCACGGCCGGCTGATGATGGGGGCGGCGATCGCCGTTTTGGAGGGCATACTCGACGCGACGGACGTGGAGCCGACGATTCGCTGGCCGAACGATCTGTATGTCGGCGAGCGGAAGCTGTGCGGCATACTTATCGAGACGCGGTCGCAGGCGAATGACACTCTTGTTGTTGCGGTCGGCATTGGCGTGAACTGTCTGCAACACGAGTCGCACTTTCCACCGGAGCTGCGCGGCCGTGCGACGTCGCTGGAAATGGAGTCGCGTCAGCCCATTCATCGCGCGGCGGTCGTTCGGGCGATTCTGGTCCGCCTCGATTCGCAGCTGGCTCATGCGGACACTGTCGATGACAGCCGTCTTGCCAGGCGGTGGCTGGAGTCGTCTTCCGATCTGAACGCGCGGGTCACGTTGATTCAGGACGGCGAGCGCTACACGGGCCGGATCGTGGAGGTCCATCCGGTTAGCGGTCTGATACTCCAACAGGACAACGGCGTCAGCCGACACTTCGAGCCGGCGACCACGAGCCGACTGTGATTCGCCTGCACGTGCTGGCGTTAACGTTGCGAAGACGAACGAAGCCGGTTTGATGCGCGATCAACGATGCCGAAGCCGCAGTTTCCGAGCGAAAAAGGACTTCAAGCCTTTTCTTGGACACAACTCGTCGGCGGCCCAGACAATCACCCGAATGGGTGATGGCGGGTAACATCATATTGATACTCCGGAAGCCGATTGATATCATATTGTTTGTAGGGTCAGAGCTTAGGAACATTTGCATCGTACAAATCTTATCACTTGTCCGCGCGCGGCGTCTTTGTACCCAGCGCGTTGGTTGTCAGTAACAGGGTTTGGTCTTTTAGAAAATGGGGCGCGTGCGCTGAGCGAGTTAGTCTCGTGAAGGCTGACTTTTCAAGCGCTGCGCATGGATATTACCCGCGCTGAGGCCTCCCTGGGGGTCATAGGCAGTCGGAGGGAATCAAGATGATCGCCGAAAACCAGGATGCCATTTTTCGCACCAAGGAAGTTCGACCTGGCTTCTTTTCCTACCTGAATCCTGTTAACGCAGTCAATTACATCGGCAAGAAGCTTGCCTACATGCGCCTGATGATGGTCTGCATGAAGCGGCGACAGGGCTGGCTGCTGGAGAAGATCACGTTTCGCAAGGCGATCAACATGGCCGCGACCGGGGCGCAATTCGCGCTCAAGAGCGAGCGCATGTTCGCACTTCCAGTCGCGGTGAAGATCGACATCTCTCCGATGTGCAATCTGAGTTGCACTGTTTGCGTACATGCCGATCCGAATGCCAATCCCGGACTTGAAAAACAGGTTTTCGACCCCAAGCATCGCATGACGATCGAGCAATTCAGGCGGATCATCGATGAGATTAAGGGCAAGACCGCGGCGGTATCGCTGTATTACATCGGCGACCCTCTCGTGCATCCCGATCTGGATGAGATGTGCAGCGTGGCTCGTGATGCCGGCCTGAATGTTCACGTGAGCACGAACTTCAGCTTTGCGCTGACGGACGAGCGACTCAAGCGAATGATTCAGAGCGGCCTGACGCATCTTTCCGTCTGTGTGGACGGTCTGAGTCAGGAAAAGTATCAGATGACGCGCGTCGGCGGGAAGATCGACAGGGTCCTCAATAACCTGGAACGAATCTGCCGATTGCGCAATGAGATGGGGGCTGAGTTTCCCAAGGTTGAGGTGCAGTACATTAAGTTCCAGCATAATCTGGATGAGCTGGAGAAGGCACAGCAGGTGGTCGAGGCCTACGGCGTCGACCAGTTCACTCACTTCTGGGGGGCGCTGCACAACTACGTCGACCACGATCCCGGCACTTTTGAAGTCGTCGCCCCGAAAGAGAAGAAGGCGCTGCCCCAGTGCTGGTGGCCGCACGGTTCGACGCTCATCAAGTACAACGGCGATGTCATTCCCTGCTGCACCTATCGCATCGGGCATCAATACACCGAAGTCGATGACCCGCACATCATGGGGAATGTGTTCAAGACGAGTCTGCACGAGGTTTGGAACGGCGAGAAGTATCGGCAGGCCCGGCGGATGGTTTCGAATCCGCAGTCGGTTAAGAGGGACAAGTCGCTCGAGAATCACTTTTGCTACGGTTGTCCGGCGATTTTTGAGACAAACGAGACGAGCGTGAGGCGGGAAGCCACTGAGTTCCGCCATGAAGACATTTACGATATGGCGTCCAACGGCCGTCCGATCCGGAAGGACCCGGAAGTGACCGGGCTGCCCGACTATCGGAAGCCGTTGACGGTCTCACGCATCGGCCTTCCCAACGGGAATTCAGCGGCGGTTTGAGAATCTGACGGCGCGGGCAGACTTCACTTGTTTCGGATCAGGCGAACTCGAGCGAACATTCCCACTAGTATCGCGCGATATTAGGGTCGATCTGCACGGACCAGGCATCTATCCCTCCGGCCATGCTCTTGGATTGCATCAGTCCGCCCTGGCGCAGGATGGCTGCGGCATTGAGGCTGCGCCCGCCGTGGTGGCAGAGGGCGACAATCGGGCGATCGCCTGCGAGCTCGCGGATTTCATCGATTCGATTGGGCAAATCGGGAAGCGGCATGAGGTGCGCGCCGTCGATGCGACCGATGGCGTGTTCCTCAGGCTGGCGAACATCCAGCAGGAGTAAGCTCGCTCCTGAATCGAGCATCGCCTTCACATCTGAAACGCTGACTTCCCAATTGGGGTTGATTCTGGTCACTTCTGGTTCGACTCCTTGGTTCTCTCTCCAGCGATTATTCCCCATTCAACTCTAGCGGCTATGCGGCGCAGAGGCGAATGACTTCCGCGACGAGCTTGCGAATGCCCTCGAAGACCTCGGCCGGTCCCTGTCCCAGCATATAGGCGGGGGTGGAGACGATTTTGTATTTTTCGTCGGTGATCATTTCGGTGACGGGGCAATCACAGTGCTGGGCGCCCATCGCGTTGATCGCGCCGGCGGTCGCCTTGTCGGTGCCGATGGTCAGGCGCGGGTGGAGATCCTTCTTGCCGACGATTCGGGCGAGCAGAGCGGGGGCGATGCAGATCGCGCCGATCGGCTTTTTTGCCGCGAGGAACTCGCCGGCGAGCCGCTCCACGTCGGGATTGACGTTGCAGTTCGCGCCGTCGGTGGCAAAGCTGCACAGGTTTTTCGCAGCGCCGAAGCCGCCGGGGAAGATGATCGCGTCCAGCTCGGCGGCGCGAATCTTCTTGACGTCAACAATTTCACCGCGAGCGATGCGGGCGGATTCCACGAGGACGTTGCGCGTGCCGGCGGCGGGCTCCTTCTTGAGGTGGTCGACGACGCCGACCTGGTTAATGTCCGGGGCGCAGCAGACGGCCTTGGCGCCGGCCTGATCGATGGCGAGCAGGGTCAGCACGGATTCGTGAATCTCAGCGCCGTCGAGAAACCCGCAGCCGCTGAGGCAGACCGCTATTTTTTTCATGGCAAGACCTCCTCGAAATATCGCAATCCGCTTGTTCGCGCATTGAACATGGGCCCCTGATTGTAGCATCGATGCGATGAGCGATGAATGCACCTGCGGGAGACCCGTCTGGGACCTGTCTGCGCTGGTCATCGCAAGGTGACATAAGGTGACACA
>CAZCGF010000165.1:0-9602 GCA_964498115.1 uncultured Planctomycetaceae bacterium | reverse complement strand
GAAACTGGAGCAACTACACCTGGCACGGCGATCAGACGCCCGGCCAGCCGTGGGTCCACGGCCTGCAGAATTCAGACTGCGACTTCAATGACCTGCGCTTCAGCAAGCTGATCATCATGGATGGCAAGAACCTGGTGGAGAATAAACTCCCCGATTCCCACTGGTTCATTGAGTGCATGGAGCGGGGCGCTCGCATCGTGGTGATCGCACCGGAATACGGCGCCCCCAGCACCAAGGCCGACTACTGGATTCCGATTCGGCCGGCGACCGATGCGGCCCTGTGGCTCGGCATCACGCGAATCATGATGGATCGCGGCTGGTACGACGAGACGTTCGTCAAGGAGTTCACGGATTTCCCGCTGCTGGTCCGGACGGACAATCTCAAACGTCTGCGCGCCGAGGAGGTCTTCGCCGGCTACAAGAGTTCGCTCGCCTCGGATGGGCCAAGCATGAGAGTCCAGGGCCTGACCGCCGAACAGCATCAGAAGCTCGGGGACCGGGTCATCTGGGATGCAAAGTCGGACAAGCCCGTCGCCCTGACGCGCGACGACGTGGGTGGCCGGATGCGATCCAGGGACATCGACCCGGCTCTTGAGGGAACGTGGACGATCAAGCTGGCCGACGGCAGCGAAGTCGAAGTGATGACGCTGTGGTCGATGTACCAGACTCATCTCAAGGACTACGACCTTGAGAGCGTCGCAGATGTGACTCACTCCCCCGCGGAAATGATCGAGCGCCTTGCAAAGGACATCTGGGAAACGACGAAGGCCGGAGGTCCGGTCGCCATCCACCAGGGCGAGGGCATTAACCACTGGTTCCACGCCACCGAGGCTAATCGCGCGGCACTCTTGCCCATCATGTTAACCGGCAACATCGGCAAGCCGGGCGCGGGCTGCCACGGGTGGGCCGGCAATTACAAGGCCGCGCTGTTTCAGGGAAGCGCGATCACCGGGCCCGGATTCAAGGGATGGATCGCCGAAGACCCGTTTGACGTCAACCTTGATGAAAAGGCGCCGGGCAAGTCCGTTCACGCACATGGCTACGCAAAGGATGAGGAACCTGCGTATTGGAACCACGGCGACCGGCCGCTCATCGTCAACACACCGAAGAGCGGCCGCAAGGTCTTCACCGGCAACACGCACATGCCGACGCCGACGAAGGCGCTGCAATTCACGAACGTGAACCTGTTCAACAACGCCAAACACGCCTACGACATGTTCAAGAACGTGAATCCGAACATCGAGATGATTATCGCCCAGGACATCGTGATGACATCTTCGGTGCAGTACGCGGATTTCGGGTTACCGGCCAACAGCTGGGTGGAGTTCGAGGACCTGGAGATCACCGCCTCCTGCTCGAATCCCTTCCTGCAGATATGGAAAGGCGGCATCAAACCAGTCTTTGATTCGCGCGACGATCTGTGGATTCTCGCGAATATCGCCAAGGCGGTCGGAGAAGAACTCGGCGGCGAGTGGAAGCAGAAGTTCTACAACTATTTCAAGTTCGAGCACGAGGGCAAGCGACGCGTTTATCTTCAGCGTCTGCTCGATACATGCACGACCACCATCGGGTACAAGCTGGACGACATCATGGCAGGCAAATACGGCCCGCCGGGCGCGGCACTGATGCTCTTCAGAACTTACCCGCGAATTCCGTTCTATGAGCAAGTCCATCATGACGAACCGTTCCACACCGACACGGGCAGACTCCATGCCTACGCGGATATCCCCGAGGCGATCGAGTACGGCGAGAATTTCATCGTTCATCGCGAGGGAACCGAGGCAACGCCCTACCTGCCGAACGTCATCGTTTCGAGCAATCCGTATATCCGGCCCGACGATTACGGAATTGGCCCGGAGGCAGAGCACTGGGACGAGCGAACCGTGCGAAACATCAAATTGCCGTGGAAGCAGGTAAGGCTGACGCGCAACTTCCTCTGGGAGAAAGGGTACAAGTTCTACGCCCTTACGCCCAAGACGCGGCATCGCGTCCATTCGTCGTGGAGCAACGTCGACTGGCACAACATCTATGACAGCAGCTTCGGCGATCCCCATCGGATGGATAAGCGATCCCCCTACGTTGGCGATCATCAGATGCACATCAATCCCCAGGCCGCCATCGACCTCGGCATTCGCAACGGCGATTACGTGTACGTCGATGCGAACCCGGCGGACAGGCCCTACGTAGGCGCGAAGCCTAATGATCCGTTCTACAAGGTCGCGAGGCTGATGCTGCGTGCCATTTACAACCCGGCGTACCCGTACAGCTGCATCATGATCAAACACGCGCCGTACATCGCCACCGAAAAGAGCGTCAAGGCCCATGAGACGCGGCCAGACGGACGGGCGCTCTGTGAGGACGGTTATCAGGCGAACATTCGCTATGGGTCACAGCAAAGCCTGACGCGCAACTGGCACATGCCGATGCACCAGACCGACAACCTCTTCCATAAGGCCAAGGTCTTCATGGGCTTCATCTTCGGCGGTGAGGCGGACAATCACGCCATCAACACGGTGCCCAAGGAGACGCTCGTGCGAATCACCAAGGCGGAAGACGGCGGCCTGGGCGGCAAAGGCGTCTGGCTGCCGGCAACAACCGGCATGTCGCCGGGAGAAGAAAGCGACATGATGAAGCGGTATCTCGCGGGCAAATTCGTCGGTGGCGACGACGCCGCCCCGGCGGTTGAGTTTGACGAGTTCTAATCCCGCTGTCCGCTGCGACTCAGAAGTTTGGAGGTTTCAGCCATGCCGTACGAAGACCCCGACCCGACGGACCCAATGACGCTGACCGGCGTCGAACTGACGGTCGATGATCCAAACTCGGTGCGCGAAATGGCCGAGTGCTTCATTGAGGAATACGTAAGACTCGGGCACAGCGCCGGCGCGATCGCACAGATGTTCGAGAGCGGGCACTTCGCCGGCCCCAACCTCGCGGTGTCTCAACTCGGGATGGATGCGATACGCGAGATGATTCAGTTTCAACTGCTTCGGCGCGGGCCCCGTGCGCAACGAATGCAGGTGGATCGTGTACCGGGCGGCGCGGTGAGTCTTCCGGTTCTCTAGGACGAGGAGTCCGTCATGAGCAGCGTATACAACTGGCAACTCGGTCGACCGATGGGCTACCCCTACCCGCAGGCGGCGCCCAAGGAACAGTTCGCCTTCGTCATCAACATCAACCGCTGCATCGGTTGTCAAACCTGCACGATGGCCTGCAAGAGCACCTGGACCTTTTCCAAGGGACAGGAGCACATGTGGTGGACCAACGTCGAGACCAAACCCTACGGCGGATATCCGCAGCACTGGGATGTAAAAATCCTCGATCTACTCTCTCAGGCGAATCCCGATGGGATGCAATGGACCGGGCACCCGAACGGCGATCCTCGCAAGCCCTACGGCGAGCTCAAGGGCAGAACGGTGTTCGAATGCCCGGACGTCGTCGCCCGCGGCGGACAGCCGAACCTTGTTCTTGGTTACCTACCCAACGAAGAGGAGTGGACCGCACCGAACATTCATGAAGACACGCCGCCCGGCGGCCTGAACCGTCCGATGGATTTCGGCAAAGGCGAAGATGCGACCGGCCAGAACAAGCACAAGGCGTGGTTCTTCTATCTCGCGAGGCTGTGCAATCATTGCAGCTACCCCGCTTGTCTCGCGGCGTGCCCGCGGAATGCGATCTACAAACGGCCGGAGGACGGCATCGTCCTGATCGATCAGCAGGAATGCCGCGGCTATCGCAAGTGCGTCGAAGCCTGCCCGTATAAGAAGTCGCTCTATCGTGGCACGACGCGAACGAGCGAAAAATGCATCGCCTGTTACCCCCGCGTCGAAGGGACCGACCCCGAATCCGATGGCGTCCCGATGGAGACGCGATGCATGTCCGCCTGCATCGGGCAGGTGCGCATGCAGGGGCTGGTGCGCGTCAACGAAGACAGCACGTGGGTGGAGGATCGCAGCAACCCGCTCTACTACCTCGTGCACGTCGCAAAAGTCGCGCTGCCGCTATACCCGCAGTTCGGCACCGAGCCGAACGGCTACTACATTCCGCCCCGGTGGGTGCCAACGAAGTACCTGGAGCAGATGTTCGGCCCCGGCGTGGAGGACGCGGTCGCGCGCTATCGCGCCCCGGATCGCGAACTGCTCGCCGTCCTGCAACTCTTTCGCCGCTCAAACCGGATCATTCATCGCTATGAAATCGAGGAGGGTCCCAAGGTCTGGGAGACGACCGTTAACGATCAGAAGTTTGAAATGTTCAACGACACCATCATCGCCTTCGATCGGAAGAATCGAGAGATCTTTCGAACCCAGGTGGAGGAGCCCGTTCATGTCCGCCCGGAAATGCACGCCAATTCCATCTAGCCTTGCGGCGCTGTCCCGCGCCAAGCTGGCCCGACTGATCGCCGCGGCATTCAGCGATCCCCATCCGGAGCAGGCCGAACGACTGCGACATCCGGCAGTCCAGGATGAGATTCGCGAGGCGGCCAGGACACTCGAAATCCCGTCGGACAAGATCGCCGCGTTCTTCACCGCGATGATGGATGGTGGGGGGCTTGACGATGATTACGTCAGTCTTCTGGGTCACACCGTGCGGTCCGAGTGCCCACCGTACGAACTCGAGTATCGAACCGCCGAGGTGTTTCAGCAGAGCCAGACACTCGCGGACATCATGGGCTTCTATCGCGCGTTCGGCTTCGACGTGATGGGCCCCGTTTCGGAACGCGCCGACCACATTGCAACCCAGTGGGAGTTCCTTGCCGTCCTATCCATGATGGAGGCTGTCGCGGAAAACTCGGAAAAGGCGTCGACTTGCATCGACGCCCAGCGGAGCTTTCTCCGGGAACATGCCGCGTCCTGGATGCCGGCGTTCTTCGAGCGCATCCGCCGGGCCGGACCGGATTCAGGTATCGCCCACGCCGCAAGCTTAGGGCATGCCGTTCTTGAGACTTGGTGCAGGTCGCTGGACCTCGAACTTGGGCCAAACTGGCTGAATCTGCGCGAAATCTCCGACGAGGACTCGACGATCAGTTGCGGCGCCCCGGGAACAGTCGAACTAGGCCCCGGACTTGCGGCGGCGATGGAAGCGAGGACTTGAGTCATGCTCCTCGCTTTCCAGCCGCAGCTTGTCGAGCGCACCGTCTTTGAGGCGGCGCGACGCGATGAAATGATCCGTCGTGAGTACGAGCGCCAGTTCACCGCATGCTACGACCATCGGGATGAGTTCCGGCGCGATCAGGCGTTTGCATCCCTGCACCAACAGTGGTTTGAAGACCTGGGATTGCGCAATCGATTCCTTCGACTGATCGAAGAATGCCCTCATGCGTCCAGAGAGGTGCGAAGGTGCATGGTGACGCAGGCGCCCGCGCCGTCAGCACAGGCCTGCGAACTCTTCGGATCGCCCGGAAAGTACAGCGTCGTGCTGGCCGTTGCGCCGGCGACGCTGCTGAACGAAGCCGCCTTCGAGTATTGGCTGCGACATGAGCTGATGCATGTCGAAGATATGTTGGACCCCCCGTTTGGCTACGAGATCAGCCGGCGACCACGCGGCGCGTCGGCGGCATTGCGGAATCTGAACCAGGACCGATACGCCGTCCTTTGGGCGCTATGCGTCGACGCAAGGCTCGCCCGCTCCAATCTTCTGCCGCCCGGCGTGAGGGAGAGGCGTCGGGCCGAACTGGTGCGGGCGTTTGCTCTGGATGACGACGAGCCTGCGTCGCGAGTCTTTGACCAGTTGTGGCAGAATGCGCGAACGGACATGCCGAATCATTGCACCCTGATCGAGTGGGCCGAGGGGGGCCTGCCGGGGATCGATGTTCGTCCCTCGGCCGCATCCTCGAGTGTGACGGCTCCGAGCGGAGGGGCCTGCTCGCTGTGCGGGTTTCGCACGTTCGAGTGGGCTGCGAATTCGCAGTTTCATCCGCATCTCTGTGAAGTCATCGTCGCCGATTTCCCAGACTGGAGTGCGGAGCATCCCGTCTGTGCGCGGTGCGCAGAAGTCTATGACGCAATCGCGAAGTCGGCTCCGGCGTGCGCGTAAGGTGGGAGAACGCGTGACTTCTCAGGTCTATCCATTGCCCGTTCTGAAGACTCACGCGGAACCGCGCATAAAAGCCGAATCGGTGGCGCCCGGTGCGTGCGCCGATCATGAAACCGGCATGGAGCTGCCCATCCCCCAACCGCGCCCGTTAATTGACGGTCAGGGGAGGACCATCGATCACCTTCGACTGTCCGTGACGTCGGCCTGCAACCTGCGCTGCCTGTATTGTCGACCTTCGCCGCAAGGTGTCTCCTGCAAGAAGGATCTGACCGACGATCAGCGCATGGAGATTGTTGAATACCTGTACGCCCGGCGCGGCCTGCGACAGCTCCGAATCACCGGAGGAGAACCGCTGCTGCATGCGTCAGTTGTTTCGCTCATTGCGCGCATCCGGAAATCCGCTCCCGCTCTCTCCTTGGCAATGACCACAAACGGACTGCGCCTGGCGTCTATGGCCCGCGCGCTGCGCAGAGCCGGGCTCGATCGCCTGAACGTCTCGCTCGATACGATTGATCCCATTCGTTACCGATCACTTACTGGGGGTTGCGTCGACGACGTCATCAGGGGAATCGACGCCGCTTTCGCCGCTGGTTTTCCGCCTCCGAAACTGAACGCGGTTGTCTTAACAGGGACCAACGAGAACAGAATCGTCGAGCTTGCCCAGTGGGCGTTCCGGCGATCGCTGGAGATTCGCTTCCTCGAGGCCATGCCCATCGGCCCGGCGGCCCAATTCAATCGACGACACTTCGTCCCCGCATCCCGAATCCGCCGCGGGCTCGAATCCCGATTTGTGCTCCGTCCGATCCCGAGAAACCCAGGTGAAACCGCCGCACGCTATCGGGCGGAAAGCTCCGACCAATCCGGAATCCTCGGCATCATTGCCCCCATCTCTGAATCTTTCTGTGGTCAGTGCCGACGAATGCGCCTGACCGCCGACGGGAGGCTGTTTCCCTGTCTGCTTGATACCCGATCAGTTCACTTAAGCGATTGCTGGCGGGACGGGCGGCTGAACGTCGAACGAGTCGATGATCGCATAGGGGCCGCAATTGGAGGCAAAAAGTCGAAAGGACTGTTTCAACAGGACTTGCCGATGATCGCTCTTGGAGGCTGACTTTCCGGCTGAAATTGTGATTCTTCTCGTGCCAGGCAAAGTGCCAACAGTCTCACCTAGGTCGTCCCGAATGGCCAATGGCAATTCAAGGACTACACAAATCATCAAGATGTGGCGTCCCTGAGGCGTCGGTCCTCGTCGTACCGCGCCAACCCCACTGTCCGTACGGCGCCTCCGGGGCACGCCGAAGAGATTCAGGCCTGTCTTCCCGTTCGCTGGCCGTTTCCGAAGCGATCGCACGTTCTGCGTGCCGCGCGGCCGAGCAGGACGTCCGCAATCGCTTCTGAAATCTCCAACCCGGGGCACAACTCCAGCCAGAAGTACTCGCCGACCGGGTTCACCTCGAGGAATACATATCGATCATCCGGCGTGACGATCAGGTCGATCGCCCCATAGTTAAGCCGGAAGTGGTCCATGAGCGACAGCAGCCTTCGCCGCACATCGTCGGGAAGCGAGTAATGGCGCCACGAACCCATCAACCCGTGACCGTCCCGTCGCCAGTCATCTTTGGTCTTCGCCGACTCACCGGAATCGACGGCGGCGGCGAAGACGCTTTCACCAACGATGGTCACTCTCAGTTCCAGCTTCTTGGCGACATTTTCCTGAAAGGTCATGGGAGCGTAGCGCAGCCCATCCAGATTGTTCAACGCGGCCTGCTCGACCGGCGACGTGAATACGACCTTCTCAAGGCCCTCTTCAAAAACGTGAAACGACGAGAGCATCTTTGCCATCATGCCACCGGGGCAGGTACCGGCGAATTCGCGAACTTCTGCGGGATCGTTGGAAATGAGCGTACGAGGAATATCTAGGCCCGCTCGGCTCGCCGCCTGGAGCTGAAGCGGCTTAATGCCCGTATGACGGACCACCGAGTACGGATCCATTTGAAAAACAGGAAGGCTGAAGACCGAACCGATCAGGGACGCACGCGATTCTTCGACGGAAGCTCGCCGCAATTGCGATTCCATCGTCGCGGGAATGCCGGCGCCGGCGCGCAGTCGCCGATACCAGACCGCTTCCACAGACTGAAGATCCCTGCGATCCTCACCCTTCTGAAGAATCCAACGCGTTTCGCCCGCGGTCAGTTGAGCCGTGAGCTGAACGTCGGTCGGGTATCGATCGGTGTCGAATCGGATCGCCTCGGCGCCGCGCCGCGCAATCGCCTCGGACACCCGGTTGATGCATTCATTGTCGTCGCTACGGGTGACGATAAGGACTGATGTCACGAGCGAGCCTCCGGACCGATCAGCGCCTTGGCAAGGGCCTCTGCGATCGGCAGGTCTAACGACTTCTGGAGCATTCCCCATTCTCCGGTTGGATTGACCTCCAGGAACACCGGCGGCCCGGAATCGGATTCGATCAGGTCAATGGCGCCATAAACCAGGCCCAGCTTATCCATCAGCGAGCGTAATCGCACGAGCGTCTCGTCGCTCAAATCGCCGCGACTCCACTGAATCTCTTCCGGCGAGCCGAGCCGCCAGTCCGGCAGGTCGGATGCACGGATGGCCCCGACGAACGCCTCTCCCGCCACATAGGCAACGCGCAGCTCACGCTTCTTCGCAAGCCGTTCCTGAAAAATCATCGGGCAATGGCGAAGCGAGTCGAGCGAATTGAGGTGCTGCTCGGTGAGATTCGTCGTTCGCACGAAAAAACTCGCGCGCTCCATGCTCGTCGACAGGTTCACAAGCAGCTTCGCCACGACATTGCCACCGTGCGCATCAAAAAATGCCCGGGCGCGCGCCGGGCTGTTGGTCACCAACGTAACCGGCACACGAAGACCCGCTGCCCGGGCAGTGCGCAATTGATGAATCTTGTTGGAGGCCGTCCGGATGCCGCCGATTTCGTTAACCCATCGGGCATGCTCGAGGGCGCCGAAAAAACCGTCCCGGGCGGTCATCACGTTTCGCGTGCAACCGTCGCGGTACTCCGCTTGAAGCTGGTCATCGGTCGCCGGCGCTCGTATCTGCCGCGTCCAGACAGCGCACACCGATCGAGCGTCGATCACTTCATCGGCCACGACAATGGAGTGCGACTCGCCGTTGCCGTCAGTCTCGAAGGACAATTCCGACTGCGAAGAAGGCAGGTCGGTGTCGATCCGAACCGGCCTCACGCCGAGCCGTCGGAGCGTTTCGCCAACGAGATCCACAGCGTAGTAGTCCTGGCAATGGGTGAGCAATAATGCGATGGGCTGGTCATCCGACACGACGGGACGCTCCTGAGACGCGAGAATCCATTCGGCGATTGTTTAGGTCGTGTGCTGGGTCTGCCGTGCTCGTAGGCGTCCGAACGTCGGCCCGGCGCACTGTCGAGATCGGAACAAGCCGAATGGCGACGCGAAAGTCGCAAGACCGCAACGCAACAAAAAAGGCGCTGGTCCTGCCTTATCGAGAACCAGCGCCGTGTATTCTAAACGAAACAGCAAGCGGAAATCGTTAGATTTCAACGCCCCCGTCTTCGTCGTCGT
>CAZCGF010000164.1:0-9714 GCA_964498115.1 uncultured Planctomycetaceae bacterium | reverse complement strand
CTCCTGGCTCATTATGAGCCTTAACTAGGTGTCCGTAAAAGCGGGGCTGAACCCCACGAACAGTTTCAGGAGAATGAAACGATTGCCCGACATGGGCTTGCATTTGAAACACTGCTCGCTGTAAGGCTGCGCGATCGGCACACCTGGTTGCCGATCAAGAACCCACCGTCTCAATATAAATTACATGCGCGGTACGTCCTGAAAAACGAGATGTTCCTCCTCAGGAGCGACATTCCAGAACACCTAACAGTTCAAGGTGCACTGCAGCTCGTTGATTATCGTTTGCCTCAGCCTCCGGAAGAACCACAGCCTCCGTTGAATGCTGGAATTGCTCTTCCGCAGGTCACTATACCTGTCGATCCCATAACAGCTGCGATGTTGGTGCAATTCATTCTTTCCATCTCGGTCGTCTATTTCTTTCTCTTCCAGAGCGAGGCGAGGCTTGTGGTAGGCCAGAGCTTTCCTGGCAAGGCGACCATTTTTGCAGTATGCCGACGCTCAGACTTGAGAAAGTTCATTTTTACGCTTGTATGTTTCTTTCCTGTTGTTGCATCCCTCTGGCTTGCGACGTCCATCTTTTATGGGCTTTCTCCGTTGGTGTCGGTGTCTATGTGGATCCTCTTTGCTTTGATTCTCTTGACGACGTCTGCAATTGTTCGGGACTTCTGGAAATCGTAAGCTCCTCTGTCAACGAGACAAAGAAAAACGGGGTCAGTTCTTGACTTTGCACTTCGCGAAGGCCTGACTCTGCTTCGGGGAACGTGGTGCTGCTTCGACCGCTTTCTGTATTTTTGAGATTCGCGAAGGAGAAATCTGAAAACGAATGGCGACCGTCTGCAGCGGTTCATTCGCCGCACGCCGCAACAAGTATACCGCGGTCTGATAGGCCTCGCGATGGCCACGATCGAGGACGGCGTTCACCGACAGGCGATAGGTGGCGGCGACGCGCTGAAGGACTTCATCTGGAGAGAGGCGGGTTGGGCGCGTGTGGAGCGCGGGGACATTGGCCAGCGGCTTTCCTTGCACAAGTTGTTCGATCCGTTCAAGGAACTCGGCGCCGCCAAGAAAAATCTGACTCCGCACGTCCTTCCACGGCGCAGGCTGGCCGCTCCCCTCTGCGACGAAGCGTCGGTATGCGGTCCGAGCGGTTGATGCGTTGCGGTTGAACAGGGAGAGCACAGCAGAGACATCGAGCCAGTCTGGCGCGGCTTGCAATCCCACGGTCGCTTGATAACTGCTCCAACCCCACGCGCCTGCTTCTGTCACCAGTCTAGCTCGAACCGGATTCAAGACGACATAGCGACAAAGCTCTTGAAGATAGCTCTCTTTTTCCACCAGCAGGCTCTTGAACCGGCCTTGCAAGAGATGCCCGACCCGTTGATGGCGGCGATTGAACCATTGCGTATAGGTGCCGTGGAGTCGCCGGAGGCCGCGACTGAGGTTCGGCTCGGGCGTTTCAATCACCAGATGATAGTGATTCCCCATCAAGCAATAGACGTAACAGCGCCAGTGCTGCTGCCGAACCTCGCGAGCAAGTAAGCGGATGAACTGTTGCCGATCCGTGTCATCGAAAAAGATTGACTGCTGCGCATTACCGCGGGCGGTGAGGTGGTAGAGGGCGCCGGGGAATTCCAGGCGGAGGGGGCGAGCCATGAGGCCGGAGGATAGGGTGAAAGCGGTACAAAGTCAAGAACTGACCCCATCCTCTCCTTCGTGATCGGCAGGGCTGAGTCGTCGAGGACCTCGAATCCGCTCTCAAACCATTCCTGGCCTTGGTCAGCAGGCATACGGCTATTTCACAGAAGCTCGAATGCCTGGTGGTGAGCGGACGGCTTATGCCGCCGGACGGACTTTGATCTTCAGGCGAACTTCAGCTCCCAGGCGAGCCAAGAGGTCGATCAGGGCGTCTGTGCTGAACAAATCGATCCGCCTTCGCAGGAGATCGCTCACGCGGGGCTGGGTTACGCCTAGTACCTTGGCTGCGGCTTTCTGGGTGAGGCGGCGGGATTTCAAGAGTTTCTGGACCTGAATCATCAGGTCGGCACGGACCAGGAGGTGCTCGGCTTCGTCGCGTCGGAATCCAAGATCACGGAACACATTCCCTGTTGATGGGGTAATCGTGAGTTTCATGCCGGCTCTCCATGGGCGTGCATGTATGGCTCATCGTCGCGCCAAGAGCGCCTGATAGCGTTGCTTGGCCAGTTCCACATCATGCTGCGATATCTTCCTCGTCCGCCTCTCAAACGCGTGGGGTATATAATAATTGGGGGCTGGTCTTGCCATGACACACGAGGGTAGTGAAAGAGGCAAGGGTTCTGCCTGAGCCAGACTTGGCATGTGAGGGCGGATTGCTGAGCGCAGACGGCGTGCGATGGGTTCGGATGTCGTCCGCGGGATCTTAAAAACGCCGGTGTTGTTACTTCGCTTTCGAAGCGCTCATTCGTCCGAGCGGGGACAGATCCATCGGCGGTCTGTCCCCGCCTACTTTTTTTCTTTTCTGAAACGCGCGCTTCTCCTCGCGGGATGACACCATCCTGGGCCGACTGCGGCCGTCGAGGAAGCACCGCCCCTAATTTGGACATCTAATTGATCCAGCGTGCGGCCTCCGGGAGCAACGGCCCAGGACGGATGTCGTCCCGCTCCATCTGTATGCGGCCTCGGCGAGCACGGCGGCCACCCCTGGTGCTTCAATTCTCTTGTATTCTGCCCTCCGGGAGCAACGGCGCAGGGTGGATGTCATCCCCCCTGCTTGTGATGCGCCGCTTCGGAGATTCGGAATCAGACCGCCGACTGGAGCCGGCTTTGGATGCTTTTCGATTTCGTCCCGGGGATCTTAAAGTCGCCTGTCGCGCTCCGTTGAAATACCATATAGACCAGTGCGAATTTCAGGACCAGCAGGCCGATCCCCACCCAGACAACGTAGACCTGTACGCCGCCGGCGTCGCGAATCAGCCGGTCGCGCGCGCCGCCGTCGAACGCGGCCTGTTTACGAATGTCTCCGAGCTGCTCTTTGATGTGCCAGAAGTACAGGTAGTTGGCGCTGGCCCCCGCCATCAAGCGCCAGACGATATCGGCCGACATGTCCTGCGTGAAGTAGAAGGCCATGACCGGGCCGATCGCATACACCAGTGCATACAAATACATCTTTCGATAGAGAAACCACAGAAACGGCTCGAAGACGAACGCCGCCCAGTTCCACGTGAGGGAAAACTTCGGGCCGCTCGTCGAGGAGAAGTTGCGGAACTTCGCGAGATAGTGATCGGCTTTCGGCCCGATGAATTCTCGCCACGTCTGCTCGTCATCCCCGGTGGGCGACGTGCCGACGGCCGCCGGCGTTGGAGCCGATGGTTCCGCAGGCGTCTCGGCAGCCATCGCCGACGGCATTGGTGTGGCGAGCGAGGCCCCGCAGTGGCTGCAGTATCGGGCTTCGTCGGGGCTTTCTTTCGCACAGGCGAGGCAGGGTTTCATCCTGCCAGCTTATAACACGGCGTTTTCCCGCGCCTCAACCGCGGCGGAGGGCGACGATCGCCGCGCTGTCATTGCTTTCCCACCACTGCTATGCTAGCTTCGCCGTCTTCATCAGGGAGTGCCATTTCCTATGCTCACCGAACAGTTGCGGCAGGATGCCGAGCGGTATCTGATGCACACGTACACGCGGCATCCGATCTCGATCGCGCGTGGCCGAGGGGCGCATGTATTCGACCTTGAAGGGCGTGAGTACGTGGATTTTGTGGGCGGGATCGCCGTGAACGTGCTGGGGCACAATCACCCAGATCTCATGGTGGCGATCCAGAAACAGATCACGCAGGTCATTCACACGTCCAACTTGTATTACACGTTGCCGCAGGTGCAGTTGGCCAAACTTCTCGTGGCGCGGTCGTTCGCCGAGAAGGTGTTCTTCTGCAACAGCGGGGCGGAGGCCAATGAGGCGGCCATCAAGTTGGCACGGCGCTACGGCCACGAAAAGCGGGGGCCGGAGTGTTTTGAAATCATCACGATGAAGAATTCCTTCCACGGCCGCACGCTGGCGACCATTGCCGCGACCGGGCAGGAGAAGGTCCAAAAAGGATTTGAACCGGTCACGCCCGGCTTTGCCCACGTGCCCTTCAATGACGTGGAGGCGTTGGAACGAACCATCAGCGACAAAACCGCGGCCGTCATGTTGGAGCCGATTCAGGCGGAAGGCGGTGTGCATGTGGCCGGCAAGACCTATCTGGCCGGGGTGCGCGAACTCTGCCGTGCCCGCGGCGTGCTCTTGATCTTTGACGAAGTACAAACCGGCATGGGGCGGACGGGGACGTTGTTCGCTTACGAGCAGTTGGGGGTGCAGCCGGACATCATGACCCTGGCCAAGGGTTTGGGCGGGGGTGTGCCGATTGGAGCCTGCCTGGCGACCGACGAGGTCGCCAAGGTGTTGGGCCCTGGGACCCATGCGTCGACCTTCGGCGGCAATCCGCTCGCCTGCGCCGCAGGACTGGCGGTCTTGCACACATTGATCGACGGGCGGGTCCTGGACCACGCCAAGCGGATGGGTGAACACCTGGCCAAAGGGCTGCAGGATTGCAAAGATCGCCATGCCGGCGTCAAAGAGGTGCGCGGGATGGGGCTATTACAAGGGATGGAGTTGCACGGCCAGAGCAAACCCGTGGTGGATGCCTGTCTCTCGCGGGGTCTGTTGATCAACTGTACGATGGACCGGGTCCTTCGGTTTGTGCCGCCGCTGGTGATCACACAGGCGGACATCGACCGGCTGCTGGACACGTTGCCGCACGTGCTCTCGAAACCCAAACAAGATTCTCACCACTGAGGTGGGAGGCTCCGTCATGCCCCGCTCAACTCGCGCCGTGCGTCCGCCCCTTCCGCTCCGTACCAAGATGAAAGATTTGCTCGCCCTTGGGCCGGTGTCACGTGGCGACGTGCAGCGGCTGCTCACGCTGGCGGGCGAACTCAAGGCGCTGCGTCGCGACGGCAAGCCCCATGCGCGGTTAGCGGGGCGGACGCTCGGGCTGTTATTTCAGAAAGCCTCCACCCGGACGCGCGTGTCGTTCGAAGTGGGCATGAATCAACTCGGTGGGCAGGCGTTGTTCTTGCCGATCGGCGACATTCAACTCTCGCGTGGCGAAAGCATCGCCGATACGGCGCGGGTATTGTCGCGGTATCTTGACGGGATGGTCATTCGCACGTTCGATCAGGCCATCGTCGAGGAATGGGCACAGGAGTCGACCATCCCGATTATCAATGGGCTGACCGATCTCCATCATCCTTGTCAGGCCCTTTCGGACATCATGACCATTCAAGAGAAGAAGCGTCGGTTGAAAGGCCTGAAACTGGCCTATGTCGGCGACGGCAACAACATGGCGAATTCGTTGGTCGAAGCGGCGGTGAAGGTCGGCATGTCCGTGAGTCTGGGCTGCCCGAAAGGGTATCAGCCGGATGCGGCCGTCGTGGAGCGCGCCCGGCACGAAGCCGCCGAGACCGGGAGCACGATTGAGTTGTCCGAAGATCCCGAAGTGGCGGTGAAGGATGCCGACGCGGTCTACACCGATGTCTGGATCAGCATGGGACAGGAGCGCGAGCAAGCGCGCCGCCTGAAGGCGTTCGGGTCCTATCAGGTCAACGAGAAACTGATGAAGCGTGCCAAGCCGGACGCGATCGTGATGCATTGTTTGCCCGCCCACCGGGGCGAGGAAATCAGCGCGAAGGTCTTGGATGGGCCACAATCGGTGGTGTTCGATCAGGCCGAGAATCGGCTCCATATGCAGAAGGCGATTCTGGTGGAATTGTTGGGATAGTGGGAGCGAAGGAACGACCTATGAAAGCCACGCCAATCAAGAAAATCGTGTTGGCCTATTCGGGCGGTTTGGATACATCGGTGATTCTCCGGTGGTTGCAAGAGACCTATGAGAGCGAGGTGGTCTGTTTCTGTGCCGATCTCGGCCAGGGCGAGGATCTGAAAGCCATCAAGGCCAAGGCCCAGTCGCTCGGCGTCAAGAAAACGTATGTGGAGGATCTGCGGGAAACATTCGTCAAAGATCATGTCTTCCCGATGCTGCGCGGCAACGCCGTCTATGAAGGCAGCTACCTCCTGGGCACCTCGATTGCGCGGCCGTTGATCGCCAAGCGCCAGGTGGAGATCGCCAAGAAGGAAGGCGCGGAGGCGGTGTGCCACGGGGCGACCGGAAAGGGAAACGACCAGGTGCGTTTCGAACTGACGTACATGGCGCTCGAACCCGGTGTGAAGATTATCGCGCCATGGCGGGAATGGACCATGCGTTCGCGGCGCGAGCTGATCGAATATGCGGAACGCCACGGCATTCCCGTCACGGCGACGAAGGCCAAGCCCTATAGCATGGACATGAATTTGTTCCATATCAGTTACGAAGGCGGCATTCTCGAGGATCCGTGGGAGGCGCCGCCGGAAGAAATCTTCCACATGACCGTGTCGCCCGAGAAGGCTCCGAACAAACCCCGCGAAGTGGAGATCGACTACGAGCAGGGGGATCCCGTGGCGGTGGACGGAAAACGAATGTCGCCCGCGACGCTGCTGGCCCACCTGAACAAGATCGGCGGCGAACATGGCGTCGGACGGGTGGACTTGGTCGAAAACCGGTATGTCGGAATGAAATCACGTGGCGTCTACGAGACTCCCGGCGGGACAATCTTGCACGTGGCTCATCGAGCGCTGGAATCCCTCACGCTGGATCGCGAAGTGCTCCACCTCCGCGATAGCCTGATCCCTCGCTACGCCGAGCTGATCTATTATGGCTACTGGTATGCACCGGAGCGCGAGATGTTGCAAAAGGCCATCGACGAGGCGCAGCGGGACGTCACCGGGACGGTGCGGGTCAAGCTCTACAAGGGAAACTGCCTGCTTGCGGGACGCCGCTCCGATCGCTCACTCTATCGCCTCGATATGGCCACCTTCGAAGAGGACGAGGTCTACCGGCAGCGCGATGCCGAGGGATTCATCCGGCTCAATGCGCTCCGGCTCGCCATTCGCGCGCAGCGGCGCAAATCGAAAAAATGACCACGAGAAAGAAGGCAAAGGCGCCGAGCGGCACGGCCAAGCCGGCCCGTTCGACACCGATGGCGAAGGCCTGGTCCGGCCGCTTCGGCGAGGCGACGGATCGACTTGTGGAGCGATTCACGTCCTCTTTGGCCTACGACCGGCGGTTGTATCCCTACGACATTCAGGGCAGCGTGGCGCATTGCCGGACACTGGAGCGGGCGGGTGTGCTCACGGGCCTGGAGGCCAAAACGTTGGTTCGTGGGCTGGAGGACGTGCGCCGTGAACTGGACGAGGGGCAGTTTGCCTTCCAGACCGGCGACGAGGATATTCATATGGCGATTGAGCGCCGGCTCACCGAGCTGGTGGGGCCGGTCGGCGGAAAAGTCCACACCGGGCGAAGTCGCAATGATCAAGTGGCGACCGACGTACGCCTCTACCTCCGCGACGAACTTGGACGCATCGCCACGTTATTGGCCGGGCTGCAGCGGGCCTTTGTCGGCCAGGCGCGGCAGAACCTGGATGTGGCGATGCCCGGGTACACCCACCTGCAGCGGGCGCAGCCGGTCTTGGTCGCCCATCACTTTCTTGCCTACGTCGAGATGCTGCAACGAGACAAGGGCCGGGTGGGTGATGCGCTGAACCGGGTGAATGTGCTCCCTCTGGGATCGGGTGCGCTGGCGGGTTCGAACTATCCGGTGGATCGTCAATATGCGGCAGACCTGCTTGGTTTTCCGACCGTCACGCAGAACAGCCTCGATGCGGTGTCCGACCGCGACTTCGTGGTCGAGGTCGTAGCGGCCCTCTCGTTAGTCATGATGCATCTGTCCCGGTTGAGCGAGGAGCTGATCCTCTGGACCTCGCAGGAGTTCCGGTTCGTGTCGCTCCCCGATCGGTTTTGCACCGGCAGCAGCATGATGCCGCAGAAAAAGAATCCGGACGTCCCGGAACTGGTGCGGGGCAAGACGGGCCGTGTTTATGGCCACCTGATGGGGTTGCTGACGACTCTGAAAGGGCTCCCCTTGAGCTATAACCGGGATCTACAGGAAGATAAGGAGGCGCTGTTCGATTCGGTGGACACTGCGCAGGCCTCCCTGGAGGTCCTGACGGAGATTGTGCAGGGGTTGTCGGTCAATCGGGAGGTCGTCGAGCCGGCAGCGGAGGCCGGCGGGCTCTTGGCCACAGAATTGGCAGACTACCTGGTGACCAAGGGAATCCCATTCAGAGAGACACATGCCATCGCCGGGCGGGTTGTCCGGAAGTGCCTGGACGAGGGTCGAGAGTTGACCTCCCTGTCGGTCAAAGAATTGAAGCAATTCTCCGATCGCTTTGACACTGATGTGACGGAGCGGCTCTCCGTGCGGCAGGCCATCGACCGGAAGCAGCAAGTGGGCGGCACGGCTCGTCGTTCGGTCGAGGCGCGTCTGAGGGAACTGGAGCAGCTCCTGAAGTAGAAACGCATGGCGCACGGCTGGAAAATGTTCCTCGTTGCCGGGTGCCTCTTCCAGGCGGGCTGTGGGACCGTCGGAGGGCCGGTGCCGCCGGAATATGTCGGCATCGGCCCTCGCCTCGAACGTGAAGCGACCGCGAAGGCCAAGGCCGAAAAAGCCAGAAAGCAACAGGAGGCCGAGCGAAAGTTTAGCGCTGACGAATCCCGTCACGACCTGCCGCAGGAACTGGAAGGACACGTGGAGCTGCCGGACCTGCATCCGGTCGGGACTCGATGATCTGTCAAGCCGCGAGGAGAGAAGGATAGAGGTGATGGAAGATTTCTACTACCGAAACGATGAACTCTATTGTGAAGAGGTGCCGCTGAGCCGCATCGTGAAGGAATACGGGACCCCGTGCTACGTCTATAGCCAGGCATCCCTCGTGCGCCAGTATCGCGCTTACGACCAGGCCTTCGGCAGCATCCCGCATATCATTGCCTTTGCCATGAAGGCCAACTCCAACCTTGCGGTGCTCCGACTGATGGCCCGCGAAGGGAGCGGGGTCGACATTGTGTCCGGCGGGGAGTTGTTTCGAGCGCTGCGGGCTGGGGTCACGCCTCAGAAAATCGTCTTTGCCGGAGTGGGCAAAGGTGCCGCCGAGATCCGCGATGCGCTTAAGGCCGACATCCTGATGTTCAACGTGGAGTCGTCTGCGGAGTTGCAGGCGATCGATGACGTGGCGGCCGGGGTGGGGCGTCGCGCCCGCGTGGCCTTACGCATCAATCCTGATATCGATCCGAAGACCCATCCGTATATCTCCACCGGATTGAAGAAGAGCAAGTTCGGCATCGCGGCCGATCGTGCGCTGGAAGAATTCAAGCTGGCAAGGTCCCTTCCTCACATCGAGGTGGTGGGGGTGCACAAACATATCGGCTCGCAATTGACCGAAATCACGCCATTCGTGGACGCCCTCAAAAAAATTATCGGGTTGGTGGAGAGTGTGCGGGCGCAGGGGACGGACATTCGGTACATCAATATCGGCGGAGGGCTCGGCATCACCTACTCGGATGAGAAGCCGCCGAAGCCGCACGAGTTGGCGACGGCCATCGCGCCGTTGCTGCGCGATCTCAATTGTACGCTCATCATGGAGCCAGGGCGGAACATCGTCGGCAATGCCGGGGCGCTCATCACCAAGATCCTCTACGAGAAGCACGGGGAAGCGAAACGGTTCCTCATTGTCGATGCCGCCATGAACGATCTCATCCGGCCGAGTCTGTA
>CAZCGF010000163.1:2451-9754 GCA_964498115.1 uncultured Planctomycetaceae bacterium | reverse complement strand
GCGACTTCGATGGCTCCGGGTCGCCCGATGGCGATGACATTCAGGGGTTTGTGAACGCGATGATGACGCCCTGAATTCCGTGTCACCGGTGACGGGGCTGCCGCAGTGCTCGCCCGTCAGGGCGGGATTGAGTTGAGCCCTCGCCCGGTAGGGCGCGCGATGGCGCCAGTGATTTCAATCACTGGACCCATACTCCCCCAAACGAATTCCCGTCCGGAGGACGGACGAACTTGGATGACCAGCCCTCGTCCGCCCTGCCGGGCGGTGGAAGGGAACAAGAATGCTGCGCGGAGGCGGGACGAAATGGCCGTCACTAAGGCGTCAAGGGGGGGCTGCCCCCGCGCCGCGACCCAACAGGTGCGATTTGCGGCGACGAGGGCAGGTTTCGATGGAATCGAGTCGGTCATTGAGATAAAGTTGCAACTTGAGGGCCGCCCATCGGGTCGTCGAATCATGTGGCCAGTTTATTTCGGACAGCGGGCGAAGTCGGCGCTTTTCGGTGCGCTGAACATTTCAAAGGAGGTTGATTATGTGGTCGGAGAAGCTGCGATTTCACCTCTATTGCGTTGCTGTGGCCGGTGTCATGTTCCTGGCGAAAGGCAGCGCGACTGCCAGCCCCATTTACGTCGATGACGACGCTACGCCCGGCGGCGATGGATTGACATGGGCCACTGCCTTCAACGATTTGCAGATCGCGCTTGCGGCGGCCGACTCAGATGCAGGCATCAGCGAGATTCTAATCGCACAAGGAACCTATCGCCCTACGGTGGCGAATGGTGTACAGACCATCGCCTTCTCACCTCGCAGCGGCCTCACCCTTCGCGGAGGGTACGCCGGGGTGACCGGTTCCGATCCAAGTGACCGGAACATCGAATTGTACGAGACGATTTTGAGCGGTGACCTGAACGGTGATGACGGACCGAACTTCACCAACCGTTCGGAAAACAGCCACACAATCCTTCAAATCACCGCCGACGACATCGCCATTGAAGGACTCATTGTTCAAGGCGGAGAGCAGACAGGCTGCGTCATCGAAAAACCGATTGAAATACGACTGTGCACGTTCGTTGCGAACAGAGGATCATTTGGTGGAGCGATGTTGTTGATCGGTCCCGTAAACTCAAGCACGCCCGTGATCTTAGAGGATTGTCGGTTCTTTCGGAATCTCGCAACGAACCGTGCAGGCGCGATACACTTTTCACCGGGGGACAATCCCATTGAAATCAGCCGTTGTCATTTTGTTGAGAATTCGTCAGGCAATGTCGCGGGCGCTGTTTACATCGACACCAGAGTCGCTCAATTATCTGATTCTACCTTTGTTGGGAATTCCGCATCATTGGGCGGCGCTGTGGTCTTCGATGATTCGGGGGTGACAGTGAAGAGATGCATCTTCGCGGGCAATTCGGCAACCGACGGGGGCGGGGCCCTCTATTACTACGAAACATTTCTGGCCCTGGTGAATTGTGCCGCGGTGGGAAACTCGGCGGGTCATGCCGGGGCAATCTATGAATTCTGCACTGCGGGCTTCACCCGGATGGCCAACTGCTCAATCATCGAGAATCGGGCCATGAATGTGGGCGGGGCGGAGTCGAATTGCCACACCTTTCCACACTTCGACGTGATCGGATGTCTGTTTTGGGGTAATCAGGACGACCTCGGCATCAACGAGCACGCCCAGATCTCGGTACATGTAAGCGCGCTCGAAGTGAATTATTCAGATGTACAGGGATTAACGGGTGCGCTGGGAGGCACCGGCAATGTCGGATTGGATCCACAATTCGCACCGGGCGCGACGGGTCAGTGGACATCCAACGCGGTGTTTGACCCGGTGACGATGCAGACGACGTTCACAGACAAGACGGCAGGTTTTACGCCGGGCCAATGGGTGGGGACTTTCTTGAATCCGGCAATCGTGCAGCCGCTGCACTCGTTGGTGGTGTCCAACGATGAAACACAGATCAGGGTATGGGGAGATTTCTCGTCGAGTGGAGTCGCGGGGGCTTCCTACAGAGTCCTGGACATCCATCTTCAGCCGAACTCACCTTGCGTCAATGCCGGGGATCCCGACGCCGCTACCGCCCCTGATTACATCTCTTCGCTCACCGATCTCGACGGCAACCCACGTATTCTGGGATGCCGTATTGATATCGGCTCAGATGAAGTTCAACTGACCGGGGGGGCTATCGCCGATGCGGACTCCGACGCTATTGGAGATGACTGCGACAACTGCCCCGCTGTTTACAACCCGGATCAGGCTGACGTCGACACCGACAACATCGGAAACGCCTGCGACAACTGTCTGGACAAGGAGAACAACGATCAGGCCGACATCGATAGCGACGGCATCGGCGACGCCTGCGACCCGGATTGCGATAACGACGGCGTTGTCAACCTTCAGGATGATTGCCCATGCAACAAGTCTGGTTTGCCGGTCGATTGTTTCGGCCGTCCGCTTCGCGACTGCAACGAAGACTGTAATGTGGACGGCCTCGATCTTCAGTGCATTGTGGACGAAGTGTTGGGTCAATAGCCGTGCCTTAGAATTGGCATCGCGGATAAAAAGGGACTTTCTTATTTCTGACTGTGGCCTGTGAATTCAATCACAGGACTCTGGCGGCTCCAATTCATTTCTGTCCGGAGGACGGACTAACCCGGATGACCAGCCCTCGTCCGCCCTCTGGGCGGGGGAAGAAATAAGAGGCTCGGTATCCGGTGGTTGAAACCACCGGATACCATCGTTGGCCCTACGGGCCGGGGGTGCGATCGGCTAAGCCGCACTCGACCAGATCAAACGGCGCGCACGGCGAGCAAGGGTAGACATGCGGGAGGCGATACCGTCATGCTCGACTCACAGTCATCGGATCCACGAAATGCCGTTTCCGGTTTTCACGCGCACTTTCCAAAAAACCACCTAAAACGCGACTTGCCCCAACACATGACCGCGACAAGAGTTGCCACCGAAAAAAATCGCGTGTGTCACTATATGTCACCTTCGATTTTGCACGACTGGTGCGTGATCAGAGCGGATCAGAAGGGCAGGAGCTTGGCGACGCGGGGGAGCATGTATTGGATGGATTCTTCCTCGGCGGTCCAGGTGCCGACGAGGTAGGAACCGTGCGGCGGGAGGATGTTGGTGGCGAGGAGCGATGCGTCTTTGGTGCTGTCGAGTGCCTTCGACAAGCGCGCGTGGGCATCGTAGGCCGACTTGGCCGTGGCGTACTGGACGACCCAGATGACGTTGGGCGTGCCGCGGCCGTTGGGCACGTCGTAGTGGGCGACGCAGGCGAGGGTGGTCTCATCGAGGCCGAGGAGATTGCTCATCTTTCCGGCGTCGGGGGCATGGGGAAAGTCGAAGGCCTTAAGCGGGAGGCTGCCCAGATGGCGGACGAGCCAGCGCGCTTTGAGCAAGTTGGCGTCGGCGGGGACGGCGTCGAGCAGGAGCGGTCGGTCTTCGCGCTTGAGCTGGCCGGTGATGTAGAACATCAGGCGGATGACCTGCTCGGTCGTCTCGGTGTCGACGGCGGTGGTGGAGACGCGGATGTAACTTTTGCCCTGCCAGGAATGGAGGTGGAAGCCGTCGGCCCTTTCGACGCGGGTTTCACCGCCGACCTTGAGGGTTTCCGCGGAGTCGGATTGGCAGCACATGATGCCGTAGGCGTCCTGCGGGGACTCGGTCTCGACGTAGAGGACCCGGGCGGGTCGCTCGGCCCCTTCGCTGTCGGTGGTCTTGTAGGCGGCGGTCGCGGCGGAGAGGACGCGGAAGTAGCTGAGGCGAATGGCCTCCGACGGGGTGACGGCGCCGGCGAGCTCGCCCGCCATGACGACGCGGACCGGTTCGGTCTTGGTCCAGCCGGTGATGGCGCCGCTCTTCGGGAGGCATGCAGGGGCGGAGGGCGAATCGGCGGCGTCGACGGAGGTTTGGCCTGAGGCCGTGGAGGAACTGCCGGAGACGGCGGCGTCTTGTGATTTTTGGTCGGCGGGCTTGGTGGTGGGGGACTTGGGGTCTTTACGAGGACAACCCGACAGGCATCCGAGGATGCAGAGGAGAATCAGCGAGACTCGGCGACGCGCGCGGGAACCCGACATGCGCGATCTCTCCAGGGGGAAACGGGTTGTCGAAAGGCTCCATCCTTTGCGATCGCATGGGATTGTAATCAGGAGCGTCATCCGGGCAATTCACAATTTTGACCGGGCCGAGGGCATTCGTATAATCGAAGTTTGTCTATCGCCGACAACCTGGGGTCTTGCGCATGATCATTACGATTGACGGGCCCGCCGGCTCAGGAAAGAGCACCGCCGCCCGTAAGCTGGCCGCCAAGCTCGGCATTGCCTACCTTGATACGGGGTCAATGTATCGGGCGATCGCCCTGGCGAGCCTTCAGGCGGGGATACATCTGAAGGACGACGCGGGGATCGTCGCGGTGGCGGAATCTGCCAAGATCGAGGTCGACTGCGGCCCGACTCACACGCGGGTGACACTGGACGGGACGGACGTCAGCGAGGCGATTCGCTCGATGGCGGTGAACCAGGCGACGAGCTTTGTGGCGCGGATATCGCGGATCCGGGAGATGCTGGTCGAGAAGCAGCGGGAGATCGGGCGTCGGCTCGGTTCGCTGGTGACGGAGGGCCGCGACCAGGGGAGCGTGGTGTTTCCGAACGCGGATTTGAAGTTCTTTCTGGATGCGAGCCTGGAGAAGCGGGGGCTTCGGCGATTTCAGGAACTCGTGGCGGACGGCGAGGACGCGTCTTACGAACTGATTCTGGAGAATCTGCGGGAGCGCGACGGCAACGATCGTCGCCAGTGGGCGCCGCTTCTGGAACCAGCGACGGCGATTCATATCGATACGACGCAGATGACCATTCATGAGGTGGTGGAACGGCTTCTGGAGGAAGTCCGCCGCAAACACATTCTTCCCCAGTCCTGACGGCATGCGTCTTTATTACCGGTTTCTCAGGCTACTTGCGCGGGGGATTCACGTCCTTTACTTTCGGGGGCGCGTCTACGGATTGGCCAATGTGCCGACCAGCGGCGGGGTGATGCTGGCGTGCAACCATCAGAGCTATCTCGATCCAGTGCTGGTGACCTTGGCGCTCGATCGGGAGGGGCACTTCATGGCGCGGGACACGCTGTTTCATCAGGCGAGCTTCCGGCGATTGATCGAGTCGCTCAATGCGTTCCCGGTGAAGCGCGGGGCGGCGGACGTCGGCGCGGTGAAGGAGATTCTCCGGCGGTTGAAATCCGACAAGGTGGTCGTCGTCTTCCCTGAAGGGACGCGCACGAACAACGGGCAGATCGGGGCGATCAATGCGAATTCACTTCTGATTGCGAAGCGGGCGAGGGCGGCGATTGTACCGACGGTGATTGACGGGGCGTTTGATGCGTGGCCGAGACGGCGAATGCTGCCGGCGCCGTCGCCGATTTACGTGACGTATTGCAAGGCGATCACGCCGGCGGAGATCGAGGCGTGGTCGATTGAGGAGATCGGGGCGGTGGTGGAACAGCGACTTCGCGAGCGATTTGCGGAATCGCAGAAGCTGCGCCGCCGGCGCGAGGGGCGCAATGATATGCGGGCAAATCAGGGGGACTCGTCGGGGGCGGCTGCGACGAAATCGACGGGCAATTGAGGCAGGACGATTCGCGTGACGTGGGGCATGACGGAGCCGGTGATCGCCCGGCCGTAGGTTTCGTAGTCGGCTCCGGCGTTGACTTGTGCGACGACTTCGCGGATCGCCTGGGCCAGGCCGTAAACTCGATCGGCGATGTCGGCTGGGGCGGGGTCGGGGATGAGGAGCCACTTGAGCCCGTCGCGTATGAAGCGGACGCGGATGAGCGGGAGATTGTCGCCCTGTTGTGCAATCACGATGGCACTGTCGCCGGACTGGCGTTCGGCGATGATGTTGACTCTGCGGGAGAAGATGCCAGTTGCGTCTTCGAGGGGGCTGAAACCCCAGTCGCGCGGGACGGGGACGAGGTATCGGGCTTCGGCGGCGGCGCGGAGCTCGCCGTCGGCGGCGAGGACTTCGGCTATGGCGCGCAGGAGGTCGACGGTTTCGCGACGGCGATCGGGGACGATGAGTTCGGCGAGGGCGGCGTAATTACGGGCGAGGTAGAGGTCTCGCAGGGTACGGGCGGAGGCGGTCGCGGAGGCCGACGCGCTTGAGGGAGTTGTCAGGGCGGCTGGACTCTTTGATTGCGGCTGGGTTGACGGCGCACTTTCGCAACCGGACGTGAGGAATGCGGCGGCGATGAGGGCTGCCGACAGGGTCGAGAGGACGGGATGTTTGCGAACAGTCGCCATGATTTAGTATCGGTAGCGGGGCAGGAAACCACGAGCTCCGGCTTGCAACCCCGGCGGTGATCGACAATTGCGGCTGACGCCGATTAAGATGGCGATGGAGATATGGCAAGAGCGGCGATAAAGATTCTGGTGCTTTCGGCGGCCCTGGGCATCGCGTGGCAGAGCGCGCGGCCGGGGCCTGCGCAGCAAGTCAGTTCGTCTCCGAGACCTGCGGTCAAGCGGGCGTCGGCGGCCGGTGGACAGTTTCGCGGGATGGCGATTCAGCTTCACGGCGGGGCGGAGGTTTACGATCACTATCACGATCTGATTCCGGAGATTCGGGCGCTCGGCGCGGATACGGTGCTACTGGTGGTTCACGGGTGGCAGACGCACGGGGGGAGTCTCGATCTGCATATCGACCCGCGCAAGACGGCGAGCGCCGAGGGGCTGGGGAAGCTCTGCGATCTGGCGGCGTCGGCGGGGCTACGCGTTATCCTGATGCCGGTGGTTCTTTTGGAGGAACCGCGGAACAAGGAGTGGCGCGGGAAGATTATTCCGGAGGGGCAGGATTGGGATACGTGGTTTCGGCGGTATACGCGGTTTGTGGTTCACTTCGCGAAGATCGCGGAGAAGCACAGTGTCGAGGTGCTGATCGTCGGGTCGGAGCTGATCAAGACGGAAGTGCATACCGAGCGCTGGCTGAAGGTGATTGAAGAGGTGCGGCAGAATTATCGCGGCGCGCTGGCGTATTCGGCGAACTGGGACCATTACCAGACGACGAAGATCGGTTTCTGGCGCGAGCTCGACTACGTGGGGATGACTTCCTATTACGAGCTTGCCGAGTCGGCGAACCCCGAGCGGGAGGAAGTTGACGCGAACTGGTCGAAGATCAAGAAGGAGATTCTGGCGTTTTGCGAGGAAGTGCGGAAGCCGATCATCTTCACGGAGGTGGGGTGGTGCAGCCAGGAAGGCGCGGCGCACGAGGGGTGGAACTACTACGCGAATCAGAAGGCGACGGAGGCGGG
>CAZCGF010000163.1:0-2351 GCA_964498115.1 uncultured Planctomycetaceae bacterium | reverse complement strand
ACGGCAATTGACTCACTGACAACCAGAATCATTCAGGAGCAGGTCGACAAAGAGCGGGATGTCATCCAGTTCGACGAGCCCGTTCACGTCCAAATCCGCGCATGAACAATTGGTGTCACCTCTTACGTCTGCCTCAAATGGCGAGACAAGCAGACAGTTGATGCAAGGGCGAATCTGCCCTCCGTTGACCGGTCCGCCGATGACCTGGCCCGGGCAGTTGCAAAATGGGCTGGGGCTGCACCGTACGGCGACCCACCAGGTAGACCAGCGAGAAGAGGCATCTGTGCAAAGGCCAAACTGAGGTAGATTCTGGTCGGTGTATTCCTGGATGGTCCATAGCAATTCATCGTCCGTTGGATCGACACAGGCGGTGCTGTAGTTGCCCCAGCGATTTCGAAGGACGTTGTCCACCTTCTGGTAGTGGCTTATGCCAAACTTATAGACGTAGGTCGGCTGCATCGTATTGGGCGGATCTGTCGGCTGTCGCGTGGTGTATGCGGCGCTTCCAAAGTATCCATTGAGGGTATTAGGGTTTGAAGTGCTGAAGCCCAGCAGCACACATTTTTCTCGCGAGACTGCGATTGAGGGGTAGTAATAGGGCAGAAGTCCCTGGTTTACTCGACCTGCCTGAACCAGCGTCAATGCGGGCACTGGTGAAATCTCATACCAGGCGACTTCCGTGCGCGAATTTGGCGCGGTCAGATCGGGGCAGCCGGAGACCGGTGCTCCGACAGAGTGTGCGACCCAAAGGTGGGCGAAGCCGGAGTTATCCACGCGGAGAACGGGGCTTGAAGTCAAGCGAGTATCAAGGGTATCGAGAGGCTGACAGAACTTCTGCGGCGCGTCGGCGAGATTGAAGTTGTAACAGGGGACTTCAAGCAAATCGGCATCCAGGGGCGGGCAGTCGATAAAGGCCGTCGCCCCAATGCCCCTGACGGCATTGATACGAAGAAAACGACGTGTCTGCGTGACGTCGTACCAACCCTCACTGAGGAGGTAGTTGCGAAGGTCGGGGTTCGCGATGTCGGGAATTCCGTCATAAGCATGACAGGATTGATAGGATGATCCAAGGACTCCACATGGGTTATGAATGATGGAATAATCGATGCCGAGAGTCACGGCTGCGCCGGCGAAAAGCGGGTTCTTGTCAAACACGTAAACATCCGCATGTCGAAATGGCCCGCCGTAACTATACATGTTGCCGCAGATGATGATGTTATTCGCGTCAACTCCGAGAGTCGGGAAGTCCATCCAATCGCCGAAATGACCTGGGGTGAAGACTTCGAAGACATATCGGTTCCAGCCAAGGGTTGGGTCGGGGGTCTGGGAAACCGCGAGGCAAAGATATGACGCAAACGAGCCATCCAGGTTGTATGGATTGGTTCCGCAGGTAGCGACCCAGCGGTTGGCATACTGATCGTAGAGAATTCGCGGGAGGTACGGAAAGTTAATCGGAGGATTGGCGCTGAAAAAGAACGAGGAGAGGCTGATCTGTGAAAATACGTTGCCGCCGTACTTGTTTCGCACCGCGAACCCGGAACTAAGTAGCGTCACGGCATGAGACGGGCCGATGGCGCCGTCCGAATCGGGCGGATAACGCGTTCCATCGTCACTTTGAGCGATAAAGCTGCGTACGGGGCTCAGCGTTGCTCGCGGTACCGCGGGATCTTCTACCGATCCTGATTCAGATTCGTGGATTGGCGAAAGGACTGCAGCGTTAGAATTGACTTGAACAAGTCTCGGATGTGGCCGATCGTAGGGGGTCCTCATCGAATCCGACGGTTTTTCGTCTACGAGGCCAAGTGCCTGCATTTGCTCTGCTGACAGACTGACTGGCACAACGGGTTTGGGATCATCGGCCGCGACGACAAAGGGGGGCAAGCCGAGAAAAAGGAACAAGGAAAAGACAGGGATGCGCCAGCAATCCCGGAATCTTTTCGCGAAACGCCCATGGTGACCGATTCGACATCCCATACTTCACCTGTAAGTTTTTGCCGATTCAGCTCTAGCCAAGAAAAGTGACCTGATCCTCCTAACCAGGATGCCGGCAATCATATCTACTTCTCTCCCTGAATAGCCAGTGTTTGGGGGGTCATTATTTAGTCGTCCGTTCGAGTGAACCCTTCCGTCCCGGGTCCCCCTCTGGCTCCTGCGCATGCGTGTCGCAGTATTGCCGGTGTCAGCCTGGGGGCGATGATCGTAACAGCCGGCGCCGGCTGATCGGTTGACGGAGCTTGCCGGATACTGCGCGTCCTGCACTTTTCCCGCTAACCCTTGCGGGCACCGGCCTTACACCTGATGATGCCCTGTTTTCGATTATCCATGGGAGGATGTTTCGTGGGATTGGCATA
>CAZCGF010000162.1:0-9761 GCA_964498115.1 uncultured Planctomycetaceae bacterium | reverse complement strand
CAGGCCGTCCGTTTCATGACCTAAGCACCGAGGACCGACGCACGCGAATGTCGAACAACGCTTCAATTGCACAATCGCCCGCCGACACAATCGTCGGCCCCCGCGCTGGCCGGCGCGGTGTTGGCCTCATTGCGCTTGCTTCGCTCGTGGGCTTCCTCCTGATCGGCGTTGCAACAAGAAACGGCGTGGGGCTCAGCGTCGATTCCGCGTTTTACATCGGCGTCGCCAACGAACTGTCAGCGGGTAACGGGCTCCGCGTCCCGTGGGGCACCGCCGAGCCGACGCCCCTGGGCACGCGCTGGGGGCCGCTCATGCCCGCGTTCCTGGCGACCGTCTCCCAATTCGTCGGCGATCCGACGCAGGCGGCGCGCTGGGTCAATGCGACCTGCCTGTCGCTCACCGGTTTCATCTGCGGACTGGCGATCCTTGAGTCGACCGGCTCCATCGGCCTGTCTCTCTTCGTCACGCTGCTGCTCGCCACGTCGCAATCAATGCTGTCGATCTTCTCGATGGCCTGGTCGGAGCCGATCTTCATCGTCCTCGCGACGCTGGCGATGGTGCTGCTTGCGACTCATTTTCAGACGAAACGCCGCTTCGCGCTGCTCGCCGCCGTGATCGTCATCATCGCCGCATGCGTCACGCGATACGCCGGCGCATCGCTCATTGCCGCCGCGTTCGGCTGCTTCCTGTTGCGGCCGGGCCGTTGGACCGCTCGCTTCATCGCCGCGGCCTGCATCGTGCTTCTATCCCTCTTGCCGATGACGCCCGGCGGGCCGAACTGGCTGAGCTGGATGGTGATTCACCTCGGCGGCATGACCGAAGACTCGAATCGTGCCGCGTTGCTGGATGTCTTGCGCGTCAATGAGGGCCTGGACGTCCTCACCAATTGGCTCTGGCCGTGGGGGCTCAATGCCTATCGCCCGCGCAGCCCTGCCGCACAGTTGATCCCCGTGAGCCTGCTGCTTGTCGCCCTCGCGGCCTCCTCTTGGGCGACGTGGAGAGCGCTTCGCAAATCGAAGGCGGCCTCCACAGATAGTCCGCTTCATCCAACCCGGGCAATGCCGTCACCGCATTCCGGCGGCGTCGAGTTGGGATTCGTCATGACCGTCTTCGTCGGCGCCTATCTGCTGCTCATCATCGCGGCGGTAGGGCTCTTCGGGCGCACCGTCAGCTTCAACGAGCGCATCATGCTGCCGCTCATGCCGATCGCCCTCATACTCCTCGCAGTGGGCTGGGACACCCTCCGGCCGCGAAACTCCCGTCGCATGGCGATGGTCCTCGCGACCGCCTGCACGCTGGTCGTCGGTGTACGCATGGCCGGCGCGCTGGACTACTGCAACTACATCGCCACGGGTCACGGAGCCGGCGCCCAGAATTATCAGCATCCTAGCTGGCGCACGTCGCCGACCATCGCCGAGATCAAGAACCTGCCCAAGGACGCCACGATCTACAGCAATGCGCCCGACGCCATCTATCTCCTCACTGGTCGCAACGCGATCTGGCTCTCGCTTTTGGAGGACGCCAAGCCCTCCGACCCCGCGACTCTCGCGTCGCAGCCGAATTCCTCGCATCCGAATCACGCCTGTATCGCCTACTTCGACCGCCTCGCCTGGCGGCCCTCTTCGCCTGCCCGGCGTGACATCATTGCCCGGTGGCCGGTCGTGACCGTGGCCGCAACGAAGGACGGTGCGATCTACTCATTCACGGAGGCCGTGTCATGCAGCGCCATACCCGAATAGAGCTTCCGGTGATCTCTGGTCCGGCGGCCGGCGCCTCAACGACGGCGAGCGCCTCATCCGGCGGCGGCTGCTGCGGCAGTTCCAGCGCCGCGGCGCCGACGACGGTCGAGATTCCGAGCGCAAGCGCTGCCTCCGATCGTCCGGCACCAAAAGCGCACAACCGCTTCACGCGCCACGATCGCCGCGTCGCCCTGCTTCAACCGCGAATCCCCGACGGCAACTACCTTCCCAATCTCGGGATCATGTACCTCGCCGGCGTCCTGATCGACAAGGGTTACCACGTCCGCGTCTTCGACGCCAACATCGACGAAGACGTCGAACTGGGCATCCGTCGCTTTGCCCCGGCGGTGCTCGGCATGACCTGTGTCACCGCGGCCCTCGGCTCGGCCATGCGCATCGCCAGCCGGCTCAAGGAGTCCTTCCCGGAGATGATCGTCGTCGCCGGCGGCCCGCACCCGACGGTCATGCCCAAGGAGACGCTCGAGCGAAACGCGACCCTCGACTTCTGCTTCGTCGGAGAATCGGAACAGTCCTTCGCCGACTTCTGCGATCGCATGTTTGAATCCGGCGGCGATACCACCGCCGTGCGCGGCGTCGCCGGCATGGCCTGGCGCGACGAGAGCGGGGCGGCACACGTCAACCGCAGCCCCGGCTATCTGGAGGATGACGCCCTCGACGCGCTGCCCTATCCGCCCTGGCACCTGCTGCCGATGGAACGCATCTTCAAGCAGGCGACCCACGGCCTCTTCACCCGAGGCAAGCGCATCATGCCGGTCATGACCACGCGAGGCTGCCCCAATTACTGCACCTTCTGCAGCCGGGTCATGGGCTTCAACTTCCGCAAGCGCAGCATCGAAAACGTCATTGGTGAAATCCGCTGGCTCCATCAGAAATGGAAGACCGACGAGATTTATTTCGAGGACGACACCTTTACCCAGGACCCGGTTCGTGCCCACGAACTATTGGACGCGGTCATTGCCCTGCGGCTGCCGCTGCACGTCAAATTCGCCAACGGCCTCCGCGCCGACAAGGTCGATGAGGCCCTCCTCGCCAAGATGAAGCAGGCCGGCGTCTATTGGATCGGCTTCGGCATCGAATCCGGCTCGCCCCACACCCAAGAGCTGATGATGAAAAAGCTCGATCTCGACCTGGCCGCCGAAAACGTGCGCCTCGCCAAGCGAATGGGCTTCAAGGTCGGCAGCAACTGCATCATCGGATACCCCGGCGAGACGCGCGACGACATCCGCCAGTCCATCGACTATTTCCTCAAGCTGCCGCTCGACAGCTTCGCCGTTGTCCCGTGCATCCCCTTCCCGGCGACGACCGCCTGGATGACCTGCGACCGCGAGGGCTGGCTCACCGAGCGCGCCCGCGACTACGACAACTACTGGTTCGAGATCTTCAAGGTCAATCCGCTGATCGAAACCCCGCACCTGTCCGCCGACGACATGGCCCGCGCCATCCGCGATGTCTACATCCGCTTCTACTTCCTTAACCCGCGCCGTTCCTGGCTGATCGCGAAGATGATGGCGAAAAAGACGCTCCACCGCGTCGGCGACATCAAATGGATGCGCATGCTCCGCGCGAATTCAGCCCAGCCGGGACTTGCGATGAGGCCTGACTATGCATGTTAAAATCATCGAAGGCTGCATCGTCTGCCGCCAGTGCGAGTGCCAGGCCCCGGACGTCTTCGAAGTGCCCGAGGGCGCTCACAGCGCCCGCGTCATCGAGTCCGGTCCGTCTCAACAGCGCGAGGCCGATGTGATCCGCGCGGTCAAAGGCTGCCCGGTGCATGTGATTAAGCTGAAGCGCGATCCGAAGGACGTCCGCGATGCCGCCGAGTCGTCACCAAAGGGGGCCGCGCACGATTCATCGCAGAACTGATCTCGGCCTGATTAATTGGGTCCAACTGTTAGCGTGACACGCCCACGGTCTGAGCCAATTCGTCAAGCCGCTGCGTCCACGTATGCGCCGCCTGCATGATTCTCGCCGCATCCAGCGCCTCGCTCACGAAAATCGAAGGCTCGCGGGCATATCGGCGTAGCCCATCGACCAGTTCCCCGCAGGCACGAAACGTCTGAATGTGTCGCCCCGTCTCGACATATTCCGCATAGGGACCGTTCCCGTCCCGATGCACCGCCTGCCGAACAAATAGCACCTGACCCGCCGCCAGTGCGTCGAGCGCCGCCTGATTCAATCGCTCGCCAGTGTCAACGATCACGACGCAGCCATAGCGCTCGGCGAAATCGCCCATCTCATCCGGCTCCGGCCGCTTCCCGCCAACATATGGCCCCAGAACCGAGTCATCCCGCCAGCCGCCGCCGAACAGATCGAACTCAACGCCCGCCTCCGCCATCGCATGCAGCGCGGCGCGCCGCACAATCACCGGACCAAGAATCGTCCGGACGCGGTCCAGCACGCCGGATATCACTTCCTCGCTCTCAATCCGCATGCCAAGCTGCTTCATCGCGCGGTTCACGATGTCTGTCACCGACTCATCCGTGTACCGATCCGCCTGCGCCTCAATCAGCTTCGCCGCCGCCTCATAGAGACGAATATGCGAGCCGAGGTGAAGGCCCGCACCGCGCGCCGAGACATCGCCGCCGTCGGCGACCACGGCGATTCGCGTCGTCGGCTGACTCGACCGGCGCAAAAGCCCCGGCTGAGCGGCTGGGGAGACGACCATCGTCCGATCCTTGTCGATACCGAGCTCTGCGCACGCTTCCCGCGTCGCGCCGTCCGGCACACCCAGCCACTGGCCCGCACCGAGCCTGCCGGCCAGCGAGGGGTCGGCACGCTGCCCCGGCATCAGCAGCGTCGCGACCGTGCAGTCCGGCAGCGCAAAACCAAGTTCCGTCGGCGTGCACCCCAGCAGAACAACCAGCGACGGGGCAAATCGCTGCACGGCCTCTCCCATCGCCTCCGGCCGAACGAGAACCGGCTGATCGAGCGCAATCCGGCAGGTTCGCCAATTCATCTCGGCGGCGGCAATCTCAATCAGCTTCGCCGTGCGGAACACCCCGGCATCTACGACATTCGAGACGATCGCCACCGCTGTCGCGGATGAGCCTGCCGACCGCCCAGCCCCACGCTCGTCGCTTACTGCCGACTCACCGCGCCCCGCGAATCGCGCGCCATTCACCTCGCCCAGGCGCGACGAAACCTCCGCGATCATCTGCGAGTCAAACCACGGCCACGAAAGGATCCGCTGCGCCTCGAGGTAGCCCCGGTGAGTCTGCATGAACGCCCGAAATTCATCCCACGCCGTCGGGCCCACAAAGAGCACAAACCGCCCCTGGCGAATCTCCCGCGAAAAATCGACAAGCCCCAGCGCCAGCGCCGCGGCCGATGCATTCGGCTCAACCACAAAGACCGCCTGATGGGCCGCCAGCCGGTCGAGCAGGCTCCGCGCCTCGCGCCCGCTGCCCAGCGAGTAGAGCAGCACATTCGCCGAGCCCGGCTGAAATGCCTCGATCAGGGCCGCGCTGCTGACGCTGGGCATCGACGTGCGCCCGAGCCAGCGCAGGACACCGTTCGCCTCCCGCCATTGGTAGGTCGGCTCGCCGTCGCGACCGCTCACATACTGGATTGATTCGGGATGCCGCGCCGTCGCCAGAAGCTCGGCCGGCGCGCGTCGAGATTTCGATAGTTCGGAAAGGTTGCCCTCGAGCACCGCTGGGTCGGGGCCTGTCGCCGCGCTCGTGGTCATGCGTGCAATCTATCGTCGCCGCGTCTCATTGCAACGCGCCGAACCAGCGATCGAAGGCAATGTACGCCAGCAGGCCCGTCCACAGCACGTAAAGAGCAATGGGAAACATGAGGGTGCCGCGCGTCACCTTGGGCGCCAGCTCCTTCTCCCAGGCGTATGTATCGGTCGCGGCCGCTTTCGTCGTCGCCATGCTATTCCTCGTCCTTCGATTCGGAGGCCCGTCGCCCGGGCCTCGCGTTGGCGGCAAGATCGATCTTGTAGGACTGGTCAAAGGCCTTGCCGAATTCATAAACGTCGGAAAAATCCTCGATGTCGTCGTCCGGCTGTTTGGCCAGAAGGCCCTGATCCACCAGCGAGAACACCATCCTGCCGAAGTCCCGGGTCGTGCGAATGCCCCAGTGACGCAGCACCACCGGGGCCATGAGTCCCCAGTTCTCCACCGCCAGATCGCGCAGCCCCCAGCAAAGGTCTTCGCCGGAAACGTGCAGGTTCAAATGGTCGGCCGCGGCCTCCAGATCGCCGATCTGCCGGATCATGTTCACGATGACCGGGGGAATCTCACCGCGAGACAAGAGCACGGGGAGCTGGCTCAACTCGGCCTGATGCTCCTGAAGCCAGTGCAGGATGCCGCGCACCACGTCGGCGCGGTCGCCGTGCGTCTTTCGCACCGTGTAGTCGAGCCCCTGCCGCAGGAACTCAAAGGCCTGCGGGTGGTAGGGCGATTCGACCGCATTTCCGGTGGGCGATGCTGATGCTATGGACTTCTTCTTGGACATCCCAAAACTCTCGCCCTGACGCCGAGTCTCATGAATCGGCATTCGGGGGACGTTCTTCTGAACGATCTGAAGGCGGCGGAGGTTCACCCATTTTACCGCCTTCCTGTGGCGGAGTCGCACGATTGTCGGATTGATCCTGGCGACCCGCGCCCCCGCGCCGACCCCTGCGACCGCGACGACGGCCGCCTCGCGGTCGATCGCGACCGGAATCTCCGCCGCCCGGAGGGCCCGATTCACCCGTGCGCGGCTGCGCCGTTTCACCCACGGCCTGATCCGTCGAACTTCCCGGTGGTGAAACTTGATTCTCACCGGAAGGGGTTTGTTGTGGAGGAGGCCCGTCCCGTCGAGGCCGATCACCGGGGGCATCCGGCCCGCGCCCGGACGGTCGACGTCCGCGTGCGTTCGCATCGTTCGCCGCGGCAGGATCCATCGGTGCCCGCTTGGGAAGATTTCTTTCGAGCAGATCCTCCACGCCGACGGTCTCAATCCGGTCGCCGTCGTCGTAAATGATCGATACCAGTTGCGTGAGAATCTGTCGGTCTCGCACCGTGCCGATCCCGGCATCGGTACGCACGCGATTGCCCACGCGGGGCAGCTTCTTATCCAGTTCCTCGTAGCCCTCGTGTTCATATCGCAGGCAGCATCGCAGACGACCGCACCGCCCCGAAACCTTCGACGGATCGAGCGTCGCCTTCTGAATCTTCGCCATCCGCATCGACACGGGCCGAAGCGTCTTCAAAAAGTTCTTGCAGCAGCACTCCCGGCCGCAAATCTCAAAATCCGCGACCAGCCGGGCCTCGTCCCGCGCCCCGACCTGGTGCATCTCGATGCGCGTGTGATACTCGTGGGCGAGTTGGCGGACAAACTCCCGGAAGTCGATCCGGCCTTCCGCCATGAAGTGATAAATGATCCGCTCGCCGCCGAAGATGTGCTCGCAGGCCACGAACTTCATGTCCAGGCCAAGCTCGCGGGCCAGCTCCCGGGCGCGCAGAATCTTCTCCCGCGAGCCATCGACCAGGTGCTTTTCCTCGATCAGGTCCTGCGGCGTGACTGCCCGCAGGATCCGCCCGCTCTTGAGCTGATAAAAGTCCGGGCCGCTCTTCTTCATGTAGTCGAGCATCGTCTGACGCTTGACGGATTTGTCGCAACCCGTGCAGGTCAGGCTCACCTGCTCGCCGATTTCGATGCCGCGCTGCGTCTGAATGACGACCTTCCCACCGCAGCCGAAGAGCATCCCCGGGGCATAGCGAAACTCCCCGATGTAATTCATATAGCCGTAGCGCACGGCGCAGGTCGGGTAAATCTTCTCCAGCCCATTGCCGCAGCGCCCGTTCGGGTCGCACCCGCTGGGACTGAAGCTGGCCGGCCCCTTGTATTCCGGACGGTCATTGAGAACTGTCAGATCTGCAACCATCGTCGGATCCTTCCGCACACGCCGGGACGACAACAGCGGCGTCGCTCGCCGGCATAAAGATTCACAACCAATAAATCGTCGGAACGGACTACTTCACGGTCCGGCCCTCTGCCCCATCAGTCTAACGACTTGTCCGGCCAGTGGATAGGTTCGCGGCCCCGGGGCGATGAGGCGGACGCAGAACCCCGCAGAGAAGGTCCGTAGAGCTCCACTGGTGATTTCGGAAGGCCCGACTGCCCGATAGATACAGGTGGGAGATGTGCGCCGTGAATTTCGCGCCGCCGTCTCGGGTGGGAGCGATTCAATGAAACAAATCGGCATAATGACGGTAACGCTACTCGTGACGTGCGGCTTCGCCTGCGGCCAACCGGCTCACCAGGAGGCCGACATCGCCCGATATCGCAACGACCCCAACGCGCCGGAGACCATCTCCCTCCTCGGCAGGCCGCTCTACGCAAACCCGCCGGCCTCTGAAAAGGCCAAGCTGGAATCAGACCTGCGCAGGGCCGAGGCCAACGCCCGTGCAAATCCCGGCAATCCCGACCTGCTCATCTGGGTCGGCCGACGCCTCGGCTACCTGTGGCGAATGACCGACGCCATCAACGTCTTCACCAGCGGGATCGAGCGGCATCGCAAGTATGCCCCGCTCTATCGCCATCGCGGCCATCGCTACATCACCGTCCGCCAGTTCGATAACGCCATCGCCGACCTCCAAAGCGCTGCCCGCCTCATCTCCGGCACCGAGGACGTCATCGAGCAGGACGGCATGCCCAACGCGCGGAACATCCCGCTGACGACCCTGCACTTCAACGTCTACTATCACCTCGGCGTCGCTCGCTACCTCAAGGGTGATTTCTCCGCTGCTCTCGACTCGTTCGGCGAGGCCATGAAGGCCGGCGGCAAGTACGACGACAACGTCGTCGCGGTCACCGACTGGATGTACATGGCCCTTCGCCGCATGGACCGCGACGAAGAAGCGGCCAAACTCCTCGAGCCCATCAACGAGGGTATGGACATCATTGAAAACAAGGCCTACTTCCAGCGACTGCTCATGTACAAGGGCCTCATTTCCCCCGAGAGCCTGCTTGACGTGCAAAAGGCGTCGGACCTCGACCTCGCCACCATGGGCTACGGCGTCGGCAACTGGCGCCTCTGCAACGGCGATCGCAACGGGGCGAAGGAAATCTTCGAGAAAGTCGTCGCTGGCGGCTACTGGCCGGCCTTCGGTTACATCGCCGCCGAGGCCGACCTGGCCCGCATGAAGAAATGACGCCGCCCGACTCAGCCCGCTGACCCCGCGAGAAAATCGGCAATGGCCTCGCGCCAACTTCGCAAGGGCGCGCCGACCGTCTGCACAAATCGTCGATTATCCAGAACGGAGAACGCGGGCCGCTTCGCCGGCGTCGGGAATTCCGCCGTGCTGACAGGCCGAACGGGCGTGCCGATGCCCGCGACGCGCAATATCTCGTTTGCGAATTCATACCACGTGCAGATGTCCGAGTTGGTCGCGTGCATGATGCCGGTCGCTTCCGGATGTTGCGCCAGGCGATAGATCGCATCGGCCAGGTCCCTGGCATACGTCGGTGAGCCGACTTGATCGTTGACCACGCGAAGCTCCGGCCGCTCCTTCGCCAGGCGCAATATCGTCTTCGGAAAACACGGCCCATCCTCACCAAAAACCCACGCAGTCCGAACGATCAAAGGCGAAGGATGCCGGCCCGTGACCGCCTGTTCGCCCAGCAGCTTCGATCGACCGTACCAGCAGAGCATCTCCGGCGGCGCCGGCGGCTGATCCTCGCGATAGGGCAGGGCGGAAGTGCCGTCGAAAACATAGTCCGTCGAGATATGTATCAAACGCGCCCCGATCTTCGCCGCCGCCGCCGCAACGATGCCCGCCCCCTCGCCGTTGACCCGCTGGGCCAGCTCTTTCTCCTGCTCGCACGCATCGACCTTTGTGAATGCGGCGCAGTTGATCATCAGCCCCGGCTTCTCACGGTCCATCACGCGACCGACGGCTCCCTCATCGGTGATGTCGAGCCGGGCCCGGTCCAGCGCAACAGTCTGCCATGCCCTGTTCAGCGCAAACCGCCTGGCAAGCGGACGCCCCAACAGGCCGCCTGCCC
>CAZCGF010000161.1:6112-9852 GCA_964498115.1 uncultured Planctomycetaceae bacterium | reverse complement strand
ACGTCCACCAGCTTTGTCATCAGGGCGCTGCCGCAGTGCCAGCCGTCCTGCACCGAGATCATTACGTCCGGCGGGTTCACCATCAGCCCGTGAAAGGCCCGCCAGAGGCGATGGAGGGCGTCTGGATATAGGTGGTCCTTCGTCGAATCAAACAAGGCGTCGTCGGCGATGCTGCCGTCCGGACCGACTTCGCCGTTCCGACGAAGGGCATCAACTACGGGAAGCAACTGAAGCGGGTCGCCGTGTTCACAGTCGTATCTGTAGCCGTCTCCGCTGGCGCTTCGACGGATGCGGGCCAGGCCGTCAAGACTCTGAACGACAACTGAATCATCTTTGTCAAGAAAAGTCGTCAACTCGATGCCGTCCACGCCGATCAGGTCGCGGGCGACGGAATCCGGCGACTTTGTATAGACGCCCGCAAAGTTGACGACGCCAAACTCCGGCACGACCACGTCCTCGGGCCCTCGAAGCCGACTGGTGACGCGATAGCCGAATTTCTTCAGCAGGTCGGATAGCGGAATGCGTTTACTCGGCAAGAGGCAGTGGCCGTGGTCGGACATGAGCGTGATCTGCACGCGGCCGCGCATCTCGAACATCACCGCCTGGCAGAATCGGTCCAGACGAACCAGCGCCGATTGATGCCCGTTTCTGCCCTGCGTCGCGCCGAGGCCGGAGGTGGTGACGACATAGCCAACAAACGGATTCTCCTGGCCGCGAAAGAAATGCCGCTGAATCTTGCCGAGTTCGTGGCCATACCAGATGTCCGGCCACAGATATGCGACGGCGTGGGCGATGAACTGGAGGTGGTAATCGGTGTGATCGATCCATCCCGCGTTACCTTCAGCCGCATAGACGTCGTAACCGCCGTGCAGAATATTGCCGTCGTAGTACTCCGACTCCGCGCCCGGAGAGGGAGAGACGCCGAAGAACTCGGAGAACGACAAATCGGTCATGACCGGGAACGGGCTGATGACGCGGCTGGGAGGGGGAAAGAGCCGGAATCGGCCTGCCTGCCATGCTTCGTGGACGACGCCGTACGGGATGCTGTCGAGCAGAACGACGAGTTGCCTGTCGCCTTCGCTTGATCCAGCGCCAAGGCGATCGACGACTGCTTCGAGGACTCCGTCATTGTCGGTGTCGAATTGCAGACGATGAACTCGCCCGTCGGCGTTAAAAAGCTCGGCGTAGTCCGCCCGCCCGTCATCGTTCATGTCATAGCGGTGTTCAACGTCGCCGGCGTCTGTAGCGACACTTTCCAGCGGCGCGACGGGGGCCAACTTCGGGCCAGGCCCGGCGCATCCCGGTCCCGTGGCGATTGCGGCCATCGATGAGACGGCCGCGACGAGAATGTTGAACCACGACTTTTGCATAACTTGGCTCAATCCTGGAGCGATCGGCGAGGTTTATTTCCTCGCGGGCGGGGTATCGTATGCTCGCCGAGTCACGCGGCCAAATCGCCAAGCGGCCGATAGCGCGTTAGAATCCCCTGCCATGAATCCGGTCGTAGAAATGTCGCTGGTCGCGGTTTGCGTTGGGGCAGCCGTGATCTTTCTGGTCGCGCGCATCGTCGCTGGGATGCGAAGGTCGGCGTCGTCAGGTTGCGGCGGCTCCTGTCGCTGCGAAGCCGGGACACCCGACGAGCAGAACCGGCTCGGCAAACGGATTGAGCTCGTTAAACTCGGCGGATCGGCTGGAATCGTCTCCGGAAAGGCGACGCGCCCATAGACGTTGAGGACCACATGCTGCTACGAGGACAAACAGCTGTTGTCACGGGGGCGGGACGAGGCATCGGCCGCGCCATCGCACGTCGGCTGGCTGCCGCCGGCGCTCACGTCGCCATCACCTCTCGAACGGCTGAGCAGCTCCACGAGACTCAAAAGTGCATCGAGCGAGATAACGGCCGCGTGCTTTCCGTCGTGGCAGACGTCACACGCGAGGAAGATGTCGAGCGGCTTTTCGCCGAGACGGCCGAAGTGCTGGGTCCGGTGAAGATTCTGGTGAACAACGCGGGGATCGCCCCGGTCGCGAAGATCGAGGAGATGGAGCCGCACCTCTTTGACACCCTTGTCCGCACGAACATGCGCAGCGTGTTTCTCTGCACGCGCGCGGTTTGGGATGGGATGGTGAAAACCGGCGGCGGCGCTATCGTCAACATCTCGTCGGTCGCCGCGCACGATCCGTTTCCCGGTTTGGCGGCGTACGGCGGGGCAAAGGCATTTGTCACGACCTACACCAAGGGACTGGCGGAAGAGGGACGGCCGCACGGGATACGCGTCTATTGCGTGGCCCCTGGCGCCGTTGAGACGGTCATGCTTCGCGGGGCATTTCCCGAGTTCCCTGAGGATCAGGTTCTACAGCCGGAAGATGTGGCGTCCCTGGTGGAACTGCTGCTGATGCCCGGCGCGCGGTATTCTTCCGGACAGTCGATCACGATTCGCAAGTCTTAGCACGTCCGATTCAGGCGCTGGCGTACATGGCCCGCAGCTTGCGCTTCCACATCGAAGGGTGGCGTTCGCGGTAGTCCTCGGACGACTCGATCTGCTTGGGCGGCTGTTCGACGGTCGCGGGGCGGACATTTCTCGACGGTGGCGCCTGCCGCGCGGGACGCATGTCGGGCAGCCAGCGATAATTGACGGCCGAGCCGTAGTCGCTTTGGACGCAACCGGCAGCCCCGGCGAAAATCAGGCAGACCGAAGCGGCCATGACCATTCTGCGAATCCTGGACGAAATCTTCACGGCTTATTCCCCCACTAGCTTGGCTGCTATCCAAAACTACCCACCGGCACAGGATCGATTCGCCGGGCACCCTCAACATCGTTCCACGGGCCGGACGACGTGAGCAAAGAGCCGATTTCAGTATTGAAAACGGAGACGGGCGGGGCCAGTCCAAAACGCATTTCGAGCATGCCTGGATTCGGACGACGCCACTGGCAGAGCTGGAATCGACGTTTTTTCGGGATGGGCGACGTCAGACTTTTAGTGACGACGCCTGATACGTCGATATGCCCGATAACCGGCGTGATCGTCGTTGCGCGACGGAGCACGCAGGACGGATGTACTCGCCGGCCCGCCAGACCGTCGGGAGAGAACACCAAAGGAAGACAGATGACATCGCCTGACTCTTTGCTCGTACGCCTTGTGATTGCCGCCGCGGTCGTATGCGGCGCCATTGCGGCGGCTTCCGCGGACATCCCCTCTGACACGATTGCGCCGGAAAACTTGCCGTCGCCGTTCTTCGAGCGAGAGATCCCGTCGTTGCCGACAAAGGACATCGAAATCGCCTACCAGTCGGCCTCGTCGGGGGGAAATGTGACGCAGGTCGACCTGTGGGTGACCACCGATCGCGGGGCGACGTGGACCAAGTACACCTCTGAACGATTGGAGGGAGGGCTCGGCAAGAGGGGCAAACTGACCAAGCGAATAAGCGCGGCCGGCAGCTCCATCACCTACCATGCGGACGGTGAGGGGCTCTACGGGTTCTACCTCGTGCTGCACAATGGCGCGGGCGCCTCTTCCCCCCCACCTACTCCGGGCACGGCTCCTCAGCAATGGGTGCGCGTCGACCTCAGCGCACCGATCGCCAAGATTCTCAGCGTGCGCTCGGCCGAGGACTTCGCCGAGCGACGAGAGGTAACGATCCGCTGGGAGGTTCTCGACGACAATCTGACCGAGCGACCTGTGACGGTCTATGCACGAACCGAACAGTCGAAGATGTACCGCCCCATCGCCGAGCTGCGCGC
>CAZCGF010000161.1:0-6012 GCA_964498115.1 uncultured Planctomycetaceae bacterium | reverse complement strand
ATGCAGCGTGTCGATCCAGTGGTGGCCGAAGATGCCCGCAAGCAGTACGAACTGGGAACCTGGCACCGGTTGCGCGGCGAGACCGACGTCGCGATCGTTCGTTACCGCAAGGCGCTGGAATACGATCCCGGCCTCGCTTCAGCCCGACACGATCTGGCGGCGCTGCTCCTGCTTGTCGGTCAGACAAAAGAGGCGGAGGATGAGCTCGATCGCCTGTTAAAAGATCGACCCGACGATGCGGCAGCGCTGAAGACGATGGCGCTTGTGCAATCGCGACATCGCAATTACCGTTCGGCGGCTGCGACGTTGCAAAAGCTGCTTTTTCTGGCCCCTGACGACGCCGACGCCTGGTTGAGCTTCGGTGATGTGACGCTCTTCATGGGCGACCGAACGCAGGCCCGGGCAGCGTGGAGCAAGGTCGAGGCATCACAGACAGCCACGCAGGAACAGCGGCGCAAGGCAGCCAAACGATTGGAGCTGTATCGGGACGCCGCCGTCGCGGCGCAACTCGAATCGACACCGTAAGCAGTCGGTCGAGCGATGGCGGCTGTCTTGCTTCGGGAGGGCGAAGGATGGCGGCCGGAAAGCCAAGAGCAAGCGGAAGCGACCCGGGCAAGGGCCCGTCAAATCGCCCCCACCCCCCCATTGTCGTTATCTACGGTCCGGATGTGTTCCTCCGCGCAGAGGCGCTGGAGGATGTCCTGCAATCCGTTCTCGGCAAGGATCGCGATCAGATGACGCTGGCGGAGTTCGCCGGGCCCGATGCACGCATCGCGACGGTGCTCGATGAATGTCGCACGCCGTCGCTGCTCGCGCCGGTGCGGCTGGTTCTCGTTCGCGATGCCGACGACTTCGTGAGCGCCAATCGCGACGTCCTTGAGAAATACCTGTCCGCCCCATCGCCGTCCGGCGTGCTTGTCCTGGAGTGTCAAAGCTGGCCCAAGAACACTCGCCTTTTCAAGCTGACGGCCGAGATCGGAAAGAACATTCCGTGCGAGACGCCCAAGGGGGCCGCGGTCGTCGGCTGGCTGACCGATCGGGCGAACGATCCTTACGAGTGCAGGCTGGAGAATGCGGCGGCTCGGCTGCTCGTTGATCTGGTCGGAGCTCAGCTTGGGCTCCTCGACATGGAGCTGTCGAAGCTGGCGACCTTTGTAGCCCCGGAGACGCAGATCCGCGCGAAGGACGTCGAGCAACTGGTCGGTGAGTCTCGCGCCGAGGTGGTCTTCAAGCTCGTCGATGCCGTTTGCGACGGCAATGCACGGGCGGCACTGGAGCTGTGGGATCAGGTGATCAGTCACGATCGAGACGCCGAATACCGCGCGATCGGCGGGCTCGCCTATTCATTTCGGCGAATGGCCGAGGCCCGACGGGTTATTGACAGCGGCGCACCGATCGCAGTCGCAGCGAAGGAGGCGGGAATCTGGGGCGACCTTCAGGCCGTGCGACGGCAGCTTGGCCGATTCTCGGCGTCACAATGGGAGGACATTCTCAGCCAGTTGCTGCGGATCGACGTCGGTGTGAAAAGCGGTCTGGGCGGCGTCAAATTGGGCGTCGAAAAGCTGATTTGCAACCTCGCCGTGGCGTCTTAGCTACCGCAGCCGGCACCTGGGCTTGAGTCGTTGCACTGGATTTGTCGAACAAATACCGCGAGAATGGGCCTCTTGGTTCCGGGGTATGCAGGGAGGATGGTCCGGTCGGCGTCGCGCGGGACGCCCGTTAAACGAGGATAAGGTTTGCACATGTCAAAGTTGCCGTCCGTATCTCGTCCGTCGGCCTGTGCCGCGGCGCTCATTCTTGCCACTTTCTCATACGGCTGTTCCGAGCAGAAGTGGGACTGGTTCGGCCTGAAGAAGACTGAATCCAAAGAGACCAAGCCGGCTGCCATGGCCAAGCCGGCCCAGCCCGAGAAGACGGCCGCGAAGCCGGAATCTACCGATCCGGACGATCCCAACGCCAAGGAAGTGGACAAGCGCGTCGAAGAGTACGTCAAGTCGATGAACAATCGATACGACCCGGGCTACGTTCAAAACGATTTCACCACGAAGATCGAGCGGCAGAATGACCCGGATCGGGCCAATCGAATTCGCAAGACGGCAGCGCGATCGAGGAGTGATTCTGGGCAGTATGAGCCCGAGTGGGCGCCGGACTCCGGCGAAAACCCCGGCGGCCCAGCCGGCGCCGATGCACCAAGCAAGAGCGGAAACGACGACGCTCCGCAGATCGCCGATCTGAACGATCCTTCAACCGAGACCGCGAACAACAAGTCGGCCATCGGTGCGACGCCGGAAAAGAAGACTTCCGGCCAGATGCCGCCCACCGCGAAGCGAAACCAGCCCAAGCCGCTTGAACCCGACCCCATCGAGAATAAAGACGCTGCGCAAGAACCTGTCACGCAGTCGCCCGCCGTGGCCACAAATCGCCCTCCGGCAAGTGTCGACAAGCCGGAAGAATCGACGCCGGCTCAGCAGACCGAGACGGCGGAGACGGCAAGCGCCAACGAGAAGCCGGTCGCCAAGCCGCCGGTGCTCGCGGACATCTCCGTGTCCGCAGCGCCGAAGACGACGGCGAATTCCCGGCCACAGACAATTGCGGATGATTCGACAACCGAGGAATTGATTCCGGCCAAGTCGGAACCGATCGCGACAGACTCACCCGCCGCGCCGGCCCCTTCGACGGCTGCGCCGATTGCCGATGCGATCAAGGCGAAAATCGCCGAGCAGGAGCGGCTCGTCGCGCGCGATCCGAACAATCTGGAAGAGCAATTCCGGCTGCGAATGATGTACCTCGTCGACGGCCAGGACGACAAGGCCCTCGCGCCGACCGATGGCGTGAATGAAGACATCCAGGAAATCATGCGCGGGCAGATTCAGGCCATGATGTCGGCGCGCAGCACGTCGGAGCGCGACCCGGCCACGTGGGCCAATCGGCAACTCGATGCCATCGAGACGCTGCGCCAGCTCGTTCGACAGAAGGCTGACCTTCGCGTGCCGAAGGTTGAGCTTTGCAGCGCGATCGACGGCTTCGGCCGATACGAGCCGATCTCGCCCCCCGACTTCCGAGTCAGCGCTCGAAACCTTGTCCTGCTTTACATCGAGGTCGACAACTTCCAATCCGAGAAGACGCCCTCGGGGATGTATCGCACTCTGCTCTCGGTTCGCCAGAGCCTGCTCAGCACCACGGGCGAAGAGCTCTGGACCCAGCGCGATGAGAACATCGAAGACCTTGCCCGGCAGCAGCGAAGCGACTTCTACCTGACCATCGGCCCGCTGGCGATTCCCAAGACGCTCGGCGCCGGCGAGTATGTGATGAAGGTCGAAGTTGAGGACGTCATCGCCGGCAAGATGAACAGCAACGTGGCCAGATTCAAGATGGTCCCCTGATCGCCTCCCGGATCGCCAACAAGGGAGGGATACGCAGCGTGCTGGACCCCGTCGGCTCCACTTCGTGGCACAACCGTCACCTTTCTGTCTTTGAACGGCTCGCGGAACTCCTGCGCGAACAGGAAACAGACAATCCCACGATACTCGTCATCGGGCCCGGCGGCGTGACGTCGCTGATGGCCGGCATGTTGAACGATTCATCGCGGGAGGATGCGTCCAGTCTTCGCAAGCTGATGGGTGATGCGGCGCGATACAGTGATCAACTCTTGCGACGTATCCCGGTCATGCCGCTTCGCTCACTGGAGCCGGAGGAGATCGAGCGGACCATCACCGTCCCCCATCGGTTGGTGGTGATCGACCGGTCGCAGCGCATCCTGTCGGCGGTTGCCCGGCAGATTCCCGGCGCGGCGTGTCATTGTCTCGATGTTTCATTTCAGCGCGTGCCGATGGAGGCGGATGTGATCGTGGCGTTCAACGTGTTCTGCCGACTGGAGCGGCCGGAGGAGGGGCTGCGCAATGTCATGCCGGCGCTTCGGCCGGGGGGATTGCTGCTCATCGACGATCGCTCGGCGGCGGGTCGGCTCGACGAATGGCCGGATGTACGTCCGGTGGATTCGAAGATACACCGGCGGATGCCGGCGTAAATTCACAATGGGGATTCATGTCGCCTTGTCGGCGCGGAATGACTCTGGTAAGACGAATGGCAGATGTCAGCCCCCCACTCGACGATTGCCGACGCCCTTCGACAGCGGTTTGAGGCCGATGCGCTGCTTGGCGCGGACGTGCTTCCGATTCGCATATCAGGCGCTCTAGCGACATCCGAGTCTGGCACGCCCCAAGCACCGCCGCTGCCGGCGCGATCGCCGGTTTCGCGCGAGGAGATCGAGCTGCGCAACACGGCGCTGGCGGTGATTGACGATGCCGAGGTCAAGGTGTGCGTGAAGTGCACGCTGCACGCCACGCGAACGAAGACGGTGTTCGGGGTGGGCAGTCCCGCGGCGCGGATCATGTTCATCGGCGAAGCGCCCGGGCACGACGAGGATGTATCGGGCGAGCCGTTTGTCGGGCGCGCGGGGCAACTGCTGACCGACATGATTCAGAAGGGAATGGGGCTGAAGCGGGAAGCGGTGTACATCGCCAACGTGATCAAGTGTCGGCCGCCGAACAACCGGACGCCGGCGACCGACGAGATCACGGCGTGCAAGGACTATCTGCTGCGGCAGATTGAAATCATCAAGCCGGAGGTGATCATTGCGCTCGGCGCGCCGGCGGCGCAGACGCTGCTGGGGACGCGCGACGGGATCGGGCGGCTGCGCGGGCGGTGGCACGATTTTTACGTGAGCGGGACGGCGACGATCGGCGAGCCGATTCCAGTGATGCCGACGTTTCATCCGGCGTATCTGCTGCGCGACCCGACGCAGAAGGGCAAGGCGTGGGCGGACCTCAAGATGGTGATGGCGCGGCTGGGCATACCAATCCCACAGCGATGATGGTGCAACGATATTTGCACTCGCCCCCGGGGCCACTTCGCAATCACGTTAACCGTGCAGAAACTCCTTGACCGACGCATGGAGGATGTGGTCTCTGGTCTTTTCATCCAGCGACGACATGCCCAGCACGAGCTTGCCGGGTTCGGCTTCGCCGAGGGGGAAAGGGTAATCGGAGCCGAGGCAGATGCGGCGGCTGCCGAAGAGGCCGATGAGGAAGTTCAGGGCGTCGGCGTCGTGGACGAGTGAGTCCACCCAGAAGCGGGCCGGCGTGCCGTTTGGTTTCGCGAGGTAATCTCGCGGGTTGGTCTTGCAATCGACGGCGCAGAGGTCGGGCCGGACGCGCCAGCCGTGCTCGACGCGGCCGATGGTGAAGGGGAAGGACCCGCCACCGTGGGCAAAGGCGACGCGCAGCTTCGGGAACTTATCAAACACTCCGCCGAAGATCATCGAGCAAATAGCGAGGCTCGTCTCCGCCGGCATGCCGACCAGCCAAGGCAGCCAGTATTTCGCCATGCGATCCTTGCCCATCATGTCCCAGGGATGGACGAAGACGCAGGCGCCCAGCCGCTCGGCGGTCTGGAAGACGGCGGCCAGGGCCGGTTCGTTCAGGTTCCACTGTTCCGCGCGTTCGGTGAATTTGTTGGGCTCGATGTGGGTGCCGATCTCGACGCCGGGCATTCCGAGATCGCGGACGCAGCGCTCCAACTCTCGGCAGGCGAGGTCGGGGTCCTGCATGGGGATCGTCCCGAGGCCGATGAAGCGGTCGGGATTGTTGCGGACGACCTCGGCGATGTGGTCGTTGAGGAGGCGAGAGAGTTCGAGGGCGTCGGCGGGCTTGGCCCAATAGCTGAACATGACCGGGACGGTGGAAAGGACCTGCCTGGTGACGCCGGTGCGGTCGCAGTCCTCGATCCGCCGGGCGGGGCTCCAGCAGTTGTCTTCGATCTCGCGGAAGACGCGATCGCCGATGAGCATCTTCGCGCGACAGGGCTTGTGATGGTCCAGCCGCAACCAACCGGGATAGCCGAACTTCTCGACGAGATCGGGCCATCGCTCGGGAAGGATGTGGGTGTGGAGATCGATCTTCATCGTTGAGGCATTGTAGCGGCGGGGGAAAACGTCAAAACGGTAAAAAGTCA
>CAZCGF010000160.1:8689-10078 GCA_964498115.1 uncultured Planctomycetaceae bacterium | reverse complement strand
CCCGGGCGGCGGCGGTGTATTTTGCGAAGTCGTCGGGCGTCAGGGAGAAAAAGTGATCAGGGCCATCGGCGCTGCGGTCCAGGGTCAGATGCTTTTCAAGGATTACCGCTCCGGCGGCGACGGCGAGCGCACTGAATTCGGGCTCGGCGGTGTGGTCGCTGAAACCGACCGGGAGGTTGAACTCCTGAGACAACGCGGACATGCAACGAAGCCGGGTGTGGGAAACCGGCGTCGGATAGGCCGAGACGCAGTGCAGCAACATGAGTCGATCAGCGGCGTTCTGTCGGCGGAAGACTTCAAAGGCTGCCCTTACTTCGTCCAAGTCTGCTGCGCCGGTGGAGGCGATGATCGGCAGGCCGGTTGAACCGACGGCGCGAAGGAGGGGGACGTTTACGATGTCGGGCGAGGCGATCTTGATCGCGGCGACGGGAAGCCGAGCGAGCGTGTCGACCTCGGCCACGCCGAAGGGGGTGCACAAGAAGTCGATGCCGATTTCATCCGCCCGGGCTTTTAACCTGTGGAAATCATCGGGCGGGAGCTCGAGCTTGCGCAGCATTTCCAACTGCGAGGATGCGCCGTCGAGGTGATCTTTCTGGTATTGGCATGTCGGGGCATCCGGCGCGGCGAGACGGTCGGCGGAAAAGAGCTGGAACTTCACGGCGTCGGCGCTTGATCGCGCGGCCGCCTCAATCAGCTTGCATGCCGTCGCGAAGTCTCCGTTGTGATTGACGCCAGCCTCGGCAATGACGTAGACGGGATGATCGAGGTCGATCAAGCGGGAACCGATCTGGGCCGAAGGGGTATTTTCCATGCTTTTATCATCGGCTTCTGATCGGCAATGGGTTCGCTCCGTTCTGCCGTGATGGTATCATGAGATCGCCGGTGCGGACCGAGAGCCGCCGGGAATACCGCGATGATTTATCTCGATTACAACGCGACAACGCCGATCGACCCTGCCGTGGCGGAGGCGATGCGGCCGTTTATCGAGACGCATTTCGGCAACCCCTCCAGCGGCCATGACCTCGGCAAGACGGCCAAGGAGGCGGTCGCTTCGGCGCGGCGGTCGGTTGCGCGGCTGATCAACGCCGAGGCGTCGGAGATCATCTTTACCAGCGGCGGGACTGAGGCCGGCAACATGGCGATCAAGAGCGTCGCCGAGCTTCAGTCATCGAAGGGGCGGCACTTCGTCACGACGGCGGTGGAGCACCCGGCGACGATTGAACCGATGCGCCGGCTGGAGAGGCGCGGTTACACGTTTACGGCTGTGGGCGTCGATGCCACGGGTCGAGTTGATCCTGAGGAAATTCGGCGGGCCATCCGGCCGGAGACGATTCTCATCAGCGTGATGCACGCGCAGAACGAGGTGGGCACGCTGGAGCCGATTGCGGA
>CAZCGF010000160.1:4051-8589 GCA_964498115.1 uncultured Planctomycetaceae bacterium | reverse complement strand
ACTGAAAACGTCATCATGTCGGTCGGGCTCGGCAAGGCGGCGGAGCTGGCGGCGGCGCACTTGAGTGATCCGACGATCGTGCGGCTTCGCGATCGACTGTGGGCGGGGCTGTCAAAGGCCTTCGGTGATCGAATCGTGCTCAATGGTCATGAGACGATGCGACTATCGGGGACGCTCAACGTGAGCTTCCTCGGATTCGTCGGCGGCGAACTGCTTGCGCGGGTTCCGGAGATTTGTGCTTCGACCGGGGCGGCGTGTCACTCCGGGGATGCAAAGCCGTCGGCCGTCTTAACGGCGATGGGAATTTCGCGGGAGCGAGCGATCGGCGCGGTGAGGTTCTCCGTCGGACGACCGACGACGGAGGACGAGATCGATCGCGCGATCGGGCTGATTGTCAAAGCCGCGAATTCTGATCGCCCCATTCATTAAACGCCGCAATTAACCATCTCTGATCGCTTACGAAGCAGATCGGCCGATCTGCACATACTCCTTCTGTACGCGCTTGGCTTCTTCGACGTCTTCCACGTTTTCGCTGTGGCACGCATGCTTCTGTCCGCGGTGGGCGAGAAACTCAACCTGCTCCTGGGTGAGGCCGGGGCTCTTCGCGGCCGCCTTTGCCGGCGTGAAGCCTTCGGCCTTGCCGCTGGCCCACTCGGTGATCTCCTTGCTGATTCGCATGCTGCACCAGTCGTGGCCGCACATGGCGCAGAAGTCGGTATCGACGTCGAGGTCTTCGTCGTGCAGGGCGCGGGCCGTCTCGCCGTCGAAGGCGATCTCGAACTGCTTGGGCCAGTTCAAGGCGGCGCGGGCGCGGCTCATGTCGTCGTCCCATTGGCGCGCGCCCTGAATGCCGCGGGCGACGTCGCCGGCGTGTGCGGCGATCTTGTAAGCGATGCAGCCCTGTTTGACGTCGTCGGCCTTCGGCAGGCCCACGTGTTCCTTGGGCGTGACGTAACAGAGCATGGCCGCTCCGGCGCGGGCCGCCTCGGTTGCGCCGATGCAGCTGGTGATGTGGTCGTAGCCGGGGAAAACGTCGGTCACGAGGGGACCGAGGACGTAGAACGGGGCATCGTCGCAAATGCGCTGCTCAATCTGCATGTTCCAGGCGATCTCGTGGAGGGGGACGTGGCCCGGACCTTCGACCATGGTCTGCACGCCGATTTCGCGTGCGCGATAAACCAGCTCGCCGAGCGCTTCCAGTTCGGCGATCTGTGCCGCGTCGCCGGCATCGGCCAGGCAGCCGGGCCGCACGCCGTCGCCGAGCGAGTAGGTCACGTCGTACTCCGCCATGATGGCGCTGATCTCATCGAAGAGCGTGTACATGGGGTTTTCTTTGTTGTGGTAGATCATCCACTTGGCGAGGAGCGAGCCGCCGCGGGAGACGAGGCCGGTGATTCGCTTCTTGATGAGGTGCAGGTTGTCCTTGCGGACGCCGGCGTGGATGGTGAAGTAGTCGACGCCCTGCCTGGCCTGGCGCTCGACTTCCTTGAGGATGTCGTCGTGGGAGAGGTCTTCGATGTTGCGGCCGATGATCATGCTGTAGATCGGAACGGTGCCGATGGGGATGGTGCTGTGGTCGATGATGGCCTGGCGACACTCAATGAGATTGCCGCCAGTGGAGAGGTCCATGAGCGTGTCGGCGCCGTACTTCTGGGCCCACATGAGCTTTTCGACTTCGAGCTTTGTGTCGCTGGCGACGGGGGATGCGCCGATGTTGGCGTTGATCTTGGTGGTGATCATGCGCCCGATGCCCATGGGGTCGAGGCGCTTGGGGGCGCGCTGGCCGCGGCAGTAGGCGGCGTCGTTGATGACGGTCCATCGCTGGGTGACGGACTGGTTGACCCAGAAGGAGGAGCCATCGCGAGAGCCGGGGTGGCCGGTCAGGGAATCGGGGTGGTCCACGTCGACGACTTGCTGGCGATCGCCGTTGTGGCCGATCGATCGGGTCTTCGGCGCTTCGCCGGCGCTACCCGCGAGGTGGCGGACGTTTGCCGGGATGACGAGGCGGCCGCGGGCGACTTCGTCGCGAATGAACTCAGGCGTGGTGCACTCGCGCTGGGCGACGCGGATCATTTCGGGGGTGATGAGGCCCTTGCGGGCTGCTTGTAGTTGGGTCACTTTGTGCCTCCTGCGGCGTTGGATTTACTGAGCGATTGTTTAGCGGCATCTTCGATGACGAGAAACTCAATTTCGCGTTTGGCCGGTAGCAATTCCAGCCCTAACGAGCTTTCGACCGCCTTTATGATGGCGTCCGGTGAATCGTCGTCCCACTTGAGGCTAATGTCGAAACGGGCGGACAAGCCTGTTTCGTTCACCACCGGCCGCTTGAGCCGACGAGCGAGCGTATCGACAAAGTAATCGAATTGCTCGCCTGTCATTTCGATGCCCGTGTTCCAACTGCTCATCGATCGCCCGCCATCTTCCATAGCGGTCGGGGTGAGGTTGTGCTGCTTGTCATCGGGAATCTTCAAGACAAGTACATCCGTCAGTCGATTCTCCCGGCGAGTGCGAATGGCGAAGGCGGTTAGTAACGCAGACTGAGCTTCGGAACGAAGGTGGTCTTCCTGCCCTGGCGGCATGCTGGCGATGAGGTCAAACCTGCCATCAGGCAGCGTGGCTTTCGCATCCATCTGATAGGGTGCCACATGAAACACATCCGACATGAGACCCGTTAAGCTAAGGCCGATCAAAGACATTCGACCGTCGCCAAGGGCTCCTTGTCCCGATGTTCTTGATGGGTCGCTCGGGCGTATCAGGACTTGATAGATGGGCGCCGCGGACCGGCCATCTTCAACTGGGTCAATCCCCGCAGTCACTCCTTTTCCTGAGCTCTTCGCGGGCAAGTTCAATGGTCTTCCCGCCAGCAACGACTCAATTGTTTCTTTCTTGACGTCAGTGGGACTTGCGATTCCTGCGATGACGCCATTTGCGTCCACGAGGATCGTGTGCGGTATGCCGCGGATTTGAAATTCTCGAAAGGTGGACTTGTCCGTATCGAGGCCAATCCAGGTGTGAATCGGGCGCTTCTTGAGAAACTTGAGGACCTTTGACTCGTCTTCGTCCGTTACGGAGATGAACACGATCGGCTTGTCCTTGAATTTCTCGCTCAATTCATTGATGTGGGGAATGGCGGCCACACATGGGGCGCACCATGTCGCCCAGAACTCGAGGACGACGCATTTTCCCTTGAGCGCGGGCCACGAGGCATCAGCGTCTTTCGGGGCCTGCAATAGCTTCTCAAGGCTCAGGGGCGGCGCAGGCTTGCCTATCTCCAGTGGGCTCTCGGGATTGGCCTTGACCTGGGTTGACGGCTCAGGACTTGCGAGTGCCATCGCCGTGACGCAAGGCAAAAGAGCCATCGACGCCGAGAGTGTCCAACGCACGCTGTTTATCCTTACGCTATGTTTCATGATGCTCGCAGCCTCCTTTACGACTTTGCACCAAGGACGCGCCCGAAAAAACCGCCCCGCAACTGAGCCTCACAGAGATCCATTGCTGTCACTTCCCGGAGATCTCCTGCACAGGCGATGGGCCTGAGACGGAGTGCCGAGTCCGGCTACATGCAAAGCCCGACTGAATCGGATAGTGCGGGTCATCGTTTTCCCATTTCGTCACCGTGTCGGGCAGCGAGAGATCGGCGGTAATGGCATCAAAATGCAAAGGGTCGCGAAAGACAATCGCGAAGGGGCACTCGCTGCCGGCCGGCTCGAGAACCGCGACGATCTCATTTCCGAAGGCGCGCTCCAACTCGCAGATCGGCTTGAGGTCATCACTCAGGGGTCGCAATGGATTGGGTTCTTTGTGTGGCATTTCCAGATCGCCGTCGGGTACTACTTTAATGTGTCTGCGAGAAACTTCTCGATGTCCGCCCAGCCCTTTTTCGCCTGTACGGCGTTGTATCCGCGTTTATTCGTCTCGTTCAGAAAGGCGTGGCCTGCGCCGGGGTAGATGTGGTGGGTTGCCTTCACGCCCGCCTCCTTGAGGGCTTTTTTAAACGGGGGCACTTCGATGCCGCGGTCGGTCTCGCCCCAGATGCCGAGGAGCGGGCCTTTGATCTTTTTGAGTTGGTCGACGTCGATGACGGGGCGGCCGTAGCACATGACGGTGCAGGCCAGCCTCGGTTCGGCGATGGCCAGCTTGAGTGCCAGCCCACCGCCCATGCACCAACCGATGATGCCGATTCGCTTCTTGTCCACCGACTTGTGCGTTGACAGATATTCGAAGGCCGACTTCATATCGGCGATGGCGCGCTCGTCGGCGAGTCCGCGCATGAGTTCGTGGGCGTGCTCGCCGTCTTCGGCGACCTCGCCATGATAGAGGTCTGGCGCGATGGCGACGTAGCCCTGGGCAGCGAAGCGCTCGGCCTGCTGCTTGACCCAGTCGTTGAGCCCCCACCACTCGTGGATGAGGATGATGGCAGGGCCGGGCTTGTCGGAGTTGGGGGTTGCGAGGTATGCATTGAATTGGGCGTCGCCCTTGCCGAGTTTGATTGTGGTGGTTTGGATTTCAGTTTTGGCGTCGGTTTTTGGTGGTTCCTG